>CBIGSA010000038.1:0-16927 GCA_966192215.1 uncultured Devosia sp. | reverse complement strand
CGGGAGTAATGACTTGGATTTGAAGCGGATCAACGATCACGTCAGTGTTTCGGGACAGATTCAGCCCGAGGACGTCGCTGCGCTCAAAGCCGCCGGTTTCGTCGCCATCGTCAATAACCGCCCGGACGGGGAATCACCGGACCAGCCTGATGGTGCCGAAATCGAGGCTGCCGCCAAAGCGGCCGGCCTTGATTATTATGCCATTCCGCTCGGCCGCGAGGGGGTTTCGCCCGACATGGTAGAGAAGACCAAATCCGTGCTCGAGGGGAGCGCGGGTCCGGTCTTCTGCTTCTGCCGTTCCGGAACGCGCTCCACCACGCTCTGGGCGCTGAGCCAGGCAGGCGAGATGGAGGCCAGCGAGATCATTCGGGAGGCGGCCGAGGCCGGCTACGACATGAGCCATCTCGCGGGCCACCTGAGCCGCACATAGACTTTCCATTCGACGGTTGGACGGGCAACCGTCCCCAGCCGTCTCTATACCTGAGCCGGACCCGCCAGGGTCCCAAACCCCTCCTGCTCGGACGGCCAAATATGCCCATCAAGAAAATCCTCGTCGCTAACCGCAGTGAAATCGCCATTCGCGTATTCCGTGCCGCCAATGAGCTCGGGCTCAAGACGGTGGCTGCCTATGCCGAAGAAGACAAGCTGGCGCTGCACCGCTTCAAGGCCGACGAGGCCTATCTGATCGGCAAGGGCAAGGGTCCGGTCGAAGCCTATCTCCAGATCGACGAATATATCCGCATCGCCCGCATTTCGGGCGCCGATGCCATTCATCCCGGCTATGGCCTGCTGTCGGAGAGCCCGGAATTCGCCGATGCCTGCGAGGATGCCGGCATCATCTTCATCGGACCGCGGGCGCAGACCATGCGCGACCTGGGCAACAAGGTCGCGGCGCGCAACATGGCGATATCGAGCAATGTGCCGGTCGTGCCGGCCACCGATGCGCTGCCGGACGACCCGGAGCAGATCAAGAAACTCGCCGCCGAGATCGGCTATCCGCTGATGCTCAAGGCGAGCTGGGGTGGCGGCGGGCGCGGCATGCGCCGCATCATGGATGAGAAGTCGCTGCTGAGTGAAGTCAGCGAAGGCAAGCGCGAGGCCAAAGCGGCCTTCGGCAAGGACGAGATGTATCTCGAAAAGCTGGTCGAGCGCGCCCGCCATGTCGAGGTGCAGCTGATCGGCGACGACCACGGCAATCTCGTCCATCTCTACGAGCGCGACTGCTCGGTGCAGCGGCGCAACCAGAAGGTGGTTGAACGCGCGCCCGCGCCTTATCTCAGCGACAAGGTGCGCAAGGATCTGACCGACGCGGCGGTACGGCTGGGCAAGGCCGCCAACTATCGCGGCGCCGGCACGGTCGAATTCCTGATGGATGCCGATACCGACAAATTCTACTTCATCGAGGTCAATCCGCGCATCCAGGTGGAGCATACGGTCACCGAGGAAGTGACCGGCATCGACATCGTCAAGGCGCAGATCCACCTGTTGGATGGCGCGGTGATCGGTACGCCGGAATCGGGCGTTCCGCTGCAGGAGCAGATCCGGCTCAACGGCAATGCCATCCAGTGCCGCGTGACGACCGAGGACCCTGAGCAGAATTTCATTCCCGACTATGGCCGCATTACCGCCTATCGCGGCGCTACCGGTTTCGGCGTGCGCCTCGATGGCGGCACGGCCTATGCTGGCGCGGTCATCACCCGGTTCTACGATCCGCTCCTCGAAAAAGTCACCTGCTGGGCGCCGTCGGCCGAAGAGGCCATTGCCCGCATGCATCGCGCCCTGCGTGAATTCCGCATCCGCGGCGTGGCGACCAACCTGGCCTTTCTCGAAAACATCATCACGCACCCCGACTTCGTCGAGAGCCGCTATACGACGCGTTTCATTGATACGACGCCGGAGCTGTTTAACTTCAAGCCGCGCAAGGATCGTGCGACCAAGCTGCTGAGCTACATCGCCGATGTGACGGTCAACGGCCATCCTGAGGTGCGCGACCGGCCCCGGCCGCCGGCCGATGCGGCGGCGCCGGTCGTGCCGGAGTTCCCGCCGCTGGCAACGATCGAAGGCAGCCGGCAGATTCTCGACCGCGACGGGCCGGCGGGGCTGGCCAAATGGATGAAGGCGCAAAGCCGGGTGCTCTTCACCGATACGACGATGCGCGATGCGCATCAGAGCCTGCTGGCCACCCGCATGCGCTCGTTCGATATCACGCGGATTGCCCAGGCGTATTCGCGCGGCTTGCCTGCACTGTTCTCGCTGGAATGCTGGGGTGGCGCCACGTTCGACGTCTCCATGCGCTTCCTCAACGAGGATCCGTGGGAGCGCCTGGCCAAGGTGCGCGAAGGGGCGCCCAATATCCTGACGCAAATGCTGCTGCGCGGCAGCAATGGCGTCGGCTACACCAATTATGCCGACAATGTCGTCAAGTTTTTCGTCAAGCAGGCGGCTGCCGGCGGCGTCGATATCTTCCGCGTGTTCGACTGCCTGAACTGGGTCGAGAATATGCGGGTCTCGCTCGATGCCGTCATCGAGGAAGGCAAGGTGGCAGAGGGTGTCATCTGCTATACCGGCGACCTGTTCGATCCGGAACGGTCCAAGTATGACCTCAAATACTATGTCGGGCTGGCCAAGGAGCTGGAAAAGGCCGGGGCGCATGTGCTTGGTCTCAAGGACATGGCGGGGCTGCTGAAGCCCGCCGCGGCCAAGACGCTCATTGCGACACTGAAGCAGGAAGTGGACCTGCCGATCCACCTCCACACCCATGACACGTCGGGCGCGGCTTCGGCCACGGTGCTGGCGGCGGTGGAAGCGGGGGTCGATGCCATCGACGCGGCCATGGATGCGCTGAGCGGCACCACAAGCCAGCCAACGCTCGGCTCGATCGTCGCGGCCCTGGCCGGCGGCGAGCGCGATCCTGAGCTCGATGCCAAGGCGATCCGCCAGATTTCGTTCTATTGGGAAGCAGTGCGCACGCAGTATCGCGCCTTCGAGAGCGACCTCAAGGGCGGGGCATCGGAGGTCTACCTGCACGAAATGCCGGGCGGTCAGTTCACCAACCTCAAGGAGCAGGCGCGTTCGCTGGGGCTGGAAACCCGCTGGCACGAGGTCGCCCAGACCTATGCCGATGTCAACCAGATGTTCGGCGATATCGTCAAGGTCACGCCCAGCTCCAAGGTTGTTGGCGACATGGCCCTGGCCATGGTTTCGGCCGGGCTGACCCGTGCCGAAGTGGAAGATCCCAAGCGCGACATCGCCTTCCCGGACTCGGTGGTGGGCTTCTTTGCCGGTGATCTCGGCCAGCCGCCGGGCGGCTTCCCCAAGGAGCTGCAGAAGAAAGTGCTCAAGGGCCGTACGCCACTGACCGAGCGGCCGGGCTCCTATCTCAAGCCGGTCGATCTCGAGGCCGAGCGCAAGAAGGTGGCCGACGAGGTTGGCCACGACATCGACGATTTCCGGCTTGCCTCCTATCTCATGTATCCCAAGGTCTATGCCGATTTCGAAAAGACCCAGGATCGCTATGGGCCGACCGAAGTGCTGCCGACCCCGGTCTATTTCTATGGGCTGGAAGAGGGTGACGAACTGCTGGTCGATATCGAGAAGGGCAAGACGCTGGTCGTGACCTATCTCGGCCGTGCCCCGACCAACGAAAAGGGCGAAGTGCGCGTCTTCTTCGACCTCAATGGCCAGCCGCGCACCATCCTCGTGCCGGATCGCCTCAAGGTCGGCGAGGTCAAGGTGCGGGCCAAGGCGGTGCCTGGTGATGCCAAGCAGGTCGGCGCACCCATGCCGGGCGTCATCTCGACCCTGGCCGTCAAGGAAGGCCAGCACGTCACGGCGGGCGACGTGCTGTGTTCCATTGAAGCCATGAAGATGGAAACCGCGCTCCATGCCGAAGTGGATGGCGTGGTCGCCGAATTGCTGATCAAGCCGGGCGACCAGATCGACGCCAAGGACCTGCTGGTCCGGTTCGAATAACAGAAGGCCCGGAGCGATCCGGGCCTCTCTTTCAGTTGGAGAGGGCCTCCGGCGGAACGCCCATGGCACTGGCTATGAGGCCGAAGTCATGCGCGCTGATTTCAAACAGGCCGAAACGCATCTGATAGCCCCAGTTGGTCCTGCCCCTGGTGAAGTCGAGCTGGTCCAGCAGGGGCGCGATGGGGGCTTCGGCGGCATCGAAATACGTGACGTCGCGCCGGTGGGCGACCCAGTTGCCCATCTCGCCGGCATAGATCTCGCCCGGCTGCACCAGTCCGATGATGGTGAAGGATTGCAGGCGGTTCTTGGTGCCGAAAATCTCGGTGGGGGAATAATAGACCACGCCGTCGCCCGCAGTGATACGGCGCAGTGGGGCGGCCTTGCCGTGGTTGACCTGCATGAAACCGCCCGCCTTGCCGCGCCGGGCGTGATCGGCCGAGGCGACCGCGATCCAGTATTTGCGCATGGGTACCCTCCTTGCGCGCAGAAACTGGATGGACGCCGCGTCAGGACATGGCAGCAGGCACAAAGGCCCGGATTGCTCCGGGCCTTCCCTGCGTGTCTAGGCCGCGCTCGGTCCGGCGTCGTCAGCCGGCGGTGGATTGGTAACCTGCAACACCCTCAGGCGCTGCATTTTGCCATCGGGCTCCAACCACGCCATCACATGGCCGGGTCGTAGCCCCAGCAGGGCTGCGCCATGCACCGAGGTGACGGCAAGCCGGTAGGCGCCGCCGGGCTCATCGTCCTGCGGTACGATGAGCTTGACCGTGCGTTCGTCACCCGGCAGCGGCCTGTAGCGCACGATGCTGCCGATGCGGACGACATCGGGTGGCAACAGGGCATCCCGCACGATCTGCGCCCGATCCAGCTCGTAGAGCAGGAAATCGGTGCGCTCCGCATCGGCGCCGATATTGGTCAGCGCCGTGGCCGTCAGCAGACGATGCTCGTTTTCGCCCACCAGGATTTGGGGCGACTGGCCCCAATCGGACAGAGAAATGGTGGTCATCGGTTCTCCTGCCTTCCTGAGGGCATGGTGGACCCGGTGCTCGGCCCACCATGGTTGGCGAACAAGGGTTCAACCCTGGATGGCTGGCTGCCATAGTCCCTGTGGCACCAGGGACAGCGGCGGGCTGCCCGTGGACGGGGGCCAGAGCAGGATTTGCAGTAGCGCAGGCTGCGCATGACGTCGTCCTCCTTTCCGGCTCATTGCAATGGGGTACTGGCGAGCGTCTGCAGCACGCGGGCGCGATCTTCGAGACAGAGCAGGCGCACCGTCATGGTCTCGGTCTTGATCGGGGTCTGCGGCGGCAGGCTGTAGCTCATCTCCGGCAGGTGCCGGTCGGCCCATTCGCGGAAGCGGCGCAACTTGTCGCCGCCGCTGATGGGCAGGGTCACGGAATATTTGAACGTCATGGTTTTCGCCTTCGAGACGGCATGCGTCATCGCCATGCGCGGAGGCATGGGGAGCATGCTCAGGGTTTTGGGAGGGATGCGATGCAGTCCTGGTGCCGCTCTTGCCCGTCAGGCAGGTAGCAACACCAGGCGATCAGCCTGCCTTGCGAAGGCGACTTTCAAATAGGCGTGTGGCAGCAAAAAACCGGCTCATGGGCCGCATCATGGCCATATGGCGCGCTTTGTCAAATCAACGGGGCGCGGCTAAAGGCGCCGCGCGCGGCCATCGACTGTCTTGCCATACTTGCCGGCATAGACCGGGCGCGGCAGACGGCTGACGATCCAACCCACCATCAGCGGCACGAGGATCATGTCGTCGACCCAGCCGAGCAGGGGAATGACATCGGGGATGATGTCGAGCGGATTGACCAGGTAGAAGGCCACGAACAGCGTTGCCGCCTTGAGATAGAGCGGCGTCTCAGGTGCGAAGAAGGCGTGCCAGAGCTGGACGACTTCCTTGCGGAACAGGATGAGGCGGGGGAGGAACATCTTGAACATGGTCCATAGATGGTCCCTGTCGGCGCACGTTCAAGATGCGCCACGCTTTAGCCCCGCGTCTGTTCGACACAATCGAGAAACATTGCGCCATTACCCTTAGGGGCTTATTTCTCCCTCAGAACTCCAGAGGTGTTTCCATGGCTGGCCCGGCAATGCGCAGGCAATCGGTAGGTGTCAATGTCGGTGGCGTCACGGTCGGCGGCGGCGCTCCCGTGGTGGTCCAGTCGATGACCAATACCGATACGGCCGATATCGATGCGACCGTCAAGCAGGTCATGCAACTGGCGCGGGCCGGGTCGGAAATCGTGCGCATCACGGTGGATCGCGACGAGTCAGCGGCCGCCGTGCCGGTCATCCGCGATCGCCTCGCCTTCATGGGCTATGAAGTGCCGCTGGTGGGCGACTTCCACTATATCGGCCACAAGCTGCTGACCGATCACCCGGCCTGCGCCGAAGCGTTGGCGAAGTATCGCATCAATCCAGGCAATGTCGGCTTCAAGGCCAAGCGCGACACGCAATTCTCGACACTGATCGACATTGCCAATCGCTATGACAAGCCGGTGCGCATCGGGGTGAACTGGGGATCGCTCGACGAGGAATTGCTGACCAGGCTGATGGACGAGAATGCAGCTTCCGCGGCGCCCATTTCCGCCGCCGCCGTCCAGCGCGAGGCGATCATCCAGTCGGCCCTGCTCTCGGCCAAGCGCGCCGAAGAACTGGGTATGGGAAGAGACAAGATCATCCTTTCCACCAAGGTCAGCGACGTCCAGCATCTCATCGCGGTCTATCAGGACCTGGCCGCGCGCTGCGACTATGCGCTGCATCTGGGCCTGACCGAGGCGGGCATGGGGTCGAAGGGCATCGTCGCCTCCTCGGCCGCTTTGGGCATATTGCTGCAGCAGGGTATTGGCGACACGATCCGCATTTCGCTGACGCCCGAGCCGGGCGGGGATCGCACCACCGAGGTCAAGGTGGCTCAAGAATTGCTGCAGACGATGGGCTTCCGCCAATTCCTGCCGGTGGTGGCGGCATGCCCCGGTTGCGGTCGCACCACTTCGACCACGTTCCAGACGCTGGCCAAGGAAATCCAGGACCATCTCAATGTCTCGATGCCGGAATGGCGCGAGCGCTATCCGGGGGTCGAGACACTGTCGGTGGCTGTCATGGGCTGCATCGTCAACGGGCCGGGCGAAAGCAAGCATGCCGATATCGGCATTTCGCTGCCGGGCACCGGCGAAACGCCGGCCGCGCCTGTCTTCGTCGATGGTGAAAAGGTCGCCACTTTGCGCGGCGCCGACGTGGCGGACCAGTTCAAGGCGATGGTGGCCGACTATATCGAGCGCAAGTTTGGTTCCGGCCAGAAGACGGCGGCTGAATGAGCAACTTCTTCCGGCGGCTGTTCACGCCCTTCCAGTCGTCGCCGCGGCGATGGTTCTGGGTCGGCATGCTGCTGCTGGTGCTGGTGGCGCTGGCGCTGACCGGCAACCTCAGCTAGCGGCGGCTTCACCCGGCGGCAGGCAGGCATCGGCCCATTTGTTGCCGCAGAGCTCGGCCAGCCGGTCGACGCTGAGCCTGACCGAGGCATGGGTCGAGCCGCCGGCCGGGATCACAAGGTCATAGACCTTGAGCGACACGTCGAGAAAGATCGGCAGAGGTGAGGGCAGGCCGAAGGGGCAGACGCCGCCCACCTGATGGCTGGTGAGGCGCAGCACGTCCTCGGCGCCCAGCATGCGCGGGCGACCGCCAAAGGCGGATTTGGATTTCTGGTTGTCCAGCCGCGCATCGCCACGCGTCACCAGCAGGAATTCCTCGTCCTTGACGCGGATGCAGAGCGTCTTGGCGATCTGGCCCGGCTCGACACCATGGACTTCGGCCGCCAGTTGCACGGTGGCGGTGGACGCATCGGTGACGATGACCGAGAGGTCAGGGGCACGGGCGGCCAGGTCGGCCTGGACGGAGGCAAGGCTCATCGGTAACTCGCTAGAACAGTCGGGCCAGCTTCTCTTCGAAATCAGCGCGCATCTTGTAGTGGACGGGTGCCATGAGGGCACGGCGGAGAATGGCAGGATCGGGGTCGCGTATGCCATCGAGGGCCATCAGTTCGGCCACGGTGGTGCGCTCGCCGGCAAAGGGTGCATAGCGCACCGGCTGGCCGGCATGCACGGCGCCCTCGGTGATGACGCGGCAATAGGCGCCCGGTCGCCCCGCCTGGTGGAAACGGCGGACGAATTTGGGGTCGCCCATGCGCAGGGCGAAGACATTGCAGGGCGTGCGGTGGGAGGTGACCTCGAGCACTGCCTTGTCGATGGTGAAGCGATCGCCCACGGCAACCTGGCGGCCTTCGACACCGCCGATGGTCAGATTTTCGCCGAATGTGCCCGGCGCGATGTCCCGGCCCAGTTCGTTCGACCACCAGGCATAGTCATCGGCGAAATAGAGATAGACTGCCTGGTCCCGCCCGCCGTGATGCTTGCTATCCATCACGGCATCGCCGGCGACGCCCTGACGGGTGATGGCCACGTCGCCCTCCACAGGGGTCTTGTAGATGCCGGTCTTGCCGCTCTTGCCCGGAATGGGGTGCGGCTGGCCGATATTGACGCTGGCGAGAATGGCCAAGCTCAGTTCTCCCGGCTGGCGAAATAGCGCACGGTGGCGCGCAGTCCGTCGGCCTTGGGGCCGAAGGTGCGCAGAGCGGACAATGCCTCATTGACCGTCTGGTTCAATCGGGCCTGCGCCCCTTCGAGACCGAGCGTCGCCACCAGGGTCTGCTTGCCCAGCGCGGCGTCCTTGCCGGTGGCCTTGCCCATGGCTTCTGATGTGGCGGTGACGTCGAGAATGTCGTCGGCGAGCTGGAAGGCGCGGCCGGCCAGTTCGGCATAGAGGGTGAGCACCGACAGTGCCCGCGCATCGGCGCCGCCCAGAATGGCGCCCATGCGAACGCTGGCGCGGATCAGCGCACCGGTCTTCATCGCCTGCATGGTGGAAATCTCATCGGCGGAGAGGCCGGCTGCCTCGCCCTCGATATCGCGCATCTGCCCACCGACCATGCCGCCGGCGCCGGATCCGGTGGCCAGTTCGGCCACCAGCGCAATGCGCACGGCCGGGTCGGGGTGGCTAGCGGGGTCGGCCAGCAGGCCAAAGGCATGGGTCAGCAGGGCGTCGCCGGCCAGGATGGCGGTGGCGTCGTCATAGGCCTTGTGCACCGTGGGGCGGCCGCGACGCAGGTCGTCATTGTCCATGGCGGGCAGGTCGTCATGAACAAGCGAATAGCAGTGGATCATCTCCACCGCGAGCCCGGCCGGCAGGGCCTGCGCGCTGGGGATGTTGAAGATGGCTGCAGCCTGCCGCACCAACAGGGGGCGCAGGCGCTTGCCGCCATCGAGGCTGCCGTGGCGCATGGCGCTGACCAGTCTGGCCGGCGCGGGGCCAGGGCCGGAAAGCGGCTCCGCGCCGAGCTGTCGGGCCAGCGCCGCTTCCACGGCTTTGGCGCAATCGGCGATGTCGGCGGAGAAGTCATACATGGCTTGTTGCTAGCCGTTTGCCACTGCGGCGGCAAGGGGACGCGGCGTCGCGTCGAGGGCTGGATGATTGGCAGCGCTGCGGCTATGGAAGGGTATGGCAAGACGGCGCAAATCCACGGGCATATGGCGGATTCTCAGGCCCGTGGCTTTTGCCCTGGCTGCGCTCATCACCATCCCCATCGTGCTGACGCCGGTCTATCTGTTCGTCGATCCGGTCTCGGTGCCCATGCTGCAGCGCTACCTCACCGGGAGGCCGGTGGATCGGGAATGGCGCGATATCGGCAATATTTCCGACCGGCTCAAGGCATCGGTCATCCTCTCCGAGGATGGCCAGTTCTGCCGGCATTGGGGTGTCGATTTCGGCGCCCTGCGCGACGAGGTCGAGAATTTCATGGCCGGGGAGGATGCGCGCGGCGCCTCCACCATCACCATGCAGGTGGCGCGGAACCTCTTTCTCTGGAACGGGCAGAGCGTTGTACGCAAGGCGCTGGAAGTGCCGCTGGCGCTCTATATCGACCTAGTGCTGCCCAAGAAGCGCATCATGGAAATCTACCTCAATATCGCCGAATGGGGCCCGGAGGGGCAGTTCGGCGTGGTGGCCGGGGCGCGGCGCGCCTTTGGCATTGAACCGCAGAATCTCGACTGGCGCACGGCAACATTGCTGGTGACGGCTTTGCCCAATCCCATGTTGCGCCAGCCGGGACGGCCATCGCCGGGCATGTTGCGCATTGCCGGGATCATCGAGGGCCGCGTCATCGAGTATGGCGCGCGGGCCAATTGTGTGGGTGAGGGCGGGCGGTTGTCGCTCTAGTCTTGCTTGTCGCGTTTCCGAACCGCAAAACCGTTGCCACTTTTGCTGGAAACGCTCTAGGCGGCGGCTACGTCGTCGCTCGCCAGCATATCGGCCAGCGCCATCAACTGCCGGTCGCGAATGCCCAGTTCGCGCAGGTGCCGGGCGGTGTTGAGGACATAGTCGATATTGCGGCCCGACAGGCCTACGCCCGCCCGCACCATGGCAAGTTGCTGCTCGAGGCTCAGCCGGCCGGCGAACTGCTCGTGCCGCTCGTCGACGAGGAAGGCCAGGGCGCCGACCAGGCGGCCATCGGCCAGATGCACCGGGCGCATCACGTCGCGATAGACCGATGTCACCTGCTCGCGCTCCTGCAGATAGGCATAGACCTGGGGCCAATCCGTATCGGCCACTTCGAACACCATGCCCCGGCAGGAGCCGCCGCGCGTCAGCCCGAAGACCAGGCCGGGTTGCTCGACCGTGCCGCGGTGATGGTGGGAGACGATGGACAGGCTGCGATGGGCGCCCCTGAGCAGGCCCTGCTGCGCCGAGACATGAGCAAAGCCCGGATTCCAGATGAGGGAACCGTAGCCGAAGACCCAATGGGTCGCTGTAGTGTCCGTATCTTGCATCGCCATAACCTGAACAGAAACCTAGGCAAGCCTGCCTCGTGAGGCAACTGCCCTGTCTCGTCTAGAAGCCATGCAATTCTAGAGCCACCCGGATTTACCGCCGATGAACGATAACGGCCATCCGATGGTGCTTTAGTCTCGCCGCCAGCACGGGTAAGAGTGCCGCCCATGAAGAAGCGAATCATCATTCTTGGCGGCGTCGTGGTCGCCGTGATCGTGCTGTGGAGCGTGGCCTGGTTCGTCCTGTCCGGCCTGGTCCGGCAGAATGTCGAGGCTTTGGCGCAGGCCGACGGGAACGCAACCCCCGGCGTGACCTGCGAGGGGCTCAATGTGAGCGGCTTCCCCTTCCGCTTCGATGTCGATTGCCGGCAGGCCCATATCGTCAGCGGCGACATCGCCTTGGACGTGCCCGGCATCCGCGCCAGCATCCGCGTCTATGCGCCCTTCCATGTGCTGGCTTCGGCGCTGGGGCCGCTGCAACTGAGCGACAGCTTCACCGGGACGCGCCATGCGGTGGCCTGGTCACGGCTCGAAGCCAGCGTGCGGCTCGACAATTGGCGCATTGCCCGCGCCTCGGTATCGGGCGCCGACCTGGTCTGGTCCGATACGCTGTTCGGCAATGTAGTGATCGCGCAGAGCCCGCTGGCCGAGGTGCACCTGTTCGACATGCCCGACCAGCACGATGCCGAGCGGCATCTGGCGTCGCTGGCGCTCTATGCCCGCGCCGATACTGTCGCATGGCCCGGCCTGACGTTGACGGACACCAATGCGGAAGTGCAACTGGAGCTGTCCGGTCTGCCCGACGATGTCAGAAACTGGGGCGATCCCATGCTTTTGCAGGCCATGCAGCAGGCCGGCGGCAAGCTCAATGTCGTCTCAATCCATGGGACCGACGCCACCTCGACCCTCGATGCCAGCGGTGAAATGCGGCTCGATCCGCAGGGGCAGCTCGATGGCGAACTTGCCATCACCTCGACCGGTGTTGCCGAGCGCATCGGCCCCATGCTCGAAGAGCCCTGGCGTACGCTGGTCCTGGGCACGCCACGGCCGGATGGCTCACATGCCAACCAGCTCAATTTCCGGGCCGGCGCGGTATTCTCCGGCCTGCTGCCGATCGCTGCGGTGCCGCCGCTGTTCTAGGCATCGTCCCCGCCGCCGTGCTCGCGCACGAAGGGCGTTTCAGGCGCCGGCGGAGCTTCATGCGGGCGACCGAAATCAGGAGCGGCGGTTTCCTGCCCGGCTGAGATGATCGAGCGGCGAATGGCGCGGGTGCGGGTGAAGAGCGCTTCGAGCGCCGGCCCGTCGCCCATGCGCACCGAGCGCTGCAGGGATGACAGGTCTTCCAGGAACCGGCCGAGCATTTCGAGCACTGCATCACGGTTGGTCAGAAACACGTCGCGCCACATGACCGGGTCGGAGGCGGCGATGCGGGTGAAATCACGGAAGCCCGAGGCCGAGAACTTGATGACTTCGGACTGCGTGCTGGCTTCGAGATCGGCCACCGTGCCCACGATATTGTAGGCGACCAGGTGCGGGATGTGGCTGGTAATGGCCAGCACCATGTCGTGATGACCAGCATCCATGCTCTCGACCTGGCTGCCCATGGCGCGCCAGAAGGCGGCGAGTTTTTCGGTCTGGGCTGGGTCAACTTCGGGTCCCGGCGTCAGCACACACCAGCGGCCGGCGAAGAGTTCGGGGAAGCCGGCGGAGGGGCCTGAATGCTCGGTGCCGGCCAGCGGGTGGCCGGGAATGAAACTCACATTGGCCGGGATCAGCGGGGCCAGCGTCTTGACCACATGGCCCTTGACCGAACCGACATCGGAGAGGATGGCGCCCGGCTCCAGCGCCGTCGCAATGGTCTTCATCACGCTTTCATAAGCGCCCACGGGGGTGCAGATGATGACGAGGTCGGCACCGCGCACCGCCTCTGCGGCGTCAAGCGTGTAGATATCGCCCAGCCCCAGTTCCCGCGCTTCGTCGAGCGTTTCCTGTTTGCGGGTCGATATGGAAATCACCTCGACCAGCCCCTGCCGCCGCGCTGCCAGCGCAATGGAGGAGCCGATCAGTCCGATACCGATCAAGGCGAGTTTGCGGAAGTGAACGCTCATGAGATCTTGACCAATGCCTTGAGAATGCCGGCGACGCCGCGCATGGCCTCCTCGGAACCGATGGAAATGCGCAAGCCGTTGGGGATGCCGTAGGAGGGGCCGATTTCGCGCACGATCAGCCCGCGCTCGCGCAGGGTCTCGAAGGCCTTGGCGGCGAAGTCGGCATCGGGAAACAGCACCATGATGAAATTGGCCTGGCTAGGCACGACGCGCATGTAATTCGAATGCAGTTCGGCCGTCAGCCAGTCGCGCCACCTGGCATTGTGCTCTTTGAGGCGCGCCGTGAAGTCCACGTCGCGGGTCGCGGCCGCTCCTGCCAGTTGCGCGGGCAGATTGACATTGAAAGGACCGCGGATGCGGTTGATGGCGTCGACTACATGGGCCGGGCCCACCATCCAGCCGATGCGGGCGGCGGCCAGCCCCATCTTGGAGAAGGTGCGGACCATGACGACATTGTCCGCCTCGCCCACCAGGTCCAGTCCCACCGAATAATCGGCGGCGGTGACATATTCGGCATAGGCGCTGTCAATGACGAGAAGAATGTCGGGGCGCAGGCCGGCATGCAGCCGCCGCACCTCGGCATCGCTGAGATAGGTGCCGGTGGGATTATTGGGATTGGCCAGCCAGACGACCTTGGTCTTCTCCGTCACAGCGGCCAAGAGCGCATCGACATCGGCCGTGTAATCGGTCTCCTCGACCATGACGATCCCGGCACCGGCGGCCTTGGTGATGATCGGATAGACCGAGAAGCCGTAGCGGTTCATCACCGCCTCGTCGCCTTCGCCAAGATAGGTCTGGGCCAGCAGGTGCAGCAGGTCGTCCGAGCCATTGCCGCAGACGATGCGGTCAGGGTCTATGCCATGCACTTCGGCCAAAGCCGTGCGCAGGATTTTCGAGGACCCTTCGGGATAGATTTCGAGGTGATCGGCGGCCGAGCGGAAGGCCTCCATGGCCCTGGGGCTGGCGCCCAGCGGGCTTTCATTGGCCGAGAGCTTGATCGCATTGCTGCCCGGCGCACCGGACTTGCCGGGCAGGTAGGGCGCAATGTCGAGAATGCCGGGCTGCGGGACGGGTCGGATAGGGTCGTCGGACATGATGGATCGCTGGGCGGGAAAACCGCGCGGACCATAGTCAAAGCCATGCGCGATGGCAAAGGAAAGCGTCTTTGTTTGGTCGCGTTTAGCCTTGCCGCGCCGTTGCGGTGCTCAGCCCGGGCAGGCGCACGAAGCGTTCCTCGCGCTTGCGGCGCGGTACGGCGGGAAAGGCCTCCTTGCGGGCGCGCACGCAAATGACGCCGCTCATGGCCGGGCCGAAGAGACGTCCGACGCGCTCGAAGAAGCGGGTGGACTTGAGCACCAGCGAAGACTGGAACGGCGGCAGGAACAGGCCGTCGCGCCAGGCCTCGGGCACGAAACTGTGGTCGCGCAACAGCTTGTCGAGCTGGCCGCCGGAATAGGGATTGCCCGAGCCGAAGGGGGTGTTGTCGCGCTGCGCCCAGATGCCCCTGCGGCGCGGTACGACAAGGATCAACTGCCCGTTTGGCGCGGTGATGCGCCAGAGTTCGCGCATCAGTTCCTCGGCATCGGCCACGTGTTCCAGCGCGTGGATGGCGATGGTCAGGTCGATGGCCGCGTCGGTCAGCGGCATTTCCAGCGGATCGCAGAGCACGGTGTGGGACGGGCCCTCGCGCGGCCAGGCCGAGGCGCCCTGGCGGGCAGGCATGAAGGCCAGCACGCGCTCAGCCCTGTCGAGCGTGAAGCGCAGGTAGGGCGTGGCAAAGCCCAGGCCCAGTATGCGCTTGCCGGCTACATCATCGGCCAGCCCGTTCACCTGCTCGCGCACCAAGGCACGCGAAATGCGCCCCAGCGGGGACTTGTAATAGGCGATGAGGCGGGTGACGTCGGCGGTCATGCGCGCAACTCTGCCGGTTTCCCAAGGACTTGTCCAACGGACCGGTTGTCATGTGGCGCCTGCGCCCCTAGCTTTCAACTTTCCCCTGCTTCGGAGTGCCGCCATGAGTCTGATCGTCGATGTATTTCCTGCCCGGAGCGACAATTTCGGCTATCTGGTGCACGACACGGCGAGCGGCCGCACTGCTGCGATAGACGCGCCCGAGGCCGCAGCCATCCGCAACGCGCTGGTGCATCGCGGCTGGAACCTGACCGATATCTTCATCACCCACCACCATATCGACCATGTCGAAGCCATTCCCGAGCTCAAGGCGGCTTTCGGTACGCGCGTCGTCGGGCCGCGCGGCGAGGCGGACAAGATTGCCGATCTCGATGAGCTGGTGGCCGGTGGCGACAGGGTGACCCTGGGTGAAACCGTGTTCGACGTCTATGACGCACCGGGCCATACGCTTGGTCACATCGTCTTCCACGACAAGGCGGGCAAGCACCTGTTCACCGCCGACGCGCTGTTCTCGCTGGGCGTCGGCCGCATGTTCGAGGGTAGGCCGGGGCCGATGTGGGAAGGCGTCAAGGCTCTGCGCGCATTGCCCGACGATACGCTGGTCTATTGCGGGCACGAATATACGGCCAGCAATGCCAAATTCGCGCTCTCCATCGACCCCGACAATGCCGCCCTGCAGCGGCGGGCGGCCGAGGTGACGGCCTTGCGGGCTGCCGGCCGGGCGACGATTCCGTTCCTGCTCGGCGAGGACAAGGCAGCTAATCCCTTCCTGCGGGCTGACGATCCGGGCCTCGCCAGGCACTATGGCCTTGAGGGCGCCGATCCGGCCGAAGTGTTTGCGGCGATCCGCAAGGGCAAGGACAATTTCTAAGCCCGCCGCTTTAACCATCCTTCGCTTTAGCAGCGGAAATCGTTAACGGAACGTTAGCATCTGGCACGCCGTTTGCGCTTAAATGTGCATCGGGCCGGAGCGTCATGTTTCATTTCGAGACAGGCTGGCCCGCTTTGAGACAAGCGAGGCTGAATTGGCCAGTTCTGAAACAAAGCCAGCCGGATTGCCTGTTCTGATCGGGCCATCGCGCCCGCGCCCCTCGCTGCGTCGCAGCGAGACCGGCGCTGCCTTTGTCAGCCAGCTCCTGGCGGCGCGCGCCAACCTCATGCCGCAACGCGAGCGCCGGCGCGACACGCCGCAAGGCGCCATCGGGGCTTATGCCGATGGCGCCAGGGTTGGCGTGAAGCGGATGCCGGCCGGCTACCGGACGAGCATCGTCGCCTGAGCGGACGGCAATAGCCGCCGCGGCCTAGTGGCCCGCCATGCTCATGTCGCGCGTGGCCGAGGTGATGGACATGGTGAAGCCCGCCACGACATCGATCAGCGACATGACCAGCAGGATGAAGAAGACCGAGCTGGAGGCGGCGCCGATCAGCAGGAATTCGACCAGGATCACCACGAAGACGATCATCGAGAGCATGTGCTCGAGGATCGATACCGTGCCGATGCGGGTGGATTTCAGCAGTTCGAAAAATAAGAGGATCAGCGAGCCGACGACCAGCAGGTCGCCGACGGAGACGGCCCATGGCACGCCCGAAACCATGGGAATGGCAAAGGCCGTATTGCTCCAGCCCGCCGGGTTGCCGCCCAGGAAGATGAAGGCGACCAGGTTGTAGACCAGGAAGGGCACGATCAGCAGAGGCGGAATGAATGGCCCGGTGCGGCGTGGCGCGGCACCGGTCGGTGGCACATAGACATGTTCGACCAAGTTGGCTCTCCTTGTTCCCTGGGCGGACCATGCCAGATTGGCGGTCCGCCGCAAAGAGTGCCTAATGGGTCGCAGATGAATGGCGGCCGAACGCCTACTTCTTCAGCTTGAGCGGGCCGACCATCTGTTCGGGCTTCACTTCAGCGTCGAATTCCTCGCCTGTGAGCAGGCCCAGCTCGATGGCGGTTTCGCGCAGGGTGCTGCCATTCTTGTGGGCGGTCTTGGCGATCTTGGCGGCGTTGTCGTAGCCGATCTTGCGGTTGAGCGCGGTCACCAGCATCAG
>CBIGSA010000037.1:0-16966 GCA_966192215.1 uncultured Devosia sp. | reverse complement strand
CCTGCGATGAACCGTTCGAACGCTCCTACCGGCTGGCACCTGCATCCGCAGCTGTCCGAAGACACGCACCCCGTAGCGCACTTCGCACTGAGCGACCTGCAGCTGATGGACGACGCCAACCATCCCTGGCTGATCCTGGTGCCGCGCGTGGAAAACGCCGTCGAATGGGTCGATCTCAATGAGCAGCAGCAGGCCGAGCTCACCCGCGAGATCAGCCGCGCGTGCCGCGCGTTGCAGGCCGTCTTCCAGCCACACAAGCTCAATGTCGCCGCGCTGGCGAAGCGGCAATGGCGTCGCGGACCAGCACCAGGTCGGCCTCGAATTTGGCCTGCTCCCGCGCCTTGTCCTCGGGGTCGCGTATACGCAGCAGATACGACGGATGGTTGGTGACAAAGAGCGCCGCGCCATTGTCCATCGTTATCGGCGCCCCGCGCAATCTGCTGATGGTGACGCCCTTGCCGAGCAGGCTTTGCGCCGCCGTCGCCCCCAGCGCCACGATGACCCTGGGCCGCACGAAGCCGATTTCGAGATCGAGCCAGAATTTGCAGGCCTGGATTTCCCCGGCATCCGGCCGCTGATGCAGGCGTCTCTTGCCGCGGGGCACGAATTTGAAATGCTTGACCGCATTGGTGACATAGACCCGGCCCCGATCGATGCCGACCTTCTCGACTGCCGCATCCAGCACGCGGCCCGCCGGCCCGACAAAGGGCCGCCCCGCCAGGTCCTCGCGATCCCCCGGCTGTTCGCCGACGAATATCACCTCGGCCTGCTCCGGCCCCTCGCCGAAAACAGCCTGCGTTGCATGACGATAGAGCGGGCACCGCCGGCAGCCCTGCACCGCCGCCCTGGCATCGGCAAGGCTGACAATGGCCTCTTCGTCCTGGTCAATTTCATCACGCCCATGCCGCACAGACGGTCGGCTTTCCAGATGAGCGGTCACGATGGCCTCCTCGGTCCTGTTTCAAGGAGGCAATGCCCGCAATCGCGCAGCGGTTGCGTTGATGTGATGCCATGATCGTTCAAAAATCGACACCGGTCTGTCGGCATTGTTAGCCTGCACAATCCCGTCCTTGTGCTCTACATCTTGGTCAATGCAAGGCGCCATACCGGGTGCCACTTCAGGAGACATACAATGACACTCGAACTCGGAGGTATCCATCACCTCACGGCGGTCACCGCCGAAGCCAGGAAAAACCTGGCCTTTTACACCCAAACCCTGGGCATGCGGCTGATCAAGAAGACGGTCAACCAGGACGACACCACCGCCTATCACCTCTTCTATGGCGATGGCGTTGCCTCGCCCGGCGCCGACCTGACCTTCTTCGATTTCCCGGCCGCCCGCGAACAGCGCGGTAACCACACCGTGGGCCGCACCGGCCTGCGTGTCGACAGCGAAGAAAGCCTGAACTGGTGGAAGGGCCACCTGCAGAGCCACAATGTCGGCACCTCGGCGATCAAGGAGCGAAATGGCCAGCTTTCGCTCGATTTCGAGGATTTTGAAGGCCAGCGCTTCCGCATGGTGATTGACGCTGCCAACAAAGTCGTACCCTGGGCCAAGTCGCCCGTGCCGGCCGAACGGCAGATCATCGGCCTGGGCCCCATCACGCTTTCCGTACCGCGGCTCGACCGTACCGAGCGGGTGCTGACCGAGGTCATGAACATGCGCAAGGTGCGTGAATATGCCATGACAAGCCACACGCCCGAGACCCATGTCTTTGAAATGGGCCCCGGCGGTCCGGGCGCGGAGCTGCATGTGGCGGTCGATCCCACCCTGCCCCCGGCCCGTCCGGGCGCCGGTGGCGTGCACCATGTTGCCTTCCGCACCCCGGACCAGGACAGCCTGCGCCAGTGGATCGAACGGGTCGGCCGCGCCGGCCTGCGCAATAGCGGCGAAGTGGAGCGCTTCTACTTCACTTCGCTCTATTTCCGCGAACCTAACGGCATCCTGTTCGAAATCGCCACCGACGTTCCCGGCTTTGCGGCGGACGAGCCGATGGAAACTCTGGGCGAAAGCCTGGCCTTGCCGCCCTTCCTGGAAGGTCGCCGGGCGAGCATCGAAGCAGGTTTGAAGCCGCTGGTCTAAAAAACGAAGGCCGGGATTAATCCCGGCCTTTCTGCCACGCCTCGTGGTTCGAGGCTCGCAAGGGCTCGCCTCACCATGAGGGCGTGGCACCTAATCGCACACCTCGCCACTCACACTCACATCGCACCGATCGGTATCCGTATCCGGCTTCAGCAGGCTGGCCGTCTGCACCAGTTGGATGAATTCTGCCCGATAGCCGCTGTCATCCGTGCCCTTGCCCGAGCGAGCCAGGGCCGCGATCTCCTCCCAGTTGATGGCCGAACCATAGTTGGAGCCCCTCAGCTTCTGCCCGAAAGCCGCGACAGCGGCGGCAAAGCGCATGTCGTCGCTGGCCTCTGCGATATCGCCATAGACCACGTCCGCCGTCACCGGCTGTTCGATCAACTGGCTGACATCGCTCTCGGGCAGCTTGTAGCGCATCCTAAGGAAGGCGATTTCGCCGCCGCTTCCAGTGGCTCCCTCCGGCCCGTAGCGCAACGGATCGATCATCTCCGCGCCCGAGCCGACCGGCACGATCTCATAGATCGCCGTCACCGTGTGCCCGGCGCCGATATCGCCGGCATCCACTGCATCATTATTGAAATCCTCGCGGTTGAGCGCGCGGGTTTCATAGCCGATCAGCCGATATTCGCTGACCACGGCCGGGTTGAACTCGACCTGGATCTTCACATCCTTGGCGATCATGTCGAGCGTGCCGCCCATTTCCTCGACCAGTACCTTCTGGGCCTCGCGGAAGCTGGAAATGTAGCTGGCATTGCCATTGCCGTTCTGCGCCAGCGCCTGCATGGTCGCATCGTCGAGATTGCCGCGCCCAAAGCCCAGCACCGAAAGGCTGATCCCGCTGTCGCGCTTGATCTTGATGAAATCGGTGAGCGCGTCGGGATCGCTGATGCCGACATTGAAGTCGCCATCAGTGGCCAGGATCACCCGATTGGTGCCATCGGCAACCCTGGCCTGTTCGGCCAGCCGATAGGCCAGCGCAATGCCTTCGGCGCCCGCCGTGCTGCCGCCGGCGGCAAGCTGGTCCAGCGCCGAAAGAATCCTGGCCTTTTCCGTCGCCACGGTCGGCTCCAGCACCACGCCGGCCGAGCCGGCATAGACCACGATCGACACCGTATCGTTGGCCGAAAGCTGATCGACCAGGAGACTGAAGGCCCGCTTGAGCAGCGGCAGCTTGTCCGGCTCGTCCATCGAGCCCGACGTATCGATCAGGAACACCAGATTGGCAGGCTTGTCCTCGCCATCAGGGGGCACATAGCCCTTGATGCCGATCTGCAGCAATTGCGTCTTCGGATTCCACGGCGTGGGATAGACCCCGATCGTGGGCTTGAACGGCACGGCAGCGCTTTCGGCGGCCGGGTAGTCATAGGGGAAATAGTTGATCAGCTCCTCGATGCGTACCGCATCGGGCTCGGGCACGTAGCCGTCCTCCAGCATGCGGCGCACATAGGAATAGCTGGCCGTATCCACATCGATCGAGAAGGTCGAGACCGGCTCCTCGCCCACCGCCTTGAGGCGTTGTTCCTCGAAGCTGGCAAAGGCGTCCCCGCTCGGTTCGGCCGGCAGCGCGACCACTGAAGGCATCGGCGCGGGCGCAGGCATATAGAAGGCGTCGCTTTCTGCCGTCGCCGCGGCAGCAGGAGGCGCGGCCACCGACATCTGCTGCTTGGCCAAGCCTCTATTGCCGCCAACGACCGGCGCCGCGGCGTCCTGCGCCACTTCGCTTTCCATCAGGGCGTCGTCGAGCGGTGCCGGTTCCGGTGCGGCAACGGTCATATCGGTGTCGGCCGGGGGCGCTTCGGCCCGCTCTTCGGTCAAAACCGGCTCCGCCGGAGGCGGCTCGACCATTGCCGGCTGCTGCACCGGGGCTTCGGTCGGCACCGTCATCGAGGTGGTCGAATAGAGCTGATAGCCGAGCGGCAGGAGCAGGAGGGCCACGGCGGCGGTGCCGATGGGAAGACGCATGTCCATGATCTTGTTTCCTTTCCAGGAATGGATGATGGACGTGAGACGCTGGCCCCAATGGTTTCCTTTGGTCGCTGTTGCAGATTTTTCCTGCGCGGCAGCGAAGGCCGCCATGCCTGACGCCAGCGCGCGCTTTTTCGCTTCCGCGCGGGGCGCCGGCGTCGCCGCGCCTTTCAGCCTGTCGAATGGATCATGCATATCGTCGCTCATAGCAGCCCCCTCAGGGTCTTGCGTGCCTCATGCACATGAAAGGAGACTGTCGCCTCCCTGATGCCCATGATTTCGGCCGCCGCCGCATGGCTCAATTCCTCCGCATAGACCAGCAACACCGCATCGCGCTGCTTTTCCGGCAGTTTTCGCACAGCCGCCCAGAGCTGGTTGCTGGTCGCTGCTTCCTCCTGCTCGGCCGGCTGATCCTCGGGCGACACCTCGGCATAGGCATCGGCATACCTGCCCCGCCTCTTGCCCGCCCTTTGCATGTCGCGTACGGCATTGAGCGTGATGCGATAGACCCAGCTCGAAAAGGCGCTGCGTCCATCGAAGCCTGCTATGGCCCGGCCCAGCTTCACGCAGACATCCTGCGCAATATCCTCGGCATCATCACGGTTGCCGCACCATTTCCAGGCCGTGCGATGGATCAGGTCATAGTGACCCTCGATCAGCTCGGCAAAGGCTTCGGCATCACCATTCTGCGCGCGCACCACCAGCGCCCGCGTCACCGCCTGCGTCGCCTCGATCGGAGCTGCGGCAGTCAGTCCCATCACCAAGCCATGCACTCGCCACGCCTTACTCTTGCGGCCATTCTAGTGCTAAGACGCCACCGCGCTCCCATTCCTTGGGTGCTTTGCGCAGATTTATTTTGAGGCGATTGCCATGGATGAACCCAAACAGAGCCCCTTCGCCCTCAATCGCGGACGTGTGCTGCTGCTGGTCCTGGGCGCGATCCTGGTGGTCATCGCCATTTCCACCTGGTTCGGCGGCATCAACGCCTATCAGCAGTTGCGCGAGGCCAATGCCGCAGCGACGAGTGCTGCATCGACAGAGACGCCGGCACAATAGTGCACGCCTCGTGGTTCAGGGCTCGCACCTCACCATGAGGCTACTGATACACTGAGTTCAAAGTAGCCCTCATGGTGAGGTGCGCTTCTTCAGCGCCTCGAACCACGAGGGCGTGGCACTGACTAAGCCGCAAAGACCTGCGGCACGGCCTCGGCGATGAAGCCGCCGCCCCAGACTTCCGAAGTGGCCGTGTCGTCGGCATAGAACACGCAGGCCTGGCCCGGCGAAATGCCGTATTCGCCGCTGACCAGCGTCACATAGACCTCGCCATTCCGGCTCTGGATCACCGCCGGCTGCGGCCCGCGGGTCGAGCGCACCTTGACCTCGACCGGCGCGCCATTGCCCGTGCTCATCTCGCTCAGCGGCCGCGCGCCCAGCCAGTTCACATCGCGCAGGCGCACCGTATGGGTCTTGAGCGCCTCGCGCGGGCCGACGATGACGCGGCCGGTCTTGTGCTCGAGCTTGATCACATAGAGCGGTTCGCCCGCGGCGACGCCCAGCCCCTTGCGCTGGCCCACGGTATAGTTGACGATCCCCTCATGCGTGCCGAGCACACGCCCGTCGAGATGGACGATCTCGCCCTGCGCGGCCGCTTCCGGATGCATCTTGCGGATGATGTCGGCATACTTGCCCTGCGGCACGAAGCAGATGTCCTGGCTGTCATGCTTGTCGGCGATTTCGAGACCCATGTCGCGCGCCAGTTCGCGCACCTCGGCCTTGCCCATGCCGCCCAGCGGGAAGCGCAGATAGTCAAGCTGCTCCTGCGTGGTGGCGAAGAGGAAATAGGTCTGGTCGCGCTCGGCATCGACCGGGCGGAACAACTGCCGCCGGCCATCCTCGCCCAGCTTGCTCTGCACATAATGCCCGGTGGCCAGCACATCTGCGCCGAGGTCGCGCGCCACTTCCATCAGGTCGACGAACTTGACCGACTGGTTGCAGGCGATGCAGGGCACCGGCGTTTCGCCCTGCTGATAGGCATTGGCGAAAGGCGCGATCACGCTCTTCTTGAAGCGCTCTTCATAGTCCAGCACATAGTGGGGAATGCCTAGCGTGGCCGCCACGCGGCGCGCATCGTGGATATCCTGCCCGGCGCAGCAGGCCCCCTTGCGATGGGTCGCCTCGCCGTGATCGTAAAGCTGCAGGGTGACGCCGACGACGTCATAACCCTGGCGGGCCAAGAGACCCGCCACGACCGAGGAATCCACGCCCCCCGACATCGCAACGACAACGCGCGTATCTTCGGGACGCTTGGCAATATCAAGCGAGTTCAGCATCTTTCCGGTATCCGGTTGGGTTCAAGGGCCAGCGGACGAATTGAGTTCGGGCTTCTACGCCTTTCCCCCGCCCCTCGCAACATTTGCCCGGCAGCTTTTGCCGCATGATACCGCCTGTCACAGGCAGCCTTTCATACGGTAAATGCCAAAACATTGAATCCTAAGGTATTTTTGTCCAGCACAGACTTGGCACCGCGCTTGCATCGTCCTGCTCGGATTAGTCTCTTTGTATATGGGGCCGCTTTCGTGGCATCACACCTGACCGTTACGACCAACGCAGCCGGCGTCAGCAGCAGCAAGAGCCTCAATGGCTCGACGGGCGCTGGCAGCGACGAAGGCGCATTCGACGTCTTCGCGGCCCTGCTCGGCACCGCCGCGCCCAAGACTGGCACGGACGGCGCCAGGACCTCGTCGGCCAATGTGGATGCCAGCCTTGGTGACCTGGTGAAGCTCTCGCTCGGCTTTGGCGACGGCGAAACCCAGGGCAACGAGGACCCGGACGCCATCGCCGCGGTGGTCGACGCCGTCGTGCCGTTCCAGGAAGCGCAGGATGCCGGATCCGGACTGGCCGAGATCGCCAGCACCCTGGCCGATCTCCAGGCGAGCCTTGAAGCCGGCGAGCCGCTCGACCCCGAAATGCTCCGGCAGCTCGAGGCAGCATTGGCCAACCTGGCCGACGCACTCGACATCGACCTCGATGCCCTGCCCTCGATCGACGACCTCACGGCGCTGGTTACTGACATCCAGCCCGACGATGCCAGCTTCGCGGCCCGCCTCACCGCCGCCTTCGGTCCGCTCGCCGAAACCCTGTTCAGCGGTTCGGCCTCTCCCGATGCCGGCGAGGAACTGTCGGCCCTGCTCAAGTCGATCGGCGACAAGCTCGCCGCCCTGCTCTCGGCCATCAACAGCGGCGAGCTGGAACCCGACCAATTGGCCCAGCTCGAGCTTGGCGCCAAGGCCGATGCCGATCTCGACGCCATCCTCGCCCGATTGCTCAAGCCTGCCGCCGCCGTCGATACCGACCCGGCCACCCAGGCCCTGGCCACCCCCGAACTCAAGCTGACCGAGCCGGCTTTGACCGGCAAGGCCAGCACAGATGCCGCCACCGCGACCGATGCCGCCGAGACACCAGAAACCCCGGCGATCAAGGCCGCGGCCGAAACCGACGATTCCGGCGATCGTGGCAACGATTCCACGCCGCCGGATCGCAAGCCCGCCGAGCGCCCGCAAATCGCGGCAGCGGTGGACAAGCAGCCCGAGGCCCCTGCCAGTTCGCCGACGACCCCCGCCGCGCGCGTCGATATCGTGGCCGCGCCGCGTGTCGTGCAGGCCGGCTACCAGACCAGCCAGCAGCAGCTCAACCTGCCCCAGCTCGCCTTCGAGATCGTCCGCCAGGTCAATGACGGCAATACCCGCTTCCAGATCCGCCTCGATCCCCCCGAACTGGGCCGCATTGATGTGAAGCTCGACATCGACAAATCAGGTCAGGTCCATGCGCGACTGACCGTGGAAAAGGCCGAAACGCTCGACCTGATGCAGCGCGACCAGCGCGGCCTGGAACGGGCTTTGCAGCAAGCCGGCCTCGACGGCGCCAAGACCAATCTCGAATTCTCGCTCAAGCAGAACCCGTTCAGCAGCGGTGGCCAGCACGGGCAGGACGGCGGCAGCGGCAACAATCCGATCTTCGGCGACGAGGTGACGGCCGAGACCGACGACACGCCCCCCCCCACAGTCAATCTCTACCGCGGCAGTCTCAGTGCCAGCGGTGTCAACATCATCGCGTAAGGAGTAGGTGTCATGGCAGTTGATGGCGTCTCGGGCAGTTCCAACACCAGCCAGATGGCGAGCTCGCGCTCGACCATCGCAGACAATTTCGACACCTTCCTCACCATCCTGACCACCCAGCTCAGGAACCAGAACCCGCTGGATCCGATGGACACCAACCAGTTCACCCAGCAACTGGTGCAGTTCACCGGTGTCGAACAACAGCTCAAGACCAATGAGTTCCTCGAGACGCTGATGCTCTCGAGCCAGAATACGGCCAAGTCCGACGCCGTCTCCTATATCGGCAAGGAAGTGACGTCCTCGGGCAAGACGGGCGAACTCACCGACGAGAATGCCGTCTTCTGGGCCTACAGTGCCGACGCCAATGCCGCCAATGCCACCGTCACCATCAAGGACGCCAATGGCCAGGTCGTCTATACCGAAACCGGCCCGCTCAATGCCGGCCCCGGCACCTTCCGCTGGGACGGCATGGGCAGCGATGGCAATCTGAAGCCAAACGGCGTCTATACGATCGACATCCAGGGCAAGGATGCCAATGGCCAGATCGTCAAGATCAGCACCGCCTCGATCGGCATCGTGACAGCGGTGGACTTTACCGGCGACGTGCCCCTGCTGACCGTGGGCAGCCGCCGCGTGGCGATCACCGACGTGACCGACGTGCGCATTCCTGACGTCACCGCACCCGACGATCCCGAGGCGGAAGATCCCGCCGAGGACGATACGACAGCCTGACCTTCCTTACCTCTCCCTTTGGGGGAGAGGTAAGGAAGGAGCCGACGGGTGCGGGGGCCTACCCCAAGCATCCAACCCGCTACAGGCCCCCCCCCCCCGACCCTTCAGGTCGACCTCTCCCCCAAAGGGAGAGGTAGCGCTCCGCGCTCAGTCAAACCTGAATCAATGCCTTGAAATCCAAGACCATTCTTAACCTGTTGTAAGTTTCCCCTTAGTCGAATTTTAAGGCCGTTGGCCTACTCTCTTCCTCATATGGTCAGGTTGAGTAGAGAGTAAAATGACCGTACAGATGCGTCCTCGCGTTAAGTACGTTATCGGACCGGACGGTAGTCCGCTCACGATTGCAGACCTTCCCCCCGCCAATACGCGGAGGTGGGTCATCCGCCGCAAAGCCGAAGTCGTCGCTGCTGTGCGCGGCGGGCTGCTCAGCCTCGAAGAGGCGTGCGACCGCTATACATTGAGCGTCGACGAATTCCTCAATTGGCAGGCCGCCATCGACAAGCATGGCCTTGCCGGTTTGCGGACCACCTGGATACAGCACTACCGCGAAGGCTAGCGGCTGAATTTTGGGTCTACAGTTTCAAAGCCCGCCGGGAACCCCGGCGGGCTTTGTGTTTTGGCGGTATACCCCCTCCTAGCCTCCCCCTGACAGGGGGAGGAACAGATCGAGCTTTTGGCAATATCGCGGCCATCCACTGTGCGGATTCCTCCCCCTTTTCATGGGGAGGTTAGGAGGGGTATTCTTCCTATGGCGTCTCCGGACCCATCCAGCGCGCACCCGCTTCCCGGCTCATCAGCCGCTCATAATACTCCGCCACCGCCGGAAACTCCTTCTTCTCCAGCGGGATGGACATCCAGCGATGCACCGACAGGCCCAGGGCGATGTCGGCGATGGAAAAGCCCGCCCCGATATAGCCGGTGCTCGCACCCGCCAGGGCGCCCTCCAATATCTCCATCTTCGCCGACCACCGTTCCATTGAATCCGCGATCCTGCCCGGATCGTCATAGCCCGGCGTCTTGCGGATCAGCGCATTGACGGCATAGCCCCAGGGCGGATTGAGTTCGCTCGCCTGCCAGCCCAGCCATTGCAGCGCCAGCGCCCGCAATTCGAGCTGCTCGGGCAGCAACTGCCCCTCGCGCTCGGCCAGATAGATGAGGATCGCATTGCTTTCCCACAGCACGAACTCGCCCTCGATCATCACGGGCACCTGCGCGTTCGGGTTGAGCGCCAGGAATTCGGGCACTTTGGGGTCGCGCAAAGGCAGGCCCCAATCCTCGCGCTCATAGCCGAGCCCCAGTTCATCGAGCGCCCACAGCACCTTGCGCACATTGATGGACGTGACCCGCCCCAGCACCTTCAACATCGATTCATCCTTCCTTTACTCCGCCCGGCATTTTCTGCCCGAATTCGCAAACTGCAACCGGGAGTTAAGACAATCTTTACCATCCGCTAGGTAATTTTTGCCCAGCGGCCTCCACGTGCGTTGCGTTGGTATGGCTTCCCTCGAATCGAGTGCCGGCGTGGATAACTTTACCCATCTAATCAACCGCATAGGCCTGCCCCGTCTGGCCGCCATGGCGGTGGTTGCCATACTCCTGCTCGGCTTCTTCGGCTTCCTCATCATGCGGGCGCAGACCCCGAATCTGTCGCCGCTCTATAGTGGCCTCAGCCTCGAGGATTCCTCGGCCATTGTGACCGAGTTGCAAACGCTCAATATTCCCTACGAGTTGCGCGGCGACGGCGACACGATCCTGATCCCGCGCGACCAGATCACCACGACCCGCATGACGCTGGCCGGCTCCGGCCTGCCCCAGCGCGGCCAGGTCGGCTACGAAATCTTCGACGAGCAATCGACGCTGGGCGCCACCAGCTTCGTGCAAAACATCAACAATGTCCGCGCGCTCGAAGGCGAACTGGCCCGCACCATCGCCTCGCTGACCCGCATCAAGTCGGCCCGCGTGCACCTGGTCCTGCCGGAGCGTGAACTGTTCCGCCGCGAACGCACCGATCCGTCCGCCTCCATCGTGCTGTCGGTGCGCGGTGAACTGGCCAGCGGCGAAATCCGCGCCATCCAGCATCTGGTGGCCTCCGCCATCGAGGGCCTGACGCCAACCCGCGTCTCCATTGTCGATGACCAGGGCAACCTGCTTGCCTCGGGCACCGGCGACGAAGCCGAGGGTGCCATGGCCGGCCAGGCCGCCGAGCGTACGCTCAATTTCGAGAACCGCCTGCGCACCCGTGTCGAGGACATGCTGGCCAACGTGGTCGGCAATGGCCGCGCCCGCGTCGAGGTCAGCGCCGAGATCGATTACAATCGCTCGACCACCACCCAGGAAACCTTCGATCCCGAAAGCCAGGTCGTTCGCTCCAGCCAGATCCGGGAAACCGAAAACCTGAGCGCCGGCGCAAACGGCCAGGTCACCGTAGCCAACGAACTGCCCGGCGCCAGCCAGAATGCCGGCGCCACCGGCCCGACCGAACAGGGCACCTCAACCGAGGAAGTCACCAATTACGAGATTTCCAAGACGGCCCAGACCACTGTCACCGAAGCCGGTGCCATCAAGCGTCTCTCGGTCGCCGTGGTCGTGGATGGCGTCTATGCCGCCGACCCCAATGGCGACCCGGTCTATACGCCGCGCAGCGCCGATGAAATCGCCCAGATCCTGACGCTGGTCCGTTCCGCCGTCGGTTATTCGGAGGCACGTGGCGACAGCGTCGAAGTCGTCAACATGCAGTTTGCCGAGCGGCCCGAACTGGCCGTGCCGGGCACCGATGGCGCCGCCGGCCTGCTCGATTTTACCCGCGACGACCTGATGAACGGCGCCGAAATGGCGGTGACCCTGCTCATCGCACTGGCCCTCGTCTTCTTCGTCATGCGTCCGCTGCTCAAGAAGGTGCTGACGCCCGAAACGCAGGCTTTGGCCCTGCCCAGCGGCGCCGAACTGGGTCATCACGGCGTGCTCGCCGCCGATGGCCACGTGATTTCCGAGGAGCCCGAGGAGCCGCGCGACAAGACTCCGGCCTGGGTCGCCAATGCCAAGTCGATGGGCGAGACCCAGCTCCAGACCCTCAAGACCGTCGGCACCCTTGTCGAAGAAAATCCCAAGCAGGCCGCGCTGATCGTGCGCGACTGGCTGGGTAGCGCAGCGTAACCGCCATGGCCCTGGTTTCCCAATCCACCGACAATCCTGATCTGCCCACCCAGGTCGCCACCGGCAAGCAGCTCGTCATGGGCGATGCCACCAATCAGCGCGTACTCAAGGGCGACGAAAAGGCGGCAGCACTCCTGCTGGCGCTGGGGCCCGACTATGGTCGCCCTATCTTCGACGAGCTGGACGAACTCGAGGTCAAGCAGCTCAGCCGCGCGATGGTGCGCCTGGGTCCGATCACCCAGGAAATGCTCGACGATCTGATGATCGAATTCGTTACCACCATTTCGTCCAATGGCTCGCTGTCGGGCAATACCGACTCCACCGAGCGCCTGCTGCTGAGCTTCCTCAGCCAGGATAAGGTGGATGCCATCATGGAAGAAATCCGCGGACCCGCCGGCCGCAACATGTGGGAGAAGCTTTCCAACGTGCAGGCCGACGTGCTCGCGGCCTATCTCAAGAACGAATATCCTCAGACCATCGCTGTGGTCCTCTCCAAGATCGCCACCGACCACGCCTCCAAGGTCTTGGCCGTGTTGCCCGAGGAACTGGCCATGGATGTGGTGCAGCGCATGCTCGGCCTCGACCCGGTGCAGAAAGAAATCCTCGAAAAGATCGAGACCACCCTGCGCACCGAATTCATGTCGACGCTGAACCATTCCAAGCGCCGCGATAGCCACGAGCAGATGGCCGAAATCTTCAACAGTTTCGACCGCCAGACCGAAGCCCGCTTCATCACCACGCTCGAAGAACACAGCCGCGACGATGCCGAGCGCATCAAGGCACTCATGTTCACCTTCGAGGACCTGGCCAAGCTCGAATCCTCGGCCATCCAGACCCTGCTCACCAAGATGGACAAGAAGGAGCTGGCCATGGCGCTCAAGGGCGCCAACGAAACGGTCAAGGAAACCTTCTTCAAGAACATGTCGGGCCGTACCGCCAAGCTGCTCAAGGACGACATGGAAGTCATGGGGCCGGTGCGCCTCAAGGACGTCGACGAGGCGCAGGGCCGCATGGTCTCGACCGCCAAGGATCTCGCCGCCAAGGGCGAAATCCTGATCATGAAGTCCAAGGCCGACGATCAGATGGTGGCGTAACCCATGGCACAACCCGCCCGTTTCACCTTCGATCTGGACCTTGGCAAGCGCACCAAGCCCATGGCGCCGCCCGAGCCGACCATGCCCGAACGCCTGGTTGCCGAACTGCTCGCCCAGGCACGGCAGGAAGCCTATGCCGAGGGCGTGGCCGCCGGCGAGCGCAACGCTACCGCCATGGCCGCGCAGACCCTGGCCGCCGCGGCCGGAACCCTCGCCACCCAGAGCGCCGAAATGGCGGCCGCCCTTGATGACGCCGCCGCCAACGCGCAGCGCGAGGCCGTCGAACTGGCCGCCAGCATCGGCCGCAAGCTGGCGCTGCACTTGCTGGCCCGCTACCCCACCGTAGAGCTCGAAGCGCTCATCGGTGAATGCATGCAGAGCCTCAATGGCGTGCCGCATCTGGTCGTGCGCTGCCATCCCGACATTGCCGATGGCATTCGCGACATCGCCACCGCCCATATGCAGACTTCCGGTTTCGCAGGGCGGCTGGTGGTGATGGGTGATCCCGAGCAGCGCCTGGGCGATGGCCGGCTCGAATGGGTCGATGGCGGGCTGGTGCGCGACATCGGTGCCATCGCCAAGGACATCGACCGCAAGATTTCAGCCTATCTGGCCGCGCGCAACGGCCACCCCAGACATGAGGAGAGCGATCAATGAGCGCTTCCGAACCCGGCGACGACGACATCACCACCCAGGACAGCATCTCCTTCGAGGAAATGCTGGCCCCCGAGCGCGGCGACGGGCCCGAGGCCCATATCGAGCGCAGCGCCGCCGACCTCGAAGCGGTGTTCGACGTTCCCGTCCGCATTTCAGTCGTGCTTGGCCGCACCAAAATGCCGGTCAGCGAATTGCTGCGCCTCGATACCGGCACCGTCATCGAACTCGACCGTCAGGTCGGTGAAGCCGTCGAGATTTTCATCAACGAACGCCTCGTCGCCCGCGGCGAAATCGTGCTGGTGGAAAGCAAGCTCGGCGTCACCATGACCGAAATCATCAAACCGCAATAAGGGAGGCCAGGATGCGTCTGCTCATCATCGGAGCCCTCGAGGGCCAACTCAGCGAAGCCACCAAGATGGCGATGAACGGCGGGGCCAAGGTGGCCCATGCCCCATCGGTCGAAATCGCGCTGGCCGCCCTGCGCGCCGGGCGCGGCGCCGACCTGCTGCTGGTCGATGTGGTCATGGATATTGCCGGGCTCATCGCCGGGCTTGAAGCCGAGCGCATCGCCATTCCGGTGGTCGCCTGCGGCGTCGAGGCCAATGCGGCCGCCGCCGTCAACGCCATCCGCGCCGGCGCCAAGGAATATATCCCCCTGCCCCCCGATGCCGAGCTGATATCGGCCGTCATCGCCGCCGTGGCTCGCGACAGCTCCGAGTTCCTGTTCCGCGATCCGGCCATGGAGCGCGTCGTGCGCATGGCCGACCAGATCGCCGGTTCCGATGCTTCCATCCTCATCACCGGCGAAAGCGGCACCGGCAAGGAAGTCATTGCCAAATACGTCCATGCTCGCAGTAAGCGCGCCAACAAGCCCTTCATCTCGGTCAATTGCGCCGCCATTCCCGAAGCCCTGCTCGAATCTGAACTGTTCGGCCACGAGAAGGGCGCCTTTACCGGTGCCATCGCCCGCCGCATCGGCAAGTTCGAGGAAGCCTCGGGCGGCACGCTACTGCTCGATGAAATCTCGGAAATGGACGTGCGCCTCCAGGCCAAGCTCCTGCGCGCCATCCAGGAACGCCTGATCGACCGCGTCGGCGGCGGCAAGCCGGTGCCGGTGGATATCCGGATCCTCGCCACCTCCAACCGCAACCTTTCCGAAGCGGTGCGCGAAGGAAGCTTCCGCGAAGACCTGCTGTTCCGCCTCAACGTCGTCAACCTCAAACTGCCGGCCTTGCGCGATCGCCCCGGCGATATCACCGCCCTTTCCGAGCATTTCGTCGCCAAATATGCCAAGGCCAACGGCCTGCCGCCCCGCGAACTCTCGCCCGAAGCCCGCGAGGCCCTGCTCAGGGCGCCCTGGCCCGGCAATGTCCGCGAGCTGGAAAACACGCTGCATCGCGCTGTCCTGTTGTCCTCCGGCAATACGATCGGCCCCGAGGCCATCGTCCTGCCCGATGGCATGGGCCTGGCCGAAGCCGCCGCGGCAAATTCGCTCTCGGCCCAGCTCGCCCAAACGGCGCAGACCATGTCCGCCGCCCTGGTCGGCCGCACCGTGGCCGATGTGGAACGTGACCTGATCCTCGACACGCTCGACCACACCCTGGGTAACCGCACCCACGCCGCCAACATCCTGGGGATTTCTATCCGGACGCTCCGCAACAAGCTCAACCAGTATGCCGACGAAGGCACCCATGTGCCCGAGCCGGGTGAGAGGCGGTCTGTGGCTTGATGGAATTTTGGATGGACACAAAGGGAACGGCTCCTGCCCTCCCCTCCCCTCAAGGAGGAGGGAGGCGCGTGCCTGACTCCAAAAGACAGACCCCATGACCGACCTGCCCACCAGCGGCGCCGCCCGCCCGGCCTTCAAGATCCCCTCCGCCGCTTCGGTCTTCGACCTGCTGCGCTCGGGCGACATTGCGCTGGCCATGGGCGTCATGGGGCTCATCGTCATCCTCATCGTGCCGATGCCGCCTTTGCTGGTGGACGGCCTGCTGGCGATCTCGATCGTCTTCTCGGTGATGATCCTGATGACGGCCCTGTTCATCCAAAAGCCGCTTGAGTTCTCGTCCTTCCCGACGGTCCTGCTCATCGCCACTATGCTGCGGCTGGGCCTGAATCTGGCCACGACGCGCCTCATCCTCTCCGACGGCCATAACGGCACCGCCGCGGCCGGCCATGTCATCGAAGCCTTCGGCAATTTCGTCACGCGCGGCAATTTCGTCATCGGCACGGTGATCTTCATCATCCTGGTGATCGTCAACTTCATCGTCATCACCAAGGGTTCCGGCCGTATCGCCGAAGTCGCCGCCCGCTTCAGCCTCGATGCCATGCCCGGCAAGCAGATGGCCATCGACGCCGATCTCTCCGCCGGCCTCATCGACGAGGACACCGCCAAGAAGCGCCGCGCCGACCTCGAAGGCGAAAGCGCCTTCTTCGGCAACATGGATGGCGCCAGCAAATTCGTGCGCGGCGACGCCATTGCCGGCCTCATCATCACCTTCATCAACGTCTCGGCGGGCATCCTGATCGGCATGATGCAGGAGGGCCTTTCGGTGCAGGAGGCCGGCAGCGTCTATACACTGCTGACCATCGGCGATGGCCTCGTCTCCCAGATTCCGGCGCTGATCGTCTCGACCGCGGCCGGTATCCTCGTCTCCAAGTCCGGCGTGACCGGCTCGGCCGACAAGGCCCTTTCGGCCCAGTTCACCGGCTATCCGCGCGCCCTGGGCATGTCCTCGGCCGTCATGGGGGCGCTGGCCTTCCTGCCCGGCATGCCTGTGCTGCCCTTCCTGGCCCTGGCCGGCGGTGTCGGCTATGTCGCCTGGCGCGCCGCCGGTGCCAAGGATGTCCGCGAAGCCGAGGCCACCACGAAAATGGCGCTCGATGCCATGGCCAGCCAGCCCAGTGCCGCCGCTGCCGAAGCCCCGATCACCGACAGCCTCAAGATCGACGAGCTCAAGCTCGAACTCGGCTATGGCCTGCTCAGCCTCGTGAAAGAGGACGAGAACGGCTCCGATCGCCTCACCGAGCAGATCAAGGCGCTGCGCCGCCAGCTCGCCATCGAGCTCGGCTTCGTCATGCCGCCCGTGCGCATCCTCGACAACATGCAGCTCGAGCCCAAGGTCTCTAAGGTTCGCATCAAGGAAGTCGAAGCCGGCACCGGC
>CBIGSA010000036.1:0-17073 GCA_966192215.1 uncultured Devosia sp. | reverse complement strand
ACCAGCAGGTCGCGGCCTGCGGTCTCGTCCTCGATGATGGCCGCATGTACCGGCGTCAGGGTTTGTTAGCCGTTGGCTGCGATCGCGCGGGCGAGCGGGGGGAGAATGGTGTCAGGCAGGGACATCTGAAGCTTTCTGGACGCCGCCAATCATTGGCGTCATGACCGCGCTGGTGGGAAACCCACGCCTGGCGGATGGATCAATGGAAATCGTGCTGGGCTTATAGCACAAACAAGCAAAAAGGCCGCCCGGCTGGGCGGCCCTCGCGTCATGTGTCCGGCGGCGGTCTAGCGCTCGCTGAAAGGAATGCCGCCCTTGGCCTTGCTGTCCTTGGGCGACTCCACGATCTGCACCGTGACCTTTTCGGGGTCGGTGCCGAAATTCTTCACCACCGCGTCGGTGATGTCCTTCATCAGGCCGCGCTTCTGTTCGGCGGTACGGCCTTCGACAGCGTAGACGTAAACCTCGGGCATCGGCTTAGCCGACGAGCTCGTCGTCGTTGAAGAAGAACTTAATCTCGGTGGCGGCGGTTTCGGGGGCGTCCGAGCCGTGGACCGAATTTTCGCCGATCGAGAGGGCGAATTCCTTGCGGATGGTGCCTTCGGCAGCATTGGCGGGGTTGGTGGCGCCCATGACTTCGCGGTTCTTGAGGATGGCGCCTTCGCCTTCCAGGACCTGCACGACGACGGGCGAGGCAATCATCTGCTCGACCAGCTCACCGAAGAAAGGACGATCCTTGTGGACCGCATAGAAGCCTTCGGCCTGGGCGCGGGTCATGTGGATCTTCTTCAGTGCGATCGGGCGGAGACCGGCTTCCTCGAACTTGGCGATGATCTTGCCGATGAGGTTGCGACGGACGGCATCGGGCTTGATGATGGAGAAGGTGCGTTCGAGCGCCATTGGGTCGATCCTTGAATGGGTCTGTTGGAAAGGTGGCGCCTTGTAACGGGAGAGTTTGACGCGCGCAAGACGGGCATGTGCGGCAGATTCCGCCGTTGTCGTAGCGGGCTCCACATTTTCGACACGACGGCTTGGCTAGTCGGCGCAACCGACATCGGATACCCAGCGTCATGACAATCCGCCTGCGCCCTGCCCTCTTCGCCCTTGCCCTGTGCCTTGCTCCTAGCGCAGCAGCGGCGGCCGAACCGGTCACCTGCACGGTCATCGTCGATGGACGGAGCGGCGATGTATTGGTTCGGGACGGCATTTGCGACCGGCGCTTCGCGCCCTTCTCGACATTCAAGCTGCCGCTGGCCGTTATCGGCTATGACGCCGGCATTCTCACCGACGACGTGACGCCGCGCTGGGAGTGGCATGCCGGGCTGGCGGCGCCGGAACGCGACCACAAGCCGGTGGACCCGACCATCTGGGAGCGAGATTCCGTGCTGTGGTATTCGCGCGAGATCACGCGATTGCTGGGCGGCGAGGCCTTCGGCCGTTATGTCGCCGAACTGGGCTACGGCAATGGAGACGTTTCGGGTGTGCCGGGCAAGGATAACGGGCTGACGCATGGCTGGCTCGGCGCATCGCTGGCCATCTCGCCCGACGAGCAGGTGACCTTCGTGCGCCGGCTGCTACGGGGCGCACTACCGGTAAGCGCGAATGCGCAGGCCTGGGCAGCGTCAATCCTGCCCGATTTCGCCGCCGGCGACTGGACCGTCAGCGGCAAGACCGGCAGCGGCTGGGTGTCGGATGCCGATGGCCTCTATTATCGAGACCAGCCACTGGGCTGGTTCGTCGGCTGGGCCGTGCGGGGCGAGGACGTGGTGGCCTTCGCCCGGCTGCGGGTGGACGGGCAGCGATCGGCAGACAATCTCGGGCCGGTGGTGCGGGAAGAGTTTCTGGAGGAGTTGCCCACTCTGTTGCCTTGAGTTTGCGGGAGGCGTCCATGCGGCAAAGCCGGTTGCCATAAGCATCGCTTAACTCTATCCAACGGCAAACACTTTGTCGCAGGGCGCCTGCCACGGTTTCGTCCGTTGCATGAAGCAGCCTGCCTTCTCCTCAGATTGCCTGACCATGCTCACCATCAACAACCTTACCTATCGCATCCAGGGCCGGGAGCTGTTCGAAGACGCCTCGGTGGTGCTGCCGACGGGGGCCAAGACCGGCTTCGTCGGCAAGAACGGCACGGGCAAGACCACGCTGTTCCACCTGATCCAGGGACATCTGGGCGCGGATTCCGGCTCGATCGAGCTCAACCGGAAGGCACGGATCGGCGCGGTGGCGCAGGAAGCGCCGGCCGGCAATGAAAGCGTGCTCGACGTGGTGCTGGCGGCCGACAAGGAGCGCACGGCGCTGATGGCGGAGGCCGAGACGGCAACCGATCCGGACCGGATCAGCGAAATCTATATCAGGCTGGCCGATATCGATGCGCATTCGGCCGAAGCGCGGGCTTCGGCCATTCTCAAAGGCCTGGGCTTCGAACAGGACCGGCAGAGCGCGCCGACGCACGAGCTGTCGGGCGGCTGGCGCATGCGCGTGGCGCTGGCCGGCGTGCTGTTCAGCCAGCCGGACCTGCTGCTGCTGGACGAGCCGACCAACTATCTCGACCTCGAGGGCACTTTGTGGCTGGAAAAGTATCTGGCCAACTACCCCTACACGGTCTTCATGATCAGCCATGACCGCGACCTGCTGAACAAGTCGGTCAATTCGATCATCCATCTCGAGCACCGCAAGCTGACCTTCTACAAGGGCAATTACGACACGTTCGAAACGACGCGCCGCATGCAGATGGAGCTCAACAACAAGAGCCGCGAGAAGACGCTGGACCAGATCGCGCATCTGCAGAAATTCGTCGATCGCTTCAAGGCCAAGGCGACCAAGGCCAAGCAGGCGCAGGCGCGCGTGAAGATGATCGAGAAGCTCAAGCCTCCGGCGGCGATGTTCGACGAATATGCCGCGCCGTTCCGCTTCCAGCAGCCGGAGAACGAGCCCCCGACCCCCATGATCACGCTGGATGGCGTCTCGGCGGGCTATGGCGACAAGACGGTGCTGCGCAATATCACGATGCGCATCGACCCCGAGGATCGCATCGCGCTGATCGGCGTCAACGGCAATGGCAAATCGACCTTCGCCAAGCTGCTGGCGGGCGACATTGCGCCGATGGGCGGGCGGTTCAGCAAGGGCAAGAAGCTCGAAATCGCGCATTTCGCCCAGCACCAGATGGACAAGCTGCAGCCGGAATGGACGCCGCTGGAGCATATGGTCGACCTGATGCCCAAGGACAACGAGGCCAGGCGGCGCAGCCGGCTCAACCAGATGGGGCTGACCACCAGCCGCATGGACACCAAGGCCAAGAACCTATCCGGTGGCGAGCGCGCGCGCCTGCTGATGGGCATCATCACTTTCAATGGCCCGGGGATGATGATCCTGGACGAACCGACCAACCATCTCGACATCGACAGCCGCGACGCGCTGGTGCATGCGCTCAACGATTATGAGGGCGCGGTGCTGATCATCAGCCACGATCGCCACCTGATCGAGGCGACCTGCGATACGCTGTGGATCGCCGAAGGCGGCACTATCCGCGAGCTGGACGAGGACCTGGACAGCTACCAGCGCAACATCACTTCCACCAAGGAGCCGAAAGGCGGTGGCGGCAAGGGCGAGCGCAAGCTGAGCAAGCAGGAGGCCGCGGCGCGGCGCGCCGAGATCGCCCCGCTCAAAAATTCCATTAAGGATGCGGAAACCAAGATTGCCCGTTTGAAGGTGGAAATCGACAAAATCGATGCCCAACTGGAAGACCCCAAGGTCTACAACGGCGCGCCCGACCGGCTGATCGCCCTGGGCAAGGACAAGGCGCGCTTCGCGGCCGACCTAGAGACCACCGAAGAACAATGGCTGGTGCTGAGCGCCGAGCTGGAGGAAGCTGAGCGCGCATGAGCAAGCTCGCCGCCAAGGACGTGATCTTTACCCTCGGAATGCGGCCGCATCCCGAGGGTGGCTGGTATGCCCGTACATTCGAGGACGGGGACAAGGCCGACGGCCGTGCGCGCTCGACGGCGATCTATTACCTGCTCGAGGCCGGACAGAATTCGCATTGGCATCGCATCGACGCGGTGGAGGTGTGGCACTACTATGCCGGGGCACCCCTGAAGCTGCGGATTTCCGACGGTACGAGCGTCGACGAGCATGGGCTGGGGCCCGACATCGAAGCCGGAGAGAGGCCACAGGTCGTGGTGCCGACGCGGACCTGGCAATCGGCCGTCAGCGCGGGAGCGTGGACGCTGGTGGGCTGCACGGTGGCGCCGGGCTTCGAGTTTTCGGGGTTCGAGCTGGCCGACAAGGATTGGGCGCCCGGGCCCCGTTGACAGCAACGCGCGCTTGCCATTTGCTGGCGACACAAGAAGCCGCTGAAAGTGCATCATGCGCCCTGGTTCCAAGCTGGTTGTTGCCCTGCTGGTCTGCCTGCTGTGGATTCCCGGCCTTGCCCAGGCACAGGAGCTGACCAAGGCGCAACGCGCCGAAATCCGGCGGTTTGCCGCCAATAACAGCCTGTTCGTGCTCTACCATGAGGTGGCACATCTGCTGTTCCACCAGCTCGACCTGCCCATCCTGGGTCGGGAGGAGGATGCGGCGGACAACATGGCCACCTGGACCCTGCTCAACAAGCGCACGCCGGAAAGCGATCGGGCGCTGGCCGACGCGGCGCAGGGCTGGATTCTTTCTGGCATCGCCTATGACAGCGGTGGCGACGAGAGCGACTATGCGGCGGGCCACAGCCTCGACAAGCAGCGCGCCTACCAGATCGTCTGCCTGATGGTGGGCATGGACGAGACGGCCTTCCGGCCCATTGCCAACGAATACCGCATGGAGCGCGACCGGCAGGACAGCTGCTACTGGGACTATGATACCGTCAACCGCGCCTTCCAGGGCCTGCTGGGCGGGCGCGGCAACAAGAATGGGCGCGGTACGCAGGTGACCGTGACCTATCACGACGTTGGCGGGCGGCTTAGGGCGGCGGCGGACGCCTTCAAGTCGAGCGGGGTGTTCGACCAGGTGGCCGACGAATTGCGCAACAATTACAGCCTGCGCGAACCGGTGCAGTTCAATGCCCAGCGCTGCGGGGAGGCCAATGCCTTCTATGACCCGGAAACGATCGAGGTCATCTTCTGCTACGAGTTGATGCAGGATTACATGGAGCTCTTCGAGGCCAGCATGCCCGAGGAGGTGGCGCCGGCGCCGCGCCAGACCGGCGTGGGCAAGGAAAAGACGTCGAAGTTCTGAGACCTAACTGAACCCGACATATCGACCGGGCTTGTGGTTCGTGGCGATGATCAGGTTGAGCACCAGCGCGCCCAGAATCGAATAGATCACCCGGTCGAAGGGCAGGATGAAAAAGGCGGCGACGAGGATAATGACATCCACGCCGAGCTGGAAATAGCCCGCGCGAATGCCGAAATTCTCCTGCAAAAACAAGGCCAGGATGTTGATCCCGCCAACGCTCGCCTTGTGGCGGAACAGCGAGAGAATTCCCAGGCCCATAAGGCCGCCACCGACAAGGGCGGCATAGAGCGGATGGATGCTGGCAATATCCAGCCAGTCGGGAATGTGGGCCGAGAACCAGGACACCAGACCGACGCAGAGGAAGGTCTTGATGGCGAAAGGCCAGCCCATGCGCAATATGGCCAGGATGTAGAAAGGCAGGTTGATTGCGAAGAACAGCCAGCCGAAGGGAATACCCGTAACATATTGCAGCAAAAGCGCTAATCCGGCTGTGCTGCCGGTGGTCAGCATGACCTGGGCGTAGAAAACAATGCCGAGCGACACCAGCATGGTGCCGATGAGCATGGCAAAAATGTCTTCGTCGAGCCGGTGGCGGCTGGGCGTGGAAAGGTCCGGCGTCATGCCTTCTTGATCCAGCGGCCATTCGCTTCCTGCTGCCAATAGGTTAGCAGGCTGTTCGCTTTGAGCGCGACCCACGCTAAACGCGCCTCGGCGACGGCATCGGGGTCATGTCCCGAGAACATATAGACAATTCGCTCGTAGCCATCGGCCGACTGGGGCACAGCGCGGTCGACGAAAAATCGCACATTTGCACCATTGGGGTTGTCGCTGCCGGTGGTGAGGAGGACCGGCTGGTGCGCATCAGTTTCGTCACCGGCCAGGCCATGGGGGAGGAAGCTGTCTTCCCGGTAGGTCCAGAGATGGGAATCGAGCGCCTCGGCGCGCTCGGTCGAGCCGACCTCCACCACCGCGCGCCAACCGCGCTCGATGGTCTTTTCCAGCAAAGCCGGAAGGACCGCTTCGAGCGGGCGCGGTTCGAGATGGTAGAAGAGAATGTCGGTCATGGCTCACCCTAGCCCTGGTAGTGATCCCTGACCAGACGATCCAGCAGGGCCACGCCGAAGCCAGGGGCCCAGGAGGCGTTGACTTCAGTACTGCCGGCGCCGAAGGCCGTGCCGGCTATGTCGAGATGAGCCCAGGGCACGTCGTTGACGAAGCGCTGCAGGAACTGCGCGGCGGTGATGGAGCCGGCAGGGCGGCCGGCCGAATTGCGGATATCGGCGAATTTGGACTCGATGATCTTATCGTAGGCCGGCGCCAGCGGCATGCGCCAGAGCTTCTCGTTGGCAGCAATGCCGGCGCTGAGCAGACGCGCGGCCAGTTCGTCATTGTTGGAGAAGAGGCCGGCATGCTCGTGGCCAAGGGCGACGACGATGGCGCCGGTCAGGGTGGCCAGGTTGACCATGAAGCGGGGCTTGAAGCGATCCTGTGTGTACCAGAGGGCATCGGCCAGGACGAGGCGGCCTTCGGCATCGGTATTGATGACCTCGATCGTCGTGCCGCTCATGGCCTTGACGATGTCGCCGGGGCGCACGGACTTGCCCGAGGGCATGTTTTCGACGAGACCGATGACGCCGACGGCGTTGACCGGCGCCTTGCGGGTGGCCAAGGCCAGCATGAGGCCGGTGACGGCGGCGGCACCGCCCATATCGCCCTTCATGTCCTCCATAGAGGCGGCTGGCTTAATGGAGATGCCGCCTGTATCGAAGACCACGCCCTTGCCGACAAAGGCCAGTGGCGCCGCGCCGACATCACCGCCGCGCCACTGCATGACGACCAGACGCGCCGGGCGGTCGGAGCCCTGGGCGACACAGAGCAGCGAGTTCATGCCAAGCTTCTTGAGGGCTTCAGGCTCGAGGATTTCGATATCGACGCCCAGATCGGCCAGGTCGGCGGCGCGGGCGGCGAATTCGACCGGGCCAAGGACATTGGCCGGCTCGTTGATAAGATCGCGGGCGAGCAGCGTGCCATCGACCGTAGCGCCACGATCGGCGATGGCGGTATTGGCCGCCGCGGGATCAGCAACATGAAGCGTGACGGAGAGTGGCACGGGCACGTCGTCAGATTTCACCGACTTGTATTTGTCGAAACGATAGTGGCGCAGGCGCAGACCAGCGGCGAGTTCGCCAATAGCCGATGGCGTGGCACCGGGCTCGTCGATGACGACGGCGACGGTTTCGGCGCGGGTGGCGGCAATCTTTGATAGCAGCGAGCCGCCCCGATCGGTCCAGCCATTGAGGGGAATGTCGGCATCGGCCTGGCCGCGTCCGAGCACCAGCAGGCGCCTGCCGCCCGAACCCAGCACGTCGAGCGCCTGCCCCTGCTTGCCCTTGAAGGCCCCGGCTTCGGCGGTTTCGGCCCAGACAAGGCCGGTGGCAGCCCAGATGGGGGCCGCGGCACCCGATGGTGCCTGGCTTTCGGCAACATAGATGACGGTCAGGGGAGCCGAAGCGCCAGCAAGAGCGGCGGTGCGGATGGTGATGGGCTGGGACATTGGGGGCCTTGGGGCAGAACGACGAAGGATGCCGGGGAGCGGCATTGCTTGTGCTACATTGAGAGGTTTGGCAGCCGCGTCAATCCCGCAACAGGGCAAGGGCAAATCCTTGCACAGGGCGCTGTACGCTTGTGCGGCGGGGCGAACTGCACCAAGGTCCGGCTGAAACGACGCAGCACTGGAGGAAGGCCCCCTCACCCGGCGCTGCGTGCCGACCTCTCCCCCAAAAGGGAGAGGTGAAGCAAGGGTAGTTCAAGGCCGCATGAAGAGACTGACAGCCTATCTTGCACGCCTGTTCGTGACGGACGCGCTGATCCTGTTCGGCGTGGTGTGCTTCCTGCTGTGGCTGGTCAACTGCCTGCGCTCGTTCGACGTGGTGTCGGTCAAGGGGCAGAGTATCTGGGTGTTGGGGGTGCAGGCGCTCTATACGATGCCGCCGCTCGCCATCGCCTTCTTCTATGTGTGCGTCGGCATCGGGCTGGCGCGGGCGCTGCAGGCGCTCCAGACCAACAAGGAACTGCACATCATCCATACCAGCTATGGGCTGGGCTCGCTGTGGCGGGCGACCGCCGTGGTGGCCGGCGCAGGCGTGGTCTGTGTGCTGCTCTTGTCCAATTTTGTCGAGCCCGCCGCCAATCGCCGGCTCAATGCGCTGAGCGCCAGCATCGCTGCGGACCTGGTGAGCTCGACCCTGCGCCCGGGGCGCTTCACCCAGGTCACGCCGGGCGTGGTGCTGCTGATCGGCGGCCGCGGGCCGAATGGCGAAATCCGCGAATTCTTCGCCGATGACCGGCGCAGCCCGGAAATGCGGCGGACCTATATCGCAGAATCGGCGCGGGTGGCGAGCGACGGGCAGACCTATGTGCTCGAGCTGCGCAACGGCTCGCTGCAATATAACAGCGATACCGGAAGGTTCTCCGAGGTGACGTTCAGCCGCTATGACATCAATGTCGACCAGTTGTCGCAGCCGATCAGCAAGGTCGACCCGATGCTGGAGCAGGATACGCTGTCGCTGGTGGCGGAGGCCATGCGGACCGGGAACTGGCGCCCTGCCCTGCTGACGCTGCTGGCCAATCGCATGGCCGAGGGGCTGCGGGTGATCGGGATGGCCATGATGGTGCTGGCACTGATGGGCTTTCCCAGCGGCAGGCGGGCGCGAATCCCCGTGCCGATGGAAGCCGGCGTGCTGCTGATCGCCTTCGGCGAGCGCGGCATCAGCGCCTACAGCCCTCTGGGCACAGCGACCGGCGCGCTGGCCATGATCGTGATCGCGGGCGTGGCGCTGCTGATCCGCACCCGGCCCCGTGCCCTGCCGCCAGCAATGGTGACGCCATGAGCCGGATCGACTGGCTGGTGCTGGGACGGCTGGGCAGCCGCATCGGGGTAACGGTCTTCGTGTTCTACGGCCTCATCGCCCTGGTGGAATCGCTCGATACGTGGCGATTCAACTTCGTGGCCAATGCGCATGGCGTGCCCATGGCGCTGGTGATGGTGGCGGCCAGCGCGGTAAAATGGACGATCAAGACCCTGCCGGTAACCGTGCTGATGGGGGCTGCCCTGGGCTTCCTCGACCTCAAGATGCGGCATGAACTGACTGTGATCCAGGCCAGCGGCATGTCGATCTGGCGGATCGTGCGGGCGCCCGTCATGGCGCTGGCCGTGGTGAGCCTGGGCGTGTCGCTGGGACTGGAGACGCTCAGTACGCAACTCAACCGCGAACTCTATCCGACGCCGCCGGGGCAGACGGCGATGCTGACGCCGCCGGGCGAAGTGTGGCTGGAACAGCGCAGCGGCGAGACGCGCTATGTGCTGATGGCCACCGGCATGCAGCCGGGCGGCACCGTGCTGGGCAATGTGACGCTGTTCCACCTGGACGAGAGCGCGGAAAAGCGCATCGAGGCTTCCGAGGCAGTGCTGGAGGGCGGGGAATGGGTGTTTCCGGCGGCCATCGTGCGGAACCCGGACGAGCCGGCCCGGACCGTGTTCAATTATCGCGTGCCGACCAATTCATCGGCAACCGAACTTGAATTGCGGCTGTCCTCCACCGAGGACATGACGTTTTTCGAGCTGGCCAGCCTGCTGCAATCGGGTGTTTCCGACAGCAGTATCCGCGCCGCCGCGACGATGCGCCTCATCAAGCTGCTGGCCCTGCCGCTGGTGCTGACGGGGTCGCTGTTCATTGCTTTTGCGTTTACCGCAGGTTATCGAAGAGGTTCTAATTATGGTCCAGCGGTCCTCTATGGGATCGTGCTCGGGTTCGTTGTTTTCGTGATTACCGAGATGGCCGACCGCGCCGGGTCGACCGGCGTTCTCGATCCCACGTTTGCGGCAGTCGGACCGGCGTTTGTGGCTATCGTCATCGGCGTGACGGTGCTGCTGCACAAGGAAGACGGGCGCGCGTGAATATGAAGGCGAAGGCGAAAAGGGGAATGCCGCCGCGCCGGCTGGCCTGGGCCAGTGCGCTGCTTGCGCTTACCCTGAGCTCCAGCGCTTTCGGCCAAGGACTTGTTCCAGCGCGCTTCTTCAATGCACCGGTGGATGCCGCGGCTCCCGCTGCCGTCGAGGCCAACAGGCTGACATTCGACAGCAATACCAATGTCATCACCGCGACCGGCGACGTCGTGCTGAGCCAGGGCGGCTATACGCTGACCGGGGACCAACTGGTCTATGACCGAAACAGCAACGCGCTGAAATTCGTCGGCGCGGTCAGCGTGACCGACCCGGCCGGGAATGTCGCCGAAATGGCCGATCTCGACGTGACCGGCGGCATGAAGCAGGCCTTCATCAATTCGCTGACCATTACCACCTATGACGGTGCGCGCATCACGGCCGACAGCGTGGACTATGACGCGGCCCTGCGCACGCTGATGGAAAACGCGACCTATGCGCCCTGCGGCGACTGCATCGATGATGCCGGGCGACGGATCGGCTGGTCAGTCAGCGCGTCGCATATCAACTATAATGCCGAGGACGGTTCGCTCGCTCTCGAGCAGCCGACGCTATCGCTGCTGGGTATTCCGGTGGCGTGGCTGCCTTATCTGTGGTTGCCCGATACCAGCGAGAGCATGCTCGCCAATATGCGGATGCCGACCTACAGCTATGGCGAGAAGACCGGGCATACCCTGAGCGTGCCCTATTATGCCTATTCGAGCCGCTGGACCGACATCATCCTGACGCCGACGCTGATGAGCCGGCAGGGGCTGCTGATGGGCGCGGAATGGATCCAGCGCTTCGACAATGGCTCGTTCCAGATCAAGGCATCGGGGCTCTACCAGCTCGACAAGACGGCCTTCACCTTCACCGAAGCCCAACGCGACTGGCGTGGCGCCATCCAGACATCGGGCGAATTCAAGCCGATCGAGAACTGGACGGTGGGCTGGAGCTATACGGCCTTCACCGACGCGGCCTATCTGCCCGACTACCGGCTCACCGTGGGCAAGTCGACCATCAACCAAGTCTATGCCACGCATGTGAACGAGGACACGTTCTTCGATGCACGGGTGCAAAGGTTCAACCGGCTCGGCGACGTAACGGCGGTGACGCAGGGCCAGCAGGGCAGCGCCCTGCCCGCTTTGCGCTTCGAGCGTGTCGAGGATCTCGGCCCCGGCAACGGACGGATCGAGATCAGCGGGCGCCTGCTGGGCGTCCAGCGCGAATTCGACTCCACCTCGACGGTGAACGGCGTGCCCTATGTCTGGGGCTATGCGGGCAACAAGCAGCATCTGAGCCTGCAGGCGGGCTGGCAGACGCAGTGGATCGGCGCCGGCGGGTTCGTGGCGACGCCCTATCTCGGCGGCCGGGCGGACGTGGCCTATTATGACGGCACCAGCCCACTGCTGCCGGGCCAGACGACGCTGTGGAGCGCCACGCCGATCGCGGCGATGGATGTGCGCTTCCCGCTGGCGGCCAGTGATGGTTCGACGGTGCATCTGGTCGAGCCCATCGCGCAGGTGGCCTGGCGCGGTTCGGACACGACCAATGTCGGCATTACCAATGACGATGCGCAGAGCTTCGTGTTCGATGACACGAATTTGTTCAGCTACAACCGCTTCTCGGGCGGCGACCGGCAGGAAACCGGGTTGCGCGCCACGGTGGGCGGGCGCTACCAGGCCAATTTCGCCGATGGCGGCTATGTCGAGCTGATTGCCGGGCAATCGTTCCAGATCGCGGGGCCGAATGCCTTCGCCACGCCGGGACAGGCGCAAACGGCAGTAGGCAGCGGCCTGGAGGCGACGGCGTCCTATGCGGTGCTTGGTGCCTATGGCTCGTTCACGCCGGGGATCAAGTTCGGCGGCAAGCTGCAGGTGGATACGCCGGCCATGCAGGTGGCGCGGGCGGGGCTGGGCGCCAGCTTCAGCCATGATGGCTATGGCGCGACGCTGGACTATACCTATATGGCGGCCAATCCCGGCCAGGGCATGCTGGTGCCGCGTCACGAAATCGGCGGGGAAGTGACCGTACCGGTGGCCGAATACTGGTCGATCAAGGCCAGCAGCTACTGGGACCTGACGGCGCAAAACTGGCTGCAGGTGGGCGGCGGCATAACCTATGACGATGGGTACCTCGTCATCGGGGCCGAAGCCACGCGGACCGGGCCGACGCATACCTCGCCCGACGATACGCGGCTGACCGCCACCTTCCGGCTCAAGGCGCCTGCGGGGCTCAATGTAGGCTATTCCGGGGGCGTGCCGGTGCCTGACTTCTAGGCCCCTAGCAAACATCGGATTTTGGCCTCAATCATGGGGCAATTGACAGCGCGCTATTCCCGCCGCATTGAGGGCGGGTATTTTCGACGCGAGGCGGATACTGAACATGGCCAAGACTATCTGGGGGCGCGCTGCAGGCGCCATGATCATCGGCGTAGTCCTGAGCCTGGCCGCGGCATTGCCGACGGCGGCGCAGAGCGTGCGCGTGACGGTCAATGGCACGCCCATCACCGACCTGCAGATCGCGGCGCGCGTCAAGCTGTTTGCCATGGAAGGCAACAGCACCGGCTCGCGTGGGGCCACCGAACAGCTCATCAACGAAGCGCTGCAGGTCGAAGAGGCCAAGCGCCTGGGCATCACCGTCTCCAATGCCCAGATCGACGACGCGCTGCTGCAGATCGCCCGCAACATGAATGTGAGCCAGGACAAGCTGGTCTCGATGCTGCAGCAGGGTGGTGTCAGCACCGAGACGCTGCGCGACCGGCTGCGCGCCGCCATTGCCTGGAATGCGGTGACCGAGCGGGCGATCATGCCGCAGGTGCAGATTTCGGACCTGGCGCTGGACCAACAGGCCGAGGGCCAGCTCCAGGCGTTCCAGACCTTCGACTATATCCTCAAGGAAATCATCTTCGTGGGCGCCGGTTCGAGCGCGCGGTCCGGCCAGGCCAATAACTACCGGGCGAAATTCGCTGGCTGCGATACGGCGGTGGACCTGTCGCTGGCCTATACCGACGCCGCGGTGGTCGATGTGGGCCGTCGCCATGCCACGCAACTGCCCGAGGCGATCGCCAAGGAACTGGCGGGGCTCAATGTGGGCGGCATCACCAAGCCGCGCGTGGTGGAACAGGGCGTCTCCATGCTTGCCGTGTGCGAGAAGACGCAGGCGGAAGACCTGACCTTCATCAAGGGTGACCTGCGGGCCGAACAGGGTAACGAGGCGCTGGAAGGCGAAGTCGAGAAATATCTCGCGGACCTGCGCGCCCGCGCCAAGATCATCTTCAACTAAGCGCTCCATGGGCCCGCCAGGGCGGGCCTATCTTCGTTTGTCGCGTTTCCGCACCGCAAAACCGCACCCATCTTTGCTGGAAACGCTTCTCTTGCCTGGGGGCCGAGATGGACAAGCCGCTGGCCATCAGCATGGGCGAACCCGCGGGGGTCGGCCCCGATATCATCCTGGCGCTCTATGCGCGGCGGGCCGAACTCGGACTGCCGCCTTTTTGCGTTTTCGGCAATGCACCCTTCCTGCGCGCGCGGGCGCTGCGCCTGGGGCTGACGATCGACATTGCCGAAGTGGGCGCGGCGGGAGCTGCCGCGGTCTTTGCGCATGCAATGCCGGTGGCGCAGGTCGAGGGGCTGGTACCGGACCATCCGGGCGAGGTCTCGGCGGTCTCGGCCGGCACGGTGATCCGCTCGATCGAGGCGGCGGTGGAGGCGACGCTGACCGGTGCCTGTCGCGGGCTGGTGACGGCGCCGATCCACAAGGGGGCGCTCTACCATGCCGGGTTCAAGCATCCCGGCCATACCGAATTCCTGGCCGAGCTCTGCGCCAATGGCGGCAAGCCGCACCTGCCGGTGATGATGCTGGCGCATGGCGGGCTGCGGGCCGTGCCGGTGACCATCCATGTGCCGATCAGGGACGTGCCGGACCTGCTGACCAAGGACCTGATCGTCGAGACGGTGCGCGTGGTGGCGCATGACCTGAGGCACCGCTTCGGCATTGCCAATCCGCAGATCGGGGTGGCCGGGCTCAATCCGCATGCGGGGGAAGGCGGCGCCATCGGGCGGGAGGAGCTGGAAATCGTCGGGCCGGCCGTAGCACAGCTGCAGTTCGAGGGGATCGGCGTGGAAGGCCCCCTGCCCGCCGACACGCTGTTCTATCCCACGCATTGGGCGCGCTATGACGCCGTGGTGGCGATGTATCATGACCAGGCACTGATCCCGATCAAGACGGTGGCCTTCGAAGATGCCGTTAACGTGACGCTGGGCCTGCCCATTGTGCGGACCTCGCCGGACCATGGCACGGCCTTCGACCTGGCCGGTACCGGCCGCGCCTCGCCCGCCAGTTTCCTCGCGGCCGTCACCATGGCCGACGCGATGACGGCCAATCCATGAGCCAGATCGACAGCCTGCCGCCGCTGCGCGAGGTGATCGCGGAACATGGCCTGCGCGCCAAGAAGGAGCTGGGGCAGAATTTCCTGCTGGACCTGAACCTGACGGCGCGCATTGCCCGCGTGGCGGGACCGCTGGAGGGCGTGCGCGTCATCGAGGTTGGTCCTGGGCCGGGCGGCCTGACCCGGGCTTTGCTGGCAGAGGGTGCGCGCGAGGTGATCGCTATCGAGCGCGATGCGCGGGCGCTGCCGGCACTGGCGCAGATCGCGGAAGCCTATCCGGGGCGGCTGACCGTGATCAGCGGCGATGCCATGGAAATGGATTATCGGCTACTGGCGGACGGGCCGACGCGGATCATCGCCAACCTGCCCTATAATATCGCGACGCCCCTGCTGACGGGCTGGCTGACGCTGGATCCATGGCCGAGCTTTTTCGAGAGCCTGACGCTGATGTTCCAGCGGGAAGTGGCCGAGCGCATCTGCGCCAAGCCTGGCGAGGACCCCTATGGACGACTCGGCGTGCTGGCCGGGTGGCGAACGGACGCGCGGATCGCCTTCAATGTGGGACGGCAGGCCTTCGTGCCGCCACCAAACGTGACTTCGGCCGTAGTACATCTGGTGCCCAAGCCAGTTGGCGATGACGTGACGGTGAAAAATCTCGAACACATCACCCGTGCCGCCTTCGGCCAACGGCGCAAGATGGTACGGCAGAGCCTCAAGGCAGCCGGCGTGCCGGTGGAGGGCCTGCTGGCGGCCGGCGGGCTCAAGGGCGACGAGCGGGCGGAAGACTTGCCGGTGGAGGCGTTCCTGGCCATGGCGCGGGCGCGACCGGGACTGCGACAGCAATAGGCCCAACCTGCAACCTCAATTCGCTCCGCGCGTTGGCCAGCCATGAGCGAAAAACCGAATGTCGAATTCGATGACCCCGCCAAGAGGCCATCCCTGGAAGATCAGGGACGAGGGCCTGCCGAGCGCGCGCTGCTTGGCAAGAGTCCCGCCGCGTCGATGACCAGGATCATCCTGTTCGCCGCACTTTTCATTCTCGGCTTCGGCACGCTGTTCTACTTCCTCAACCAATAGGCGGGCTAAGCCCCGGCCACCGGTTCGGGCGGTTGCTCCGGTGTTGGCAGCGGGGCGATGAAGATCAGCTTCATGGCCACCAGGAGCGCCAAAAGGGCCGCGCCGCCGCTGACCAGCATGACGCCGGGCCAGGCCCAGGCGGTCCAGGCGTAGCCGCCCAGCGTTCCCAGGATCGAAGCGCCGAGATAGTAGGCGACAAGATAGATGGCCGAGGCCTGCGCCTTGCCGATGCGGGCGCGGCGGGTGACCCAGGCACTGGCCACGCCGTGGGCGGCGAAAAAGCCCATGGTGGCGACAGCGAGACCCAGGATGACGATGCTGGTGCTGTCGAGCATGGTGACGGCCATGCCTGCCCCCATCAGCGCCACCAGCGCCCAGAACACCTTTCTTCGGCCCAGCCGCTGCGAGAGCGCACCGGCCCAGGTGGAGCTGACGCTACCCAACAAATAGACGAGAAAGATCATTGCGATGGCCGAGTGGCTGAGCAGAAAGGGCGGTAGAGCCAGGCGGAAGCCGGCGTAATTGTAGAGCGTTACGAAGCCGCCCATGAGCAGGAAAGCGCTGGCAAAGAGCCAGGGAAGAGCCGCATCGTCGAAACTGGCCCGACAACGGCGCCAGAGATCGGCGAGGCCGATGGAGTCGCGAACGAACCGGCGGGGCCTGGGCAGCAGGATGGCAACGGCAATGGCGGCGACCAGGATCAGCCCTGCCAGGATGCCGGTGCCGAGGCGCCAGCCCAGGAAATCGGACAGGACACCGGAAATAACTCGCCCGGCCATCCCCCCGATGGCCGTGCCGCCAATATAGAGGCCCATGGAATAGCCCAGGGCGTCGGGGTCCATTTCCTCGGAGAGGTAGACCATGGCCACGGCGGGAATGCCGGCCAGCGTTAGCCCCATCAGCGTGCGCAAGGTGATGAGCTGCCACCAGACCTGGGTGAAGGGCAGCAGCATGCCGAGAATGGCCGTGATGAGCAGCGCCCCGACGATCAGGCGGCGACGGCCGAGGCGATCGGCCAGCAGGCTGGCCGGGATCAGCGCCACCGCCATGGTGGCCGTCGTCATCGAGAGAGCCAGCGAGGCCGTGCCGGCGTCGCGCACCCAATATTGCGCAAACATGGGCAGCAGCGGCTGGACCGAATAGAGCGAGGCGAAGACCGAAAAGGCCGAGAGGAAGAAGGCGATGTTGGCGCGGAGGAATTCGGGCGTGCCGCGACGGATGGCGGGAGGGGTCATTGGGGCACTCGCTCCTGGTTCGGCGGGCTCACTATGACATAGGGGCCAAACACCCCCACCCTCATTCCCTCCCCTTGATGGGGAGGGATCGAGGGTGGGGTGGGGTCACAAGCGGGATAGTCATACGTCATCCCGCGCTTCACCTTCTCAAAGAGAGTCGATCT
>CBIGSA010000035.1:0-17256 GCA_966192215.1 uncultured Devosia sp. | reverse complement strand
GGACCCATTTCGGCATCCTTGTCGGTGGCGGGGCCGATCTTGAGGCTTTCGACACGTGGCTTGAGTTTGGCGACCAGCGCATCGGCGGTCTGCTTGCCGACAGGTACGGCGACCGAAATGGCCATGCAGCGTTCGCCCGCCGAGCCGTAGCCGGCGCCCATCAGCGCATCGGCGGCCTGGTCCAAGTCGGCATCGGGCAGGATGACCATGTGGTTCTTGGCGCCGCCCAGGGCCTGGACGCGCTTACCGGCTTTGGTGCCGCGCTGATAGACATATTCGGCAATCGGGGTCGAGCCGACAAAGCTCACCGCCTTGATATCGGGATGGTCGAGAATGCCATCGACCATTTCCTTGTCGCCATGAATGATGTTGAGCACGCCTTCGGGCAGGCCCGCTTCCATGAAGAGGTTCCAGGCCAGCATGGAGGCGGAAGGGTCGCGCTCGGAGGGCTTGAGGATGAAAGTATTGCCGCAGGCGATGGCGGCCGGATACATCCACATCGGCACCATGGCCGGGAAGTTGAACGGGGTGATGCCGGCAACAACGCCGAGAGGCTGGCGATCAGAATAGGTGTCGATGCTCGGGCCCACATTGCGGCTGAATTCGCCCTTGAGCAGTTGGGGAATGCCGCAGGCATAGTCGACGCAGTCGATGCCGCGGGCGACCTCGCCCAGCGCATCGTCATGCACCTTGCCGTGCTCCTTGGAAATCTCACGCGCCAGATCGTCGGCATATTGATCGAGCAAAGCCTTGAACTTGAACATGACGCGGGCGCGCTTCATCGGGGGCGTGTTGCCCCAGGCGACCTGCGCCTTCTTGGCGGAGGCGACGGCTTCGTTCAGCTCGGCCATGGTCGAGAGCGGCAATTCAGCCGACTGCTCGCCGGTGGCCGGATTGAAGACCGGCACGCGGCGCGTCGAGGCTGAGACATAGCGTTTGCCGGCAACGGCATTCTCGATGACGGTCATCAGTCGATGCTCCTCAACACTTTGCGCAGGGCGTCGATCAGTTCGGCAATCTGGTCCTTGCTGACGATCAGCGGCGGGCTGAGCGCGATGATGTCGCCGGTGGTGCGGATCAGGTAGCCATCCTCGAAGGCCTTCACAAAGGCCGAGAAGGCGCGCTTGGTGGGCGAGCCGGCAATCGGCTCCAGCTCGATGGCGCCGACCAGGCCGATATTCCTGATATCGATGACATGGGGTTCGCCCTTGAGCGAATGGAGCGCATCCTGCCAGACCGGGGCCAGTTCGGCGCCGCGGGTCAAGAGGTCCTCGTCCTTGTAGGTTTCGAGCGTGGCCAGGCCCGCTGCCGAGGCGATGGGGTTACCCGAATAGGTATAGCCGTGGAAGAACTCGATGACGTGTTCGGGACCCTGCATGAAGGCATCGTGGATTTCGCTGGATACCAGCACGGCCCCCATGGGGATGACGCCATTGGTCAGACCCTTGGCCGTGACCATGATATCGGGCGTGACACCGAAATAATCGGCGCCGAAGGGCGTGCCCAGGCGTCCGAAGCCGGTGATAACCTCGTCGAAGATCAGCAATATGCCGTGCTTTTTGGTGATCTCGCGCAGGCGCTTGAGATAGCCGGCAGGGGGGATCAGCACACCGGTCGAGCCGGCCACCGGCTCGACGATGACCGCGGCGATGGTCGAGGCATCATGCAGGGTGACGATGCGTTCCAGCTCGTCGGCCAGTTCCACGCCATGCTCGGGCAAGCCCTTGGAGAAGGCATTCTTCGCCAGGTTATGCGTGTGCGGCATGTGATCGACGCCGGTCAACAGACTGCCGAACATCTTGCGGTTGGTGACGATGCCGCCCACCGAGATGCCGCCGAAATTGACGCCGTGATAGGCGCGCTCGCGGCCGATGAGGCGGGTGCGGCTGCCATCGCCCTTCACGCGGTGATAGGCGAGCGCCACCTTGAGCGCGGTCTCGACCGATTCAGAGCCGGAATTGGTGAACAGCACATGGTCGAGCCCCTTGGGGGCGATATCGATGATGCGGTTGGCCAGCTCAAACGCCTTGGGATGACCCATCTGGAAGGCGGGGGCATAGTCGAGTTCGGCTGCCTGGTTGGCGATGGCCTCGACGATCTTGGGGCGGGCATGGCCGGCATTGACGCACCACAGGCCCGCCGTGCCATCGAGCACCTGGCGACCGTCTGACGTGGTGTAGTGCATGTCCTTGGCGGCGACGAACATGCGCGGGGATTTCTTGAACTGGCGATTTGCCGTAAAGGGCATCCAGAACGCATTGAGATCGTTCGGCACTACCGCATTTGAATTGGACACGAAGTCTCGCTCCCTCTCATATTCCGCACCGGTCAGCTTTTTGTCTCTTGACGCGGGAGCACGAAGTTCCCAAAAATTTTGACCAGTTGGAAAAATGTTAGCACTCCCAAACTTTCTAGCAAGGCGAAAATGCCGCCGAACAAAGTGAAAAGTGCCGAGCCCGCACACACCCCGAAACGCCAGCACAAGGCTGACGCCAAGGCGGCGGCGCATCCCCATGCCAAGCCCCGCCCGCTGACGCGCATCCAGCGCGAGAAACAGGACGTGATCCTGGAAGCCGCGCTGGAAGTGTTTTCAGTGCATGGCTTCCGCGGCTCGACCATCGACCAGATTGCCGAGGTGGCGGGGATGAGCAAACCCAACCTGCTCTATTATTTCCCGCGCAAGGAAGAGATTCACCGCCGGCTGATGTCGGCCTTGCTCGATACCTGGCTGGCTCCGCTCAAGGAAATGGATGCCGATGGCGATCCCTTCCCGGAAATCCGCTCCTATATCCGCCGGAAGCTGGAAATGGCGCGCGACTATCCGCGCGAAAGCCGGCTCTTCGCCAATGAGATGCTGCAGGGCGCGCCGCGCATCATCGAAATGCTCGAGGTTGATCTCAAGAACCTGGTGGACGAAAAAGCCAAGGTGCTGCTGGGCTGGATGGACCAGGGCAAGCTGGCCCATACCGATCCCTATCACCTGATCTTCTCGATCTGGGCCACGACGCAGCACTATGCCGATTTCGACGTGCAGGTTCGCGCCGTGCTCGGCAAGGATCGCGGCGGCGAAGGCCGCTTCGAGGACGCCGCGCGCTATCTCGAGCAACTCTTCCTGTTCGGCCTGACGCCGCGCGCCAAGGGCTGACCGGCGCAGCACCTCTCCCGGCGGAGAGGCGCGTTTGTCCGTCGACGCTTCGGGCGGTTGCCGCAACCAGCAGGAAACCGCCGGTCAGTGCGGCATTGCTGATGAAGGCATTGAGGTGGGTGACCCGCTCGGCGCCCCGGTAATCCCAGAAATTGTGGAAGATCAGCGTCGCCAGGACGCAGAAGACCACGAGTCCCAAGCCGCCATAGAGCGCGAAAGGGCCGATGGCGACCAATGCGCCGCCGACGATTTCGAGCGCCACGCCGATGATGGCGGCCAGGCGCGGCAACGGAATGCCGCGCGTGCCAATGAAACTGGCAAGCCCGTTGATGGCGCCGATATTGCGCAGGCCCGAGACAAGAAAGGCGCCGCCCAGCAGCAGGCGAGCGAGGAAGACGATTGTGGTCTGAAGATCGGTTGGCATGGTCACTGGTCAAAAAGTGGTTGCGATACATCCTCGACGGACGGGTGGAGCGGATTTCGACAAATGCCCTGTCGAAACGGCGTCTTGACGCGGCCGGGGATTTCACTTAAGTATGTACTTAAGTTTCTTGGAGGATACAAGATGGCAAACGTAGCTGCACATATGAGCCTGTCGCTGGACGGTTATGGCACGGGCCTCAACCAAACGCGGGAAAAGCCCTTCGGCGACATTCCTGAAGGCGAGCCCCTGCATCGCTGGATGTTCGAAGATGTCGAGAACAACAAGGCCGAGATCAACGCCATCTGCGACTATGGCGCCTTCATCATGGGGCGGAACATGTTTGCCGCGCCGGGCCCGGGTGCCTGGGAGGACGGGTGGAAGGGCTGGTGGGGTCCCAATCCGCCCTATCATGCGCCGGTTTTCGTTTTGACCCATCATGCCCATGACCCTATCGAGATGGAGGGCGGCACGGTATTTCATTTCGTGACCGAGGGGCCTGACGTGGCGATGGCCAGGGCCAGGCAGGCGGCCGGCGGGCGCGATGTGGTGATTGCCGGCGGCGTCAGCACCCTGCGGCACTATCTCAATGCCGGCGCCGTCGACATGCTGCATCTGCAGATCGCGCCGATCGTGCTGGGAGCGGGCGAGTGCCTGTGGCATGGGCTGACCGCAACGCTGGAACCTGTCGGTGCCCGGGCGACGCGGTTCACCACCCACATGGATTATCGGGTGGTAAAGCCCTAGCGAGCGCGGCGCGCCTTGCCGATCGGGCCCAGATGGGTCCGATCGAACCCGGCCTCCAGCTTGAGGCCGTAACCGAGCAGCCGGTCGAAACCGATATGGGCAGTCCAGATGGCGGCCAGGCCATAAGCCAGCGGGCCGAGGGCCAGGCCGGACAGCGCCAGCGCAGCCGGTGCCGCATAGGTATGGCCCAGATTATAGACCAGGGCACCCAGGCGCGGCGAGCGCAGATAGCCCAGCATGGTCAGGTCGGGCGCCAGGAACAGCAGCGCAAAGACCCACCAGGCCTGGCCGAGCCAGGCATAGGTCACGACGCCCAGCACCAGCGCCGCGAGACCCTCGAGGCGCTGCAGCAGGACGGCATCGGCAATGGAATTGGAGCCAGTCGTGGCGCTCATGTGCAAACCTCATTGTTGAACTGGCTCGACTCTAAGGCCATTCAGAAATGAGGTGAATTGACCAAACTCAGGCATCGATCATTCAATATTGAATGGGCCTAAGTCCAGCAGCAACCGGCCGCCGATCCCGGCTGGTATTGTCGGCAGCGGATGAGGCGGAAACAACCCGCCACAATCGCGCCACAATTCGGGTCTGGCCCGCCTTCAAAGTATCCAGATTACGCGGGGAACCGTCCGCCCTGATCCATTTTGGCACAGTTGACGCGGAACCGTGGCATCATGGCCACAGCGCGCAAGCTGAATCCCGATGATGCGGCTTTGACGAGGCATGAATCCGCCGAACCGGGGAATGACGGATTCATTTCCTCCAATTCCGGCTGGCCATTCAGCAATAGGGTGACAATAAGGCCGGATTTGCTGCGGCAAATGGGCAACACAGGGCCATGCCAGGCCAATAGCGGCCAATATGGGCACATTATGGCCCGGCACGCAGATTACCCGGAACGCACCTCCAACTGACGTGAGTTCTGAAGTTTGACTAGAAAAGCCGTTTTCGTCGCCGCAATTGCTGCAGCTTTCCTCTCCTCCACTGCAGCCTATGCCCAATGCGGCGGCGCCTCCTGGTACGGTCCCGGTTTCAACGGGAAGCGGGCCGCATCGGGAGAAATCTTCAACGAGAACGCCATGACGGCGGCGCATCGTTCCCTCCCCTTCGGCACCAAGGTCATGGTCACCGACCAGCGCACCGGCAATGCCATCGAAGTCACCATCAATGACCGCGGCCCCTTCCATGGCGGGCGCATCATCGACCTCAGCAAGGCGGCGGCCACCAAGCTGGGCTTCCGCAATCGCGGCACGACCTCGGTCTGCCTCAGCCAGCTCTGAGCATGTGACCCCGAACTGAACAGGGCCGCTCCATTGGGGCGGCCCTTTCGCTTGTCACCGCAGGCCCAGCGCGTCGATGGCCGCGACCTGCTCGGCGTCGAGCGGACCGCGCCGTTCGGCCACCAGAGCCTGGTTGAGCTCGGCGACATTCTTGACGCCCAGCACCAGCGTATCGACGCCTTCGATGCCCAGCGCATAGCGATGGGCCACGATGGCGGGTTCCTCGCCCCATTGCGCACAAAGGGCACGGAAGGGCGCGGCGCGGCGGAAGTCCTCCGCGGTGGGCGAGTTGTCCTGGCGGTCCAGTCCCGAGGTCAGCGCGCCTGCCTGCACCGCCCGCACGCCCATGACGCCGACGCCATTGGCCTGCGCCGCGGCAATAACGGTGCGCGGACGCGGAGCAAGGCCCGTGCCGTTCATTTCGCCAGGCGAGTCCAGCAGGTTGGCAATAGCCTGCACTGCCGATGGTCGCGGTCCGGCCGAGAGCGCATCGATGGTCGCGGCGGCGTGGTTGATGCCGGTTATGCCCCAATGGAGGATCAGCCCTTCACGCACCAGCCGGGCAAAGGCCGGCCGCACCGCCTCGCGGTAGAGCGACAAGCTGGTGGAGCGCTCGTCCTTTGGCGGCTGGCCCGCCGGATATTCGAAATCGTCGGGCCGGATTTCGCTATGGAGCAACAGCATATCGACCCGCTCGAGCCGCATCGCCTTGAGGCTGGCTTCCAGCGAGGCGCGCAAGCGCGGATAGACATCGGCAGCAGGCACGGTGCCCAGGCCATGCTTGGTGGTGACGCGCACGCCACGGGGCAGCTTGCCCTCGAAGGCGCGGCCGATCATGGCTTCGCAGATCTTGTAGCCCGGTGCCGCATCGATCAGGTCGATGCCGCTATCGACGGCATGGCGGAGCGTGGCCACCGCATCGTCTTCGGAGGTGGGGCCCCAGACCTGACCGATGCCGCCGCCACCCAAAGTGAGGCGGCTGACCGGGCCGAACGGGCCAAGCGTGTTGATTTCCATGGTTGGTCTCCTTCAGGCGGCGCTGTCGAGGCGCCGCATTTGCTCGGATGTGAGCGCGATGCTGGCGGCAGCGAGGTTTTCGCTGAGCTGGGCTTCGCTCGATGCAGCCATCAGCGGAATGATCGCGGGCGTCGAGCCCAGCAGCCAGGCGATGACCACCTGGCTGGCGGTGGCGCCGGTTTCGGCGGCAACGGCATCGAGCGCCACGCGGCGGGCCTCATTGTCCGACGTGCGATAGGCCGGCTCCAGCCGCGCGGGGTCGCGATAAGCGCCACGCAGCATGGGCGTATAGGCAATGACACGGAATTCGGGATTGAAGCGGATATAGTCCAGATGCTGGCCGCGCAGCCCGCCCTCCGTGCCCCAGCCGCCCCGCATGCCCATGGTGGCATTGCGCTTGAGGTCGGAATCCGGCCGAGGCCGGAAATAGCTGAAATGTTGCTGTAGGCCTACATATTCGGGGAAACCCAGTTGCCGGCTCAATTGCCGCGCCCGCTCCACGCGCCAGACGGCATAGTTGGAGCAGGCAATGGCCCGCACCTTGCCTGCCCGCACCACCGCATCGAACCCTTCCAGGGTTTCCTCCAGCGGCGTCGTGCGGTCATCGATATGGGCATAGTAGAGGTCGACATAGTCGGTGCCGAGCCGTTTCAGCGACGCATCGATATCGGCGATAATCGTCGCCTTGCCCAGGCCCTCGATATCCTCGAGCCCGGCGCCCACCCGATTGGGCAGCGCCCCGACCTTGGTGGCGATCACCAGGTCATCGCGCCGCCCGCGAGCCTTGAGCCAGCGACCTAGCAGTTCCTCGCTGGAGCCGGCAAAGCCGTTTTTCGGCCAGAAGGCGTAGTTGTTGGACGTATCGATGAAATTGCCGCCTGCCGCGATAAAGGAGTCGAGCAGCCGGCGGGACAGGTTTTCCTCGACCTCGGTGCCGAAGAGCATGGCGCCCAGCGCCAGATTGGAGACCGAGAGAGGACCGAGCTGAGTCTGTTCCATCACGCGACACCTCGGCATTGAATGCTGCTGACAAAGCAGGCGATATCGTCGCGCGTGGTGCCGACATCGGCCAGCAGGCGATCGTCGAGCGTATGCAGCTTGCGGATGGCGATACGGCGCAGGCGCCAATCGGTGAATTTGCGGGTCAGGGGTTCAAACATGTCGCGTCTCCTTCGATAACAGGCAAAGCGCGGCCAGCGCCGAAACCGGGTGGTTTCGGATTTTCAGGACTGGCGGTATTGGCTTTGCGAAGCGGCGCTTGTTGGCGCCGCCTGAGACATAGATTGCTCATTTCATTGCGCTTTCGCTATAGTCGAGATTGCAAGGCACTTTGCAGAAATGAAAAATGGACTTCAGTTGGGACGATCTGCGGCTGTTTCTCGACGTGGCGCGGCTGGGCGGGCTCAGCGCTGCCACCGAGACGACGCGGCTGAGCGCGGCCACTCTGGGACGGCGCGTCACCGCGCTTGAGCGGCAGGTCGGCGAGCCGCTGTTCCACCGCAGCCAGGCCGGCTATCGCCTCACCCAGGCGGGCGAGGACCTGCTGGCCCGGGCGGAAGATGTGGAAGCCGCCATGCTGGCGCTCAAGCGCTGGAAGGAAGGCGCGGTTGGCGAGCGCGTGGTGCGGCTTTCGGCCGGATCATGGACCTCGGCCTTCGTTGCCAGCCATATCGGGGATATCTGGACCGTCGAGGACCGGTTCGGGCTCGAATTCGTCACTGCGATGCAGAAGGTCGATATCGGCCGGCGCAATGCCGATCTGGGCATCCGCAACCAGCGGCCGACCGAGCAATGGCTGGCGGGGCGGCTGATCGGCACGGTAGCCTATGCCATCTATTCGGGGCTCAACCTCATCAACGGCATCAAGGCGGGCTATTTCGTCGGCGTGGCCGGCGAAGGCCAGACGCATTCCTCACGCTGGATGCAGGCGCGCCACGGCGATCGGATCGCGGTGCGCGGCAATGACGCCATGGGCGTCCGGGAACTTGTGGCGGCGGGCGCGGGTCTATCGGTCTTTCCCTGTTTCGTGGGCGACAGCGACCCGCGGCTGGTCCGTGTTGCCCCGCCCATTGCAGAGCTCGAAACCGACCAATGGCTGGTGAGCCACCACGAGGAGCGACATGAGCCGGCCGTGCATGCCGTGGCGGAGCGCATCGCCGCGCTGATGAAGCGGCATGGTCCGCTGTTCCGGGGCGAGACGCCGCGACACTGACCTCGTTAGCCCTCCTTTAGGACCCGACCCCTTACCATGCGCGCCGGGAAATCGGACGGAGTGGCAGGGCATGAAGGCCGCCGCTTACATCGTCGGGCCTCTGGACGGGCCCGGCGCAGCATTGATGGATATGGCGCGCCAGTTACGTTTTGCAGCCGTGCTGCCCTATGCTGGGGTGGCGCAGGCCGAGCAGCAGGCCAATCGCACGCCGATCTGCTATTTTCTCTTTGCCGCCGTGTCCGATGTCGGCACGTTGCGCGGCGTCGCCGACGCGATCCGCTTCTGCCCCAGTCGGCGAGTGCGCTTTTCGCCGCTGATCTATTTCTCCGAAAGCCCCTCGATCGAGACGATTACGCGCTGCATCAATATGGGATTCGACGACGTCATCACCATGCCGTTCACCCGGACGCGTGTCGCTGAACGAATCGAGCGGCAGGTGGGGCAGAGCCATGTCTATTATGAGACGCCGGGCTATTTCGGCCCCGACCGTCGCGACCGCGTCACCGCGCCCAAACGCCCCGCCGAAACCCGCCTCGGCGGCCAGTTCCGCCGCCTCGAAATCGTCCGCAACCTGATGACCGGGGTCAATGTGGTGCGGGACGACCTGCATATGGCACCGACGGGATAGTTTCCCGGCATCGGCAAATGCGGTCCTGCGGCACTTTTGCAACGTTGCAATAGACTTCGTAAATCGTTTTCGGCCGCTATTTCCCGCGCCCGGATTTTCGCATAGCTTCGGGCCACTGACTTCACGAGTATTTCAGCCATGAGATTCGGCATTGATCTGCCGCCCCAGATGAAGGTGTTCGGGGCGTTTTTCGTTTATTCATTCTGCATGGGCAGCATGTTTCCGCGCCTGCCGGATATCCAGACCGCCATGGGCGTTGCCGAAGGCCAGCTCGGGCTGGCGCTGATCGGCTCGGCCGTCGGCACGCTGGTCTCGCTGACCTTTGCCGGTCGCTTCATCGAAGCCATCGGCTATCGTCGCGTGCTATTGGGCGCCATTCCGCTGCTGTCGGCCCTCTATGCCCTGGCCATGTGGGCGCAAGGCCCGCTGATGCTGTTTCTGCTGCTGGTGCCGGTGGGCCTGACCATCGGCTGCATCGAAATCATCATCAATATCGAAGCCGACCGGGTGGAACACGCCATCGGCCGGCGCATCATGAGCCGCGCCCATGCCTTCTGGAGCCTGGGCTTCTTTACAGCCGGCATGGTCGGCTCCTTCATCGCCCAGACCGGCCTTTCGGTGCAGCTTCACCTGCTGCTGATGATCCCGGTCATCATCCTGGCCACCCTGATCGTGCTCGGCCGCTTCGAGCCGGCGCCGCACCGCACCGGCTCCAGCACCGACGAAACCCCGCATTTCGCGCGGCCGACGCTGGCCATCATGCTGCTGGTGGGCGTGTGCCTCTCGGCCATGCTGATGGAGGGCGCGGGCATTGACTGGTCGGCCATCTATATGCGCGACATGTTTGCCGCCACCCCGTTCTGGGCCGGCATTGCCGTGGCAACGGTGGCCGGTTCGCAGGCTCTGGCCCGCTTCTTTGCCGATGGCTTCGTCGACCGTTACAATCCGGTCGTGGTGGCGCGCGCGCTGCTGACCATTCTGGGCGCCGGCGTGCTGCTGGTCTTCTTTGCCCCATTCGCCTGGGCGGCCTATCTGGGCTTTGCCATGATCGGCATCGGCTCGAGCGCGCTGTTCCCGCTGGCCATGTCGGCCGCAGCCCAGCAGACCGACCGGCCGGCCGCCATCAATGTGGCCGCTCTGGCGCAGTTCTCCTTCACCGCCTTCCTGCTCGGCCCGCCGCTGCTGGGCTATGTCGCAGAACATTTCGGCATCCGCTGGACCTTCGGCGTCGGCTTCCCGCTGGTGCTGCTCGGCCTGTTCACCGCGCAGGTATTGGCCCCGCGCATGGCCCGCAAGGTCGTGACGCCATGAGAATCGCGCCGCAGCACCGGCTCTATGCCTGCTTCTTCCTGTTTGCCCTGACCACGGGCGCGCTGATGGCGCGCCTGCCCGATATCCAGACTCATCTCGGCGTGACCGAAAGCCAGCTCGGCCTCACCATGATCGGCATGTCCATCGGCTCGCTGATCTCGCTGACCTTTGGCGCTGCGGTGATCGAGAAACTGGGCGTGCGGACCACGGCTTTCGTCACCGTGCTCGGCCCGGCCCTGCTGTTCGCGCTGATCCCCTGGCTCAGCGTGGCGCCGGCCGTCTTCGCCGTGCTCTTCGTCACGGGGCTCCTGTCCGGCGCGCTCGAAATCAACCTCAATGTCGAGATCGACAGGCTCGAAATGCATACCGGTGGGCGTTTCATGAACCGCGCCCATGGCTTCTGGAGCGTGGGCTTTTTCGTCACGGCGCTGGCCGGGGCCGGCATCCGCCAGTCGGGCCTGTCGGTCGAAGCGCATCTGGGCCTGGTGGCCGCCGTGGTCGTCCTGGTCGGCGGCTATATGCTCTGGGGCCTCGTGCCGGCTCCGGCGCCGCTGCGCACGCAGAGCGAGAGCACACATCGCATCGCCTTTCCGCATTGGGGCCTGCTGCCGCTCTGCCTCATCGGCTTTGCGGCTTTTCTCGTCGAAGGCGCGGGCATCGATTGGTCGGCTATCTATATGCGTGACGTGTTCTCCGCCGAGCCCTTCGTGGGCGGGATGGGGCTGACGCTCTTTGCTTTCTTCATGGCGGTGATGCGGCTTATGGCCGATCCCGTGGTCACCCGGTTCGGGCCGCGCAATGTGGCCATGGTGCTGCTGAGCCTGGCCAGTATCGGTGTCCTCATGGTGGGCTATGCGCCGGGCACGGGCGTCGCGCTGGCCGGCTTTGCGCTGATGGGCATCGGCTGCTCGGCGGTCTATCCGCTGGCGGTGTCGGCAGCCGCGCAGCGTACCGACCGGCCAGCCGCGGTCAATGTCGCGGCGCTCGGGCAGGTGAGCTTCGTGGTTTTCTTCCTCGCGCCGCCCCTGCTCGGCTTCGTCGCGGAATATCTGGGCATCCGCAATTCCTATCTGGTCTGCCTGCCGCTGCTGCTAGCCGGGCTCTGGGCATCGAGCTTTGCGCTGAGCAGGCGCAAGGTCGAGGTGCCACATGGATTGCCGCCCGAACCGGTGCCGCCACATGGCTGACCTGCCGCCCCAGAATCTGCCTCCTATCGTCGACCTGCGCCAATCGGCAACGGCCCTGCGCGTGCAGCGCGGGGTCATGCGCATGCTGCGCGAGCGGCATGACATGGCCTGCTATGCCGAAGTGCCGCTGGCCAATGGCAGGCGGGCCGATGTATTGGCGGTAGGACCCAAGGGCGAAATCTGGATCATCGAGATCAAGTCGAGCCTCATCGACTTCCAGGTCGATCGCAAATGGCCGGAATATCGGGAATTTTCCGACAAGTTCTTCTTCGCCAAACCGCCCGAGCTGGAGGCCGAAATCTTTCCCGCAAGCGAGGGCCTGATCGTGGCCGACGGGCATGACGGCGCCATTCTGCGCGACAGCCCGGATACGCCGCTTGCGCCGGCGCGGCGCAAGACGCTGATGCTCAAGCTTGCCCGCATGGGCGCCGACCGGATCCATATATTGATGGATCCGGGGCCGAAATAGGCTTCCTATTCGTCGAAGCTCTGGCTCTCCACCGGCGTGATCGGCGTTGCCACCGGCGGCGGGGTGGGCGCGGCGCCGAGGGCGTCGAGCTCCTTCTGCAGGGCGCGCATCACCGCCAGCTTGTCCTCCGGCGAGCCCGCCTGCAGGCGCTGGCTCAGGCGGATGGTGAAATCGGAAAAGGCATTGTGCCAGTCCGAATGGACCTGCATGGGGTCGATGCGCGGCGTGGCCGGATGGGCCTTGGCCGCGACGCCAGCCGCGGTCAGCTCGAAATAGTCGTCGAGCAGGGGCAGGATCACCTGGTCGCCGGAAACGCCGGTCTGCATCAAGGCGCTGCGCAGGGCGGCCCGTTCCTCGTCCTCGCCATGGGTGAGGAAGATCGCGCCATGCGCGGGCAGGCGCTCGCGAATCCACTCCATCAGTTCGGAATGGTCGGCATGGGCCGAGTAATTGCCCATGGAGCGGATGGTGGCGCGAATGGGCACCAGGGTCGAATGGATGCGCGCTTCCTTGGCCCCGCTCAGGATCACATGGCCCAAAGTGCCCGGCGCCTGGTAGCCGACGAAGAGCACGGTGGCATTGGCGCGGATCAGGTTGTTGCGCAGGTGATGCTTGATGCGCCCTGCATCGGCCATGCCCGAGGCGGACATGATGATGGCGCCGCTGCGGATATTGTTGATGGCCTTGGAATCCTCGACCGCCTCGATGATGCGGAAGCGCGGGTCGTTGAACAGTTCGTCGGCGCTCAGTTCGACATCGTCGAACATTTTCGAATATTTGCGATAGACGCCGGTGACCTTGCTGGCCAGGGGCGAGTCGAGGAAGACCAGCTTGGGGTCGATCTCGCCCGCCTTGATGAGATAGCCGATATCGTGCAGCAGCTCCTGGCTGCGCTCGACGGCAAAGGCGGGGATGACCAGGTTCCCGCCGCGCGCCATGGCGGCGTTGATCTCAACCTTCAGCGCCTCGCGCCGCTGCGCCAGCGTATAGTCCTCGCGCTCGCGCCCACCATAGGTGGATTCGGACAGGATATAGTCGAAGCCGGCGGGCCCTTCGGGCTCGTTGTAGAAGACCTTCTCGTCCGGCCCGACATCGCCGGAGAACATCAGGCGGATGGGCTTGCCATTGCCATCCTGCACCTCGACCTCGATCGAGGCTGAACCGATAATATGGCCGGCATTCCAGTAGCGGGCACGCACGCCCGGCCCGGGCTCGAACCATTCGCCAAGCTGGCAGGTCTTGCGATGCTGCAGCGCCTCTTCGGCATCCTCCATCGTATAGAGCGGCCTGGCCGGCTCGTCGCCACGGCGGCCCCGCTTCCTGGTTTCCCGCTCGGCTTCGCTTTCCTGGATGCCGGCGCTGTCGGGCAGCAGATATTCGAGCAGGCCGGCGGTCGGTTCGGTCATCCACATCGGCCCGCGCCAGCCCTCGCGATAGAGCTTGGGCAGGAGGCCCGCATGGTCGATATGGGCATGGGTCAGCAGCAGGAAGTGGATGGCCTTGGGATCGAACGGGGTCGGCTTGAGATTGAGGTCGCGGACCGACCTGTTGCCCTGGAACAGGCCGCAATCGACCAGGAATTGCCCACCCGGATGCACGACCCGATAACAGGAGCCGGTCACCGTGCCCGCCGCGCCATGGAAGTGAAGGGTGACGGTCATCGGCGGGGCTCCTTTGTTTGATGCTTTTGTCGGAGTTAGCCCCAGCAATACGTCATTGTCGAGAAGCTGTCGCAACCCCGCAACCAGGACAGTGTTCTGATTCAGACCGGAAGGAGACCATGCAATGGCCTATATCGATGGATTTGTCGCCGCAGTTCCCAAGGCCAACAAGCAGGCCTATATCGACCACGCAAGGGAGGCGGCCGAGCTGTTCAAGGAATGGGGCGCCACCCGCTGCGTCGAAACCTGGGGCGATGATGTCCCGCCCGGCCAGCAGACCGACTTCATGAAGGCCGTCGCGGCCAGGCCCGACGAAGTCATCATCTTTTCCTGGGTGGAATATCCAGACAAGGCGACGCGCGACGCCGCCGGCAAGAAGATGATGGAAGATCCACGCATGCAGAACATGAAGATGCCATTCGATGGCGCCCGCATGATCTACGGCGGATTCGAGACGCTGTTCACGCTCTAGCGCGGCGCGCGCTTGGCCAGGATGCGCTGCAGGGTGCGGCGGTGCATGTTGAGCCGGCGCGCCGTCTCGGAGACGTTGCGGTCGCATAGCTCATAGACGCGCTGGATATGCTCCCAGCGGACCCGATCGGCCGACATCGGGTTTTCCGGCGGCTCGGGCTTGTCCTCGCCGGTAGCGAGCAGCGCGTTGATGACGTCATCGGCATCAGCGGGCTTGCTGAGATAGTCCACCGCTCCCAGCTTCACCGCGGTTACGGCGGTGGCGATATTGCCATAGCCGGTCAGCACCACCGCCCGCGCATCGGGGCGTCGCGTATGGAGCGCGGACACCACGTCGAGCCCGTTGCCATCTTCGAGTCGCAGGTCGACCACGGCATAGGCCGGGGGCTTTTCCGCCACGGCGGCCAGGCCGTCGGCAACCGAGCCAGCAATGCGGACATCGAAGCCCCGCCGCGCCATGGCGCGCTCGAGGCGCTGGAGGAAAGCCGTGTCGTCATCGACGAGCAGCAGGCTGGGGTCGGTGGCCAGGAGATCTTCGATCGTGCTCATGGGCTTCATTTAGGGCTTTGGCGGCAAAAGGTCAAAATATGGCTGAGGCTATGCCTCGCCCTCCACTGCATTTCTCGGCCAGACGATCCGGACCCGCGCATGGCCCTCGGGCGCGATATTCTCGAAGGCCAGCCGTCCACCCGTACGCTCCAGCAGAGTCTTGGCGATGAAGACGCCCAGGCCCAGCCCGCCGGGCTTGTTGGCGTCGGGGCCCTGCGGGTCGCGCGGACGGCTGGTGAGATAGGGCTCGCCCAGCCGGGCAATCAGCTCGGGCGCGAAGCCCGGCCCGTCATCGGTGATCGACACCGAGACCGCCTCGAGGTCCCAGGTCGCTTCGACCCGCACCGAACTGCGCGCGAAATCGGCGGCATTCTCGATGAGATTGCCCAGCCCATAGAGCAGGCCGACGCTGCGCTGGAAGACCGGAGCGGGCCCGGCTGCCTTTTCGTAATAGAAGAGGATCGCCTTGCCACGGCCCTCATGCGGACGCGCGACCTCGGCCAAGAGGTCCGTCAGCGGCACGGCGGCAAAGGGATCTCCGCCATCGCTGCCCAGGTTCCTGAGCTTGGCGAGGATCGCCCGGCAGCGCGCCGCCTGTTCGATGATGAGTTCCACATCGTCGGCCAGGTCGCTGCCCGGCTCGGCTTCGGCGCGCATTTCCTTGGCGGCCAGGGCAATGGTGGAAAGCGGCGTGCCCAGTTCGTGTGCTGCGGCCGCAGCCATGCCGTCCAGCGCCGAGAGCTGCTCGCGGCGCGACAGAGCCAGTTCGGTGGCCGCCAGTGCGTCGGCCATCTGGCGGGCGTCATGGGCCACGCGATTGGTATAGGCCGAGATGAAGACCACGCCGCAGACGATCGAGACCCAGATGCCGATGACATAGATGCGGTTGAAGACGATGCGCTCGCCCGGCAACCAGGGCAGCGGCAGGTGCCAGACCGACAGGATGGAGGCGATCACCGCCGCCAGCAGCGCAATGAGGAAGGTCGCCCGCTGCGGCAAAGTGGTGGCCGAAACCGAGACCGGTGCCAGCAGCAGCAGCGAGAACGGATTGTGCAGCCCCCCGGTCAGCGCCAGCAGGCCCCCGAGCTGCAGCAGGTCGAAGGCCACCTGGCTGGCCGCCTCCAGCGAGGTCGGCCGGTGCGACACGCCGAGCTTCAGCACCAGCCACAGATTGACCGCGGCCGAGGCGCCGATCAGCAGGAAGCATTCGAGCAAAGGCAGCGGAAAGCCCAGCCCGAAGGCCACGAACAGCACGCCGATGGCCTGTCCGCTGACGGCCAGCCAACGCAAAAGCACCAGGGTTTGCAGCCGCAGGGGCCGCCAGGTGGAGGGCAAGGGCAGGCCATCGGCCTGAGTCATGGTCATGTCGGGGCCCTTCCGGGGCAAAAACCGGTCGCCCCATAGTGAGGCAAAAACTTCATTTCAAGGCCAAAAAACGCCGGGCACAGCATTGATCCTACCCCATGGCGGGCCACGTAAGGGTCATCGTGACTGGGAGAATGCAACGAAATGACCACAGCAATCATCAAACCACAATGGTCCCCGCTGACCATCGCCCTCATGGTTATGGGCTTCATTATTTTCTGGCCGCTGGGCCTGGCCGTGCTCGGCTACATCCTCTGGGGTGAAAAGTTCGGCGGCTCGCCCGAAAAGGCGCAGGCTTACTGGAACAAGGGAAAGGCCTGGTGCAGCTCCAATGCACCGCGCCACCATCGCAACCACTGGAACCGGAGTTACGGCATGAGCTCGAGCGGCAATGCAGCCTTTGACGACTATCGCGCCGAGCAGCTCAAGCGCCTCGACGAAGAGCGCGCCCGCCTCGACGCCGAGATCGAAGCCTTCCACGAATATATGGCCAACCTGAACAAGGCCAAGGACCGTGAAGAATTCGATCGCTTCATGAACGAACGTCGCGGCTCGCGCCAGGGCTATGACCAGCCCCGGTCCGACAATGGCGATACCAATAATGGCTGGGGCAACAATAACGGTTGACCCAGCCCGGTGAGGTGCGCGGCCCCGCGCATCCTCACCGACCTCCTCCCTCCTGAAGCCGGTCGTTCCCAACGACTGAACTGGCGCCCCGCCCGGGGCGCCATTTTTGTTTGGGCCAGGTGCCACGCCCTCGTGGTTCGAGGCGCCAAGAGGCGCACCTCACCAT
>CBIGSA010000034.1:0-17649 GCA_966192215.1 uncultured Devosia sp. | reverse complement strand
GTGATGGGCCCGGTGGACGAATAACCCAGAAGCATGCAAACGGTGCGGCAACGAAATTTCGTCCGCACTGGAACCGCCATGACACCCGAAGCCGAAACCATCCTGCTCAACAAGCTCACCACCGTGATCCGCGACCTGCATGACCAGGGCGCCGACGATGGCGAAGCCATGTTCATGCTCGGTGCCGGCGCGGACTATCTCTGCCAGACGGCCAGCGTCGCTGCCTGGCCGGAACTCAAGGCCCGGTTGGGCTCCACCGAAAAGCTGGGCCTGCTGGCCCAGATCGACAAGGAAGGCCAGGCCGCCAATGCCGAGGGCAAGGTCAAGCTCGCCTATGCCCTGCAGATCTTGGGTCTTTCGGTCACCGCCACCGCTGCCGAAAGCCCGCATGTGCACGCCGCCGCCGGTCTGCTCGATGACCTGATCGTTCCCGCGCTGGCCAATTACCGCAAACACGCCACTCGAAACTGACCGTTCCGGGGCCGAACCGCGCCCGGTTTCGCGCCATCCTGCCTGCATTTTGAGCAATACCCGCAAGTCGATGCTTTTCGCATCGCTTTTTCTTGCATGGGCCCCTTAACGGAGACAGAGTTGGGCCAATCGCGTCCACCTGCTCCGGTTTCCCATGCCCGCCCGCATCTCCCGCGCCACCTATGCCGACATGTATGGCCCCACCACCGGCGACCGCGTCCGGCTGGCCGATACCGAGCTCTTCATCGAGGTGGAGAAGGATTTCACCATCTATGGCGAGGAGGTGAAATTCGGCGGCGGCAAGGTGATCCGTGACGGCATGGGCCAGTCCCAGCGCACCCGCGCCGAGGGCGCCGTCGATACTGTCATCACCAATGCGCTCGTGGTCGACCATACCGGCATCTACAAGGCCGATATCGGCCTCAAGGACGGCCGCATCCACGCCATCGGCAAGGCCGGCAATCCCGATACCCAGCCCGGCGTCACCATCATCATCGGTCCCTCGACCGAAATCATCGCCGGCGAAGGCCGCATCCTCACCGCGGGCGCCATGGATGCCCATATCCATTTCATCGCGCCCCAGCAGATCGAAGAAGCGCTGATGAGTGGCGTCACTACCATGCTGGGCGGCGGCACCGGCCCCGCCCATGGTACGCTGGCCACCACCTGCACCGGCGCCTGGCATATCCAGCGCATGATCGAGAGCTTCGACGCCTTTCCCATGAACCTGGCCCTGGCCGGCAAGGGCAATGCCTCGCGCCCGGCGCCCCTGGCCGAAATGATCCTGGCCGGCGCCTCCTGCCTCAAGCTGCATGAGGATTGGGGCACCACGCCCGCCGCCATCGACAACTGCCTCGCCGTCGCCGATGACTATGACGTGCAGGTGATGATCCACACCGATACGCTCAACGAATCCGGCTTCGTCGAGGACACGATTGCCGCCTTCAAGGGTCGCACTATCCACGCCTTCCACACCGAAGGCGCCGGCGGCGGCCATGCGCCCGACATTCTCAAAGTCGCGGGCCTGCCCAATGTCATCCCCTCCTCGACCAATCCGACCCGCCCCTACACGGTCAACACCATTGCCGAGCATCTCGACATGCTCATGGTGTGCCACCATCTCTCCCCCTCCATCCCCGAAGACGTCGCCTTCGCGGAGAGCCGCATCCGCAAGGAGACCATCGCCGCCGAGGATATCCTGCACGACATGGGCGCCCTTTCGGTCATCTCTTCCGACAGCCAGGCCATGGGCCGCGTGGCGGAAGTGCTGATCCGCTGCTGGCAGACCGCCGACAAGATGAAGCGCCAGCGCGGCCGCCTGCCGCAGGAAACCGGCGACAACGACAATTTCCGCGTCCGCCGCTACATCGCCAAATATACGATCAACCCCGCCATCGCCCACGGCATGAGCCAGCACATCGGCTCCATTGAAGTGGGCAAACGCGCCGATCTCGTCCTGTGGAACCCCGCCTTTTTCGGCGTGAAGCCCGAAATGGTGCTGCTCGGCGGCTCCATCGCCGCCGCCCCGATGGGTGACCCCAACGCCTCCATCCCCACGCCCCAGCCGATGCACTACCGGCCCATGTTCGCCAGCTTCGGCAAGCTGCTGACCAATTCCTCGGTCACCTTCATCTCTCAAGCGGCCCATGACGACGGCCTGCGCGACAGGCTCGGCATCGCCAAGCAGCTCCTGCCCGTCACCAACACCCGCTCCGGCATCGGCAAGGCCGCCATGATCCACAATTCGGCTACGCCCCAGATCGACGTCGATCCCGAAACCTACGAAGTCCATGCCGATGGCGAATTGCTGACCTGCGAACCCGCCACTGTCCTCCCCATGGCCCAGCGCTACTTCCTGTTCTAACGCTCTGGACAGCAGCTCGCCACAGGCGCACCCTCCGCTCATCCTTAGCGTCAGGGGTTATCAATCATGATCTATGTGCTTGCCATTCTCATCGGCGTTGCCGCCGGTCTGCGTGCCGTAACACCCATCGCCGCCATCGCCTGGGGGGCATATCTCGGCTGGATCGATCTCAGCGCCACCCCGCTGGCGTTCATGGGCAATATCATCGCCGTCGTCATCATCACCCTGCTGGCCATTGCCGAGTTCGTCAGTGACCAACTGCCCAATACGCCCAGCCGCAAAGTGCCGGTGCAGTTCGGCACCCGCATTTTGCTCGGCGCTTTCGCCGGCGCGCTGTTGATGATCGATAGCTGGATCATTGGCGCCATCCTCGGCGCGGTCGGCGCGGTCCTGGGCACCTATGGCGGCGCCGATATCCGCGCCCGCCTCGCCAGGGCCTTCGGCCGCGACCTGCCGGCCGCCCTTATCGAGGATGTGGTGGCGGTCATCCTCGCCTTCCTAGTCGTCTATCTCGCCTGATCGGCCGGTGGCGCGACAGCGATCGGGGAGCCCAGCGTGATCTATGTCGTCGCCACCTTCCGCCTTCGCCCGGGCGCCCTCGAGCGCTTCGTCGAGGCCGCCTATGCGCTGATCGATGTGGCCCGCCGCGAGCCCGGCTGCGTCTATTACGATCTCCATGCCAGCGTCACCGATCCCGATCGCGTCATGTGCTTCGAGCAATGGCGGGATCGCCCGGCCTTCGACCGGCACGTGGCGGGGCCGGCCCTGGCCAGTTTCAGCGCCGCCATTGAGCCTCTGGTCCTGTCATCCAGGGTCGAGGTGATCCACCCCGATCACGTCGATACACTCTGACCCCAATTCTGCCGCGCATCGGCAACACCATGGTGCTATCAGCAACGGAGCCTCCCATGACCAGATCCACCCTTGCCGCTCTTGTCGCCGCCACCCTGCTCACGCCCGTCGCCGCCCAGGCGGCCGAAGCCAGGCTGCAGATCGAACTCGGCAGGCAAGGCGATTTCGAGCGCCGCACCATGTCCTATGAGTGCAACGACGGAAGTTCCGTGACGGCCACTTACATCAACGCAGCGCCGAATTTCCTCGCCATCCTGCCCGTCGTCGATGAGCCCGAGCCGCTGGTCTTCACCTCGGTCGTGGCCGGGTCGGGCGTGCGCTATGTCTCGGGCATCTGGATGTGGTGGACAAAGGGCGTCGATGCGACCTTGCACGATGTAACCCTTGGCCAGGATGCCGAGCCCGTGCTTACCTGCAGCGAGGTAAACAACACGCCATAGAGCGTCTCCATGGATCAGATGTCCCCGGCCGAACTCTTCCCCCATGTCCGCATCGTGATGGGCATGATTGTCGGCCTGGGCATCACTAGGCTGCTGATGACCGTGGCCGGCCTGGTCCAGCATCCCAAGCGTTCACGCGTTTCGGCCATTCACCTGCTCTGGATCGCCTCGATCCTGGTCGAGCTGGTGCTGTTCTGGTGGTGGGAATTTGCCCTGTTCCGGCTGGAACACTGGACCTTCGCCATCACCCTGTTCCTCATTCTCTATGCAGTGACGCTGTTCCTGCTCGCTGCGCTGCTCTCACCCGACAACATTGCCGAGTATGACGGCTACGAGGATTTCTTCCTCAAGCGCCGCGTCTGGTTCTTTGGCCTCTTCGCCGCAACCTTCGTTCTCGACACGGTGGATTCGCTCATCAAGGGCGAGACCTATTGGAACCGTTTCGGCGCCGATTACTATATCCAGGTGCCGCTCGGCCTCATCCTCTGCGCCATCGCCATCCGCTCCGTCGATCGCCGCGTCCATCTCGCCGCCGTGCTGCTGCATCTGGCCTATCAGGTCTATTGGATCGGCCGGTTTTTCTATACGGTGAGCTGACCGCATCCCAGCCTTCCGAGCCCCATGCTTCGCGTCATTTCCCTGCTGCCACCAGGCCACGGCCGTAGCCCTATCGACACCGTCACCCTCGAACACGACGAGCGACGCCTGCGCCGCAAGCTGCTGCGCCTCAGCCAGGGCGAGGAAGTGATGGTGGACTTCCCCCAGACCGTGACGCTCGACCACGGCAGCGCCTTCGAACTGGAAGACGGTCGTATCGCCGGCATCATCGCCGCCGCGGAATTGCTCTACGAAATCCGCGCCCGCGACACGGCCCATCTCGTCCGTCTTGCCTGGCATATCGGCAATCGCCACACCTCGGCCCAGCTCGAGGAAACCCGCATCCTCATCAAGCGCGACCATGTGCTCAAGACCATGCTCGAAGGCCTGGGCGCCAATGTCAGCAACGTCACCGAGCCCTTCTTCGCCGAGCACGGCGCCTATCACAGCCATGGCGACCATAGCCACGCTCTACTCGCCCGATGACCGAGACCGCTGCCCTGCAGAAGCTGCTGACCTGGCTGTCGCCCGCCTTTCCCGTCGGCGCATTCGCCTGGTCGGCCGGCCTCGAAACCGCCATTGCATCAGGCACGGTGCATGATCGCGCCACCACCCAGGCCTGGATCGAAGGCGTGCTCCACCATGGGAGCCTGCGCACCGACGCCATCCTCCTCGCCCACGCCCACCGCGCCGCCGACGATCCCGCCGCCCTGCGCGACCTCGCCGACCTCTGCCTTGCTTTGACACCCGCCCGTGAGCGGCATGAGGAAACCACCATCACCGGATCAGCCTTCGCCGCCGCCGCCAAGGCATGGCCCACGCCGGTTCTCGCCAACCTGCCCGATCCCTGCCCCTATCCCATCGCCGTCGGTGCCATCGCCGCCGGCCACGCCATCGCGCTCGATGCGGCGCTGCTGGCCTGGCTCACATCGGCCATCCACAGCCAGGTCTCGGTGGCCGTGCGCCTCGTCCCCATCGGCCAGTCCGACGGCCTTGCCATCATGGCCGCCCTGGAGCCGGCGGTAGCCTCCATGGCCGCGCTGTGCCAGCATGCCGCACTGGACGATATTGGCGGCGTGGCCTACGCGGCGGATATTGCCCAGATGGCCCACGAAACCCTCACCACGAGAATCTTCCGCTCATGAGCATGCTCATTGCCGCCTTCATGTTCATTGCCCTGCTGGCCGTGGCCACGGCCCATTTCCTGTGGTCCATCGGCCGCACCTGGCCCATCCGCAATGAAAAGCTCCTGGCCCAGACCGTGGTGGGCTTTGAAGGCATCGAGCGCATGCCGCCGCGCCTGGCCTCCTTCGCCGTCGCGGCCGCCACGCTGGCCGCCGGCATCATCGCCTTGGCCCTGGCCGACCACGACAGTGGCGGCCTGCCCCTGAGCCTGCTCGGCCTGCCGCTCGCCGCCGTCTTCCTGGCCCGCGGCGTCATCGGCTACACCGCTTGGTGGGCGGCCAAGACCCCCGAGCCCAATTTCCGGCTCAACGACCGCAGGGTCTATTCCCCGCTCTGCCTGCTCCTCGGCCTGGGCTTTGTCGCACTCGTCATCCTGAGGTTGATATGAGATCTCTCAATGGACCCCTCCGCATCGGCATCGGCGGTCCCGTCGGCTCGGGAAAAACGACCCTTTGCGAAATGCTGCTCAAGGCCATGCGTGACCGCTATTCCATGGCCGTCGTCACCAACGACATCTATACCCGCGAAGACGCCCTGATCCTCGCCCGCGTCCAGGCCATTTCCGAAGACCGCATCATCGGCGTCGAAACCGGTGGTTGCCCGCATACCGCCATCCGCGAGGATGCCTCGCTCAACCTCGCCGCCATCGATGATCTCAACCGCAAATTCCCCGATCTCGACATCGTCCTGATCGAGAGCGGCGGCGACAATCTCGCGGCCACCTTCTCGCCAGACCTGGCGGACCTGACCATCTATGTCATCTCCGTCGCCCAGGGCGAAAAGATACCCCGCAAGGGCGGCCCGGCCATCTCGCGCTCGGATCTCCTGGTCATCACCCATACCGACCTCGCCCCCTATGTCGGCGCCAGCCTCGAAGTCATGGAAGCCGACACGCAGAAGGTCCGCGAGGGCCGGCCCTATATCTTCACCGACCTGCTCCGCCGCGAAAGCCTCGACCAGATCGTGGCTTGGATCGAACGATCAGGCGGCCTGGCGGACAATCAGGCGGCCGAGTAAGCATGCCCGGCGCGCCCATCCGCCTGCGCAAATATCTGTCGCGCGCTGACACGCCGCCCACCTGGCCGGACGGCATTCGCCTTGTTCCGGTCTCCACAGTCGATCCAGCCGCACTGCATTCCCTGCTCACCGCGGCCTATGCGAATGGCTCGGGCAGCATTCCACCGCAAGCCGAATGGTGGCTCGCTGTCACCGCCGATGAGGAATATGACCCCGACCTGGTCTTCATCGCCGCCGACAAGGCCGGCACGCCCATTGGTATCGCCCTCTGCTGGAACAGCAGCTTCATCAAGGATGTGGCGGTCGATGCAGGCTGGCGCGGTCGCAGCATAGGCGAAGCCCTGCTGCGCACCAGCTTCGCCGCCTTCCGGCAACGCGGCTTCGCTCATGTCGATCTCAAGGTGGTGGCCGACAACGAGCCGGCCATCCGTCTCTATCGGCGCCTCGGCATGGTGGAAGCGCCGCTCTAGGCGCTCGCGCTTCGCACCAGCGCCACCACCGACCTTGGCGTCAGCGTCGCCGTCCCCTCGGTGATCGCTACTTCGGCCATATTGTCCGACAGGATTCCCACCTGCCAGCCGCCTTCCGGCAGCCGCGCCACCACCGGTTCGGTCCGACGGTTGAACCAAACTAGCACATCGTCGTCCTTGTGCATCAGATGCATGCCCAGCACGGAGGCGCCCGATTGCCGCCAGTCATCCTCGGTCATCTCGCGCCCTTCGGGATGCAGCCACACCACGTCGCGCACGCCGCCCTTGTCCTGGCCCGTGAGGAAATGGTCATGCGTCAGCGCCGCGTGGCTCTTGCGGAAATTGTGGATTGCGGCCACGAAATCCACCAGGTCGCCATCGGCGCTTTCCCAGTCCAGCCAGGTGATTTCGTTGTCCTGCGCATAGGCATTGTTGTTGCCCTGCTGCGTCCGATACATCTCGTCGCCCTGCTGCAGCAGCGGTATGCCGCGCGACAGGAACAGCGTCGCCAGCAGCGCCCGCACATCGCGCTTGCGCGCCGCATTGATCGCGGGATCGTCCGTTTCCCCCTCAACGCCGCAATTCCACGAGGCATTGTGATTATGCCCGTCGCGATTGCCCTCGCCATTCGCCTCGTTGTGCTTGTCGTGATAGCTGACCAGGTCCCTGAGGGTGAACCCGTCATGCACGGCCAGCAGGTTCACGCCCGCGCTCGGCTTGCGGCCCGCGAAATTGAAGATTTCCGCCGACCCCGCCACCTTGCCCGCCAGCGCGCCGATCTTGCCGTCCTCGCCACGCCAGAATTCGCGCACCTCGTCGCGATAGGTGTCGTTGTGCTCCTTGAATTCCTTGCCGAACTGCCCCAGCGCATAACCGCCCGGACCCGGATCCCACGGCTCGGCCACGAGGATACACTTGCTCAGCACCGGGTCGGCCTTGATCTTCTCCAGCATCACCGCATTGGGGTTGAAGCCTGGATCGCGCCCCAGAATGGTCGCCAGGTCGAAGCGGAAGCCGGAAACGCCCATTTCCTCCACCCAGTAGCGCAGCGAGTCGATCACCAGCCGCTGCACCGCCGGGTGATCGCAGCGCAGCGTGTTGCCCGTCCCCGTATCGTTGACCAGGTGCTGCTTTCCATCGACCTCGACGAACCGGTAATAGGTCCGCGCATCGAGCCCCATCAGGCTCAGCATCGGCCCGTTGGCGTCGCTCTCCCCGGTATGGTTGTAGACCACATCGAGGATCACCGAGATGCCGTTCTTGCGGTAGAGATCGGTCATGTTCCGCAATTCATGCGGGCCGCGCGGCGCCAGCCGCGGATCGATGGCCGAATAGGCCACCGGATTATAGCCCCAGGCATTGGTCAGCCCGAGCGCCGGCAGGTGCCCCTCGTCGATCCAGGCCGCCGTCGGCATCAGTTGCAGCGTATCCACCCCGATATATTTGAGATGATCGATCACCCTTTGCGTCGTCAGCGCCGCGATCGTGCCGCGCAGCGGCCCCTGTACGCTGGGGTGGCGCATCGTATAGCCGCGCACATTCATCTCGTAGAACAGGCCCGGCGCCTTCTTGCGCGGCATGATGTTCTCGCCGCTATTGCTGACCACGATGGCCTTGGGGATCAGCGGCGCCGTATCCACTGCCTCTGCCCGATCCAGCCGCAGCCGCGGCGAACGCACAAACACCCGGTCGAGCCTTTTGGCATAAGGATCGACCAGGAGCTTCATCGGGTCGAAGAAATAGCCCTGATCCGGGTCATAAGGCCCGTCCGCGCGCAAGCCATAACGCGCCCCTGCGCCAAGCCCCGCAATCAGCCCGGCACGGATATTGTCCTTGACTACATCGAGCTCGAACCGGCCGGTTTCCTGGTCCTGCTCGTCGAAGATCGACACCCAGATATGGGTGGCGCTTTCCGAATAGACGGCAAAATTGACGCCCGCCTCGGTCACCGTAGCGCCGAGATGGGTAATACTGCCCCCATTGGGGACCAGCATGGGTTTCATTCTGTTTCCGATATCAGGTGATGACGCTGGGTTCCTGGCGCCCGGTGCGCGCCTTGACCCCTGCAAGCTCGTCGGCCAGTGCGATGAGGGGTTCAAGGGCCGATTGGGTTTCAAGATCATGTCGTCCATCGGCTGCCTCGTAGCGCTCCAGATAGAGTCGCAACGTGGCGCCCACAGTGCCGGTTCCGCTCAGCCGCAGCACGATGCGCGAGCCGTCGGTAAAGCCGATCCTGATCCCCTGTCTGGCACTGGTCGAGCCATCCACCGGGTCGTGATAGGTAAAGTCGTCCGCATAGGCCACCTGCAGGTCGTCGCCGAACACCTGCCCGGGCAGCCCGGGCAGCTTCGCCCGCAGGTCGTCCACCAGCGTGTTGGCAATGGTGGCATCGACCTCTTCATAGTCGTGTCGCGTATAGTAGTTGCGCCCATAGGTCGCCCAGTGCTCGCGCACGATTTCGTCGACGCTCTGCTTGCGCGCGGCGATGATGTTGAGCCACAGCAGCACCGCCCAGAGCCCGTCCTTCTCGCGCACATGGTTCGACCCGGTGCCCGCGCTCTCCTCGCCACAAATGGTCACCCGGCCCGCATCGAGCAGGTTGCCGAAGAATTTCCAGCCGGTCGGCGTCTCGTGCATCTCGATACCGAGCTTCTCGGCTACCCGATCGGCCGCGGCGCTGGTCGGCATCGAGCGCGCAATGCCCGATATCCCGCCCTTATAGCCCGGCGCCAGATGCGCATTGGCCGCCAGCAGCGCCAGAGAATCCGATGGCGTCACGAACCGGTTCTTGCCGATGATCAGGTTCCGGTCCCCGTCACCGTCAGATGCCGCCCCGAAATCGGGCCCCGCATCGGTCATCAGCAGGTCATACATGTCCTTGCAATAGACCAGGTTCGGATCGGGATGCCCATCATTGAACGAAGGCGACGGCACCCCATTGATCACCGTCCCCTTGGGTGCCCCGAGAATGCCTTCAAGGATCGCATGGGCATAGGGCCCGGTCACCGCCGACATGGCATCGAATGTCATGCGGAAACCCGAGGCAAAAAGACCCCTGATCGCGTCGAAATCGAACAGCGTTTCCATCAGCCTCGCATAATCGGCCACCGGGTCGATCACCTCGACCACCATGTCGCCCACGCGCTGCGTGCCGATCTTGCCCAGGTCGATATCGCCGGCTTCCACCGTCTTGTAGCTGTCGATCACCTTGCTGCGGGCATAGACCGCATCGGTGATCTTCTCCGGCGCCGGTCCGCCATTGCCGATATTGTATTTGATGCCGAAATCGCCTTCCGGCCCGCCCGGATTGTGACTGGCCGACAGCACCAGCCCGCCAAACGCCTTGTAGTGGCGGATCAGATGGCTCGCTGCCGGCGTCGACAGCAGTCCGCCCTGCCCCACCAGCACCTTGCCGAAGCCATTGGCCGCGGCGATGCGGATCGCCTTCTGGATGGCGATGTCATTGTAGAAGCGCCCATCCCCGCCGATCACCAGCGTCTTGCCGGCAAAGCCTTCCAGGCTATCGAAAATCGCCTGGATATAGTTCTCGACATAGTTGGGCTGCTGATAGACCGTCACCCGCTTGCGCAGGCCCGACGTGCCCGGTTTCTGGTCGCCATAGGGCGTGGTCTTAATGGTCAGGATCGTCATTGGTCATCAGCCCGGTAATGTTCGCGTAGAGCTCGGCATAGCGTGCGGCGCTGGTGTCCCACGACACGTCCGACTTCATGCCCCGCCGTTGGATTTTCTTCCACGCCTTGTCGTCGTGATAGAGACGCACCGTCCTGCGGATCGCCTCATAGAGCGCATGCGCGCTCCCCGCATCGAACACCACGCCCGTCGCCACTTCGGCGGCCAGCGCCGCCGGATTGGCGTCGATCACCGTGTCGGCCAGCCCGCCGATCCGGCTCACCACCGGTACGCAGCCATAGCGTAGGCCGTAAAGCTGGGTCAGTCCGCAGGGCTCGAAGCGCGACGGAATGAGAATGGCGTCACAGCCGCCCTGCATCAGATGGCTGAGCTGCTCGTTATAGCCGGTGATGATGCTGACCTTGCCCGGATGCCTGGCCCATGCGGCACGGAAGCCATCCTCCAGCGCCGCATCGCCTGAGCCCAGCACGGCCAGCCGCGCCCCGAGATCGACAAGCCCGTCCACGGTCTGCAGCAGCAGGTCCATGCCCTTCTGGTCGGTCAGCCGGCTGATGACGCAAAACAGCGATCCATCGGTGCCGTCGAGCCCGAATTTTTCCGCCACGGCCAGCTTGTTGGCTTGCCGCGCCTGAATCGTATTGGCCGCGTAGGTCTGCGCGAGTGCCGGGTCCGTCGCCGGGTTCCAGGCCTCCACGTCGATGCCGTTGAGAATGCCCACCACCGTCTCGGCCCGCCCGTTCAGCAGCCCCTCCAGCCCCATGCCGAATTCCGGCGTACGGATTTCATCGGCATAATTGGGGCTGACCGTGGTCACATAGTCGGCGCATTCCATGCCCGACTTGAGATACGAAATCCCGCCATAGAATTCGACGCCGCCCATCTCGAAAGCATGCGGCGGCAACCGCAACTGCCCGAAGATATCAGCGCCGAAAAACCCCTTGAAGGCGATGTTGTGGATGGTCATCACCGTCTTGATGTGGCTGGTCGGCCCGAACTTGATATAGGCTGGTGCCAGTCCCGCCTGCCAGTCATGGCAGTGCAGCAATTGTGGGTGGTAACCCTCGACCAGCCCATGCGCCAGTTCGGCCGCCACCCAGCCCAGGGCCGCGAAACGCTTCCAGTTGTCCGGCCAGTCCCAGCCATCCGGGCTCACATAGGGGTTGCCCGGCCGGTCATAGAGCACAGGCGCATCGATGACGATGACGTCGAGCCCTTCCACCCGCGCCGCGATCAGTTTGGCCGGCACGCCGAACAGATCGTCGATCTCCCGCACGACCCGGCCCCCGCCCAGCTTGCTCATCACGGCCGGGTAGCCCGGCACCAGCGTCCGCATGGTGACGCCCCGTCCGCCATGTGCCCCTGGCAGGGCGCCCGCCACGTCGGCGAGCCCACCGGTCTTGATCAGCGGATAGACCTCGGACGCAACCGAAAGAACCTCGATCATCGGCCCGCCAGATACTTGTTGACCATCGCCTGGGTAATCAGCGTCACCCCTTCATCGCTGCGCCGGAACCACTTGGCGTCGAATTCGGGATCCTCGCCCACCACCAGCCCTTCCGGGATGTTGACGCCGCGGTCGATCACCACTTTCTTGAGCCGCGCATTGCGCCCGATATCGCAATAGGGCAGCACCACGGCCTCATCGAGCATCGAATAGGAGTGCACGCGCGAGCCGGTGGACAGCAGCGTCCGCTGCAGATGCCCGCCCGACACGATACAGTCGCCCGAGACCAGCGAATTGACCGCCGAGCCACGCCGCCCGTCGAAATCATGCACGAACTTGGCCGGCGGCGTGATTTCCGCATAGGTCCAGATCGGCCAGTCGCGATCATAGAGATCGAGCTGCGGTTCGATATCGGTCAAATCGATGCTCGCCTTCCAATAGGCGTCGATCGTGCCCACGTCGCGCCAATAGGCCACGTCTTCCTTGGAGGAGCGCACGCAGCTCCGCGTGAAGCGGTGCGCCCAGGCCGTGCCGTTCTTGACGATATAGGGAATGATGTCCTTGCCGAAATCGCGGCTCGAGCCTTCCGTGGCCGCGTCCCGGCGCAACTGCTCCATCAGGAATCGCGTCTCGAACACATAGATGCCCATCGATGCCAGCGCCGTGTCCGGCTTGTCCGGAATCCCCGGCGGGTCCTTGGGCTTCTCAACGAAATCGACCACCCGGTCGCGCCCGTCCACATGCATCACGCCAAAGCCCGTGGCCTCCATGCGCGGCACTTCCAGGCACCCGATGGTCACGTCGGCGCCCGTATCCACATGCTGCCGGAGCATGATTTCGTAGTCCATCTTGTAAATGTGGTCGCCGGCCAGGATCACGATATAGCGGGCGCCGTAATCCTCGATGATGTCCATGTTCTGGTACACCGCATCGGCCGTGCCGGCATACCACATGTCCTCGGCCACGCGCTGGGACGCGGGCAGCACGTCGAAGCTTTCGTTACGTTCGGGCCGCAGGAAGTTCCAGCCGCGCGACAGATGCCGGATCAGGCTGTGCGCCTGATATTGCGTCGCCACCGAGATGCGCCGGATGCCCGAATTGATCGCATTGGAGAGCGCAAAATCGATGATGCGCGATTTACCGCCGAAATAGACGGCCGGCTTGGCGCGCCGGTCGGTCAGTTCCATCAGGCGTGTGCCGCGTCCTCCCGCCAGCACATAGGCCATGGCCTCGCGGGCCAGCGGCGATGGTACTCTGTAGTCTGCCATTCTTCTAACCCTCCACTACTGCCCGTTTGCCGGGACGTATCTCACTGCTTCCGGATCACGCCGGCTCGTATTTCAGGTACAGCGTCGAAAGAGGCGGCAGATAGACCTCGGCCTCTGCCGGCCAGTGCCTGCCCTCCACTGCATACGCCTCGACCGCACCCTGGTTTCCGGTATTGGATCCGGAATACCACCCCGCATCGGTATTGATGCGCTCCACCCATTTGCCGGCCAGCGGCATGGGAATTTTATAGCCGCTGCGTGGCACTGGCGTGAAATTGGACACCACCAGGATCGGGTCGCTGCCCGGTGCCTTGCGTAGCCAGGCAAAGACGGAATTGGCGTGATCGTTCCCGATCACCCATTCAAACCCGTCCGGCTCGCAATCGCGCTCATGCAAGGCCGGCAATTGCCGGTAGGCTAGGTTCAGGTCCGCCACCAGCCGCCGCATGCCCTCATGCATGCCGGCATCGAGCAGGTACCAGTCCAGCGATTTGCCATCGGCCCATTCGTCGCGCTGCGCGAATTCCTGGCCCATGAACAACAGCTTCTTGCCCGGGAAGCCCCACATGAAGGCGTAATAGGCCCGCAGGTTGGCGAATTGCTGCCAGTCGTCGCCCGGCATCTTCGTCAGCAGCGACCCCTTGCCGTGCACCACTTCGTCATGGCTCAGCGGCAGCACGAAATTCTCGCTGAACGCATAGACCGTCGCGAAGGTCATGTCGTTGTGGTGGTATTTCCGATGCACCGGCTCACGGCTCATGAACCGCAAAGTGTCGTTCATGAAACCCATGTTCCACTTGAACCCGAAGCCCAGCCCGCCGGTATAGGCCGGGTGGCTGACGCCGGGCCAGGACGTGGATTCCTCGGCGATCATGAACGTGCCCGGATGCAGCCGATAGGCTTCCGAATTCACCCGCTTGATGAATTCGACGGCCTCCAGGTTCTCGTTGCCGCCGAACTTGTTGGGCACCCACTGCCCCTGCTGGCGCGAATAGTCGAGATAGAGCATCGACGCCACCGCATCGACGCGCAGCCCGTCGATATGGAATTTCTCCAGCCAGTAGAGCGCATTGTTGACCAGGAAGCTCACCACCTCCTTGCGCCCGAAATTATAGATCGCCGTGTTCCAGTCCGGGTGATAGCCCTGCCGCGGATCGGCATGCTCGTAGAGCGCCGTGCCGTCGAAATGGGCCAGCCCATGCGCATCGGTCGGGAAATGCGCCGGCACCCAGTCCAGGATCACCCCGAGCCCCGCCTCATGCGCCGCATTGACGAAGCGGGCGAACCCCGCCGGATCGCCGAACCGGGCCGTGGGCGAATACATGCCCGTCGGCTGGTAACCCCAGCTCGGATCGAACGGATGTTCGGTGATGGGCAGCAGCTCGATATGCGTGTAGCCCATGTCCGCCGCATAGGGCACCAGTTGCTCGGCCAGCTGGTCATAGCTCAGGAACCCGCCATCCGGTCGCCGCCGCCAGCTTCCCAGATGCACCTCATAGATCGACATCGGCGTACGCCGCCAATCGCGCGTGGCACGCTCCTCGATATATTTGGCATCCGTCCAGGCGAATTCGGTTGGGTCAGGCACCACAGAAGCCGTGCGCGGCCGCAATTCCGATTGCCGCGCGAACGGGTCCGCCTTGAGCGGCTGCACCACCCCGTCCGGCCCGACGATCTCGTATTTATAGAGCGTTCCGGTGCCCAGCACGGGGATGAACACTTCCCATATGCCGGTCTCGAGGCGGTTGCGCATCGGATTGCGCCGACCGTCCCAGTCGTTGAACGGGCCGACAACGCTCACGCGCTGCGCATTGGGCGCCCACACCGCGAAATGCGTACCGTGAATGCCCTCGAACTCCATCTCATGCGCGCCGAGCTTGTCGAACAGCCGCAGATGATTGCCCTCGCCGATATAGTAGTCGTCCATCGGCCCGAGCACCGGTCCGAACGAATAGGGGTCATAGACATCCCATTCCCCGCCGGCATTCCTGGCGCGATAGCGGATCGGCTGGCGCTCGCCGATACTGATCTTGCCCTCGAAGAAGCCACCGGCATGACGCGGGATCAGGTGCCCCAGCGATACCCCGTCCAGCGCATAGGCCGAAACGGTCTCCGCATGGGGGATGAAGGCGCGCAGCACCCAATGCCCACCCACTTCGTGCAATCCCAGGAATGCGAACGGATTGGGATGACGGCCGTTGACGATCGCCTCCACTTCCCGCGCATCGGCTTGCCAGTCTTCCTTGCTCACGCGCACGCTCCCCCGACAGCGGTTCGGGCCAAAAGGCCACCCCGCCTGAACCCGTTATCAGCGGGCCCGTTCTGTTTCACCGATTGCTGCCCGCTGCCCTCAGTCATGCCTGCGCCGCCGGCACGTTCCAGATGTCCTCGGCATATTGCCTTATCGTCCGGTCCGATGAAAAGAAGCCGACATGCGCGGTGTTGCGGATCGCCATGGCATTCCAGCGCTTCTTGTCACGCCAGATCGCATTCACCTCCGCCTGCGCTTCGGCATAGGCGTCGAAATCGCGCGCCACCATGAACCAGTCATGGTCATAGAGCCCGCCGATCAGGTCGCGGTAGCGATGCGGATCGTCCGGTGAGAACACGCCCGAGGCGATGGATTCCAGCGCCTCCTTGAGCCGTGGCGAATTATCGATCGCCGACCGCGGCACCTCGCCCTTGGCGCGCTTCTCGTTCACCTCAGCCGTACTGAGCCCGAAGATGACGATATTGTCCGGCCCCACTTCCTTGTGCATCTCGACATTGGCGCCGTCCATCGTGCCGATGGTGATGGCGCCATTGGCCATGAACTTCATATTGCCGGTGCCCGAGGCTTCCATGCCGGCCGTCGATATCTGTTCGGAAAGGTCCGCCGCCGGCACGATCACCTCGGCCAGGCTCACATTGTAGTTGGGCAGGAATACCACCTTGAGCAGGCCCCGCACCGCCGGGTCGTTGTTGATGACCTTGGCCACGTCGTTGATGAGCTTGATGATGAGCTTGGCATTCCAGTAGCCCGGCGCCGCCTTGCCGGCGAAAATCTTGACGCGCGGCACCCAGTCCCGCTCCGGATGGGCCCGGATGTCGTCATAGAGCGCCACCGCCTGGATGATGTTGAGCAACTGCCTCTTGTATTCGTGGATGCGCTTGATCTGCACGTCGAACATGGCATCGGGCGATACCGTAATCCCCAGCCGGTCCTTGATCAGCCGCGCCAGCTTCTGCTTGTTGGCCTGCTTCACGGCTGCGAATTGTCCCTGGAAAGTCGGATCGTCCGCATGTGCGTCGAGCTTGGTCAGCAGGTCGATATTGTCGAGGAATTCCGGCCCGATCCGGTCGCTGATCAGCTTGGTCAGGTCCGGATTGCACTGCATCAGCCAGCGCCGCGGCGTGATGCCGTTGGTCTTGTTGTTGATGCGGTCGGGGTAGAGCTTGTGCAGATCCGAGAACACGGTCTGCTTCATGAGCTCGGTATGGAGCGCCGAAACGCCATTGATCGAATGCGAGCCCACAAAGGCCAGTTGCCCCATGCGCACGCGCCGCCCGCCCGCCTCGTCGATCAGCGACACATTGGCAATCTGCGCATCGCTGAACTTGGCGCGGGTCCGCGCGTCGGCCAGCACATCGGCATTGATCTGGTAGATGATCTGCATGTGCCGCGGCAGCAGCCGCTCCAGCAGCGCCACCGGCCAGCTTTCCAGCGCCTCGGGCAGGAGCGTATGGTTGGTGTAGCCGAACGTGCCTTTGGTCAGCGTCCAGGCATCGGCCCACTTGACCCCGTTATCGTCGACCAGGATGCGCATCAGCTCGGCAATCGAAATCGCCGGATGGGTATCATTGAGCTGGATGGCCACCTTGTCGGGCAGCGAGCCCAGGTCGCCATATTGCTGCAGGTGCCGCCGCACGATGTCCTGCAGCGAGGCCGACGAGAAAAAGAACTCCTGCCGCAGCCGCAATTCCTGCCCGGCCGCCGTCGAATCCGCCGGATAGAGCACGCGGGTGATTGCTTCGGCGCGCGAGCTTTCCTCCAGCGCGCCGATATGGTCGCCCGAATTGAACTTGTCGAGCAGGATGGGATCGATCGGCTGCGCGCTCCACAGCCGCAACGTATTCACCCGCGCCCCGCGCCAGCCCACGATCGGCGTATCATAGGCCACCGCCAGCAGGTGGTCGGTCGGCCGCCATTCCTGCCGCTCGGTGCCGTCAGGGTCGGTCACCTTCTCGACATGGCCGCCAAAGCCGATCTCATATGCGCTTTAACGCCCCGCGAATTACCACCGATTTCCATGCGCCAGCCAATACGCGGGCAGCTCGGCCAGCCCGTCGGACACGACCATGGAGGAGAGGATGCCGGAGCCTTGCTCTCCCGTCAAACGGACTTCCCAGG
>CBIGSA010000033.1:0-17687 GCA_966192215.1 uncultured Devosia sp. | reverse complement strand
ATTTTTTCATCGCCGGACGACCGGCACCGAGGCGGAGCCTGCCCCATGTCGCAGCGAAAACCGCAGTCAGGCGGCGATTCTGCTCGCCCCTAGGGCAGAAACACGTCCACCCGCATGCCCTCGCCCGGCTTGCTCTTGATGCTCATCTGTCCGCGATGGCGGTTGACGATGTGCTTGACGATGGCGAGGCCCAGCCCCGTTCCCTTCTTCTTGCGGCTCGCATCGGCGTCGATGCGATAGAAGCGCTCGGTGAGGCGCGGCACGTGTTCGGGCTCGACGCCCGGCCCATGATCGACAACAGTCACCTGGTGCTGGAAGCCCGCCCGGCCCGATGGCGCCAGGCTCACCTCGACATATTTGCCCCCGGCGCCGTATTTGATCGCATTGTCGAGCAGGTTCTCGAACACTTCATAGAGCTGGCCGCGGTCGCCCGTCGTGGTGCTCGGCCCCTCGAACAGGGTCAGCCGGATTTCCACCTCCGCCGCTTTGGCCTGCGTCATCAGCCCTTCGCGCACTTCACGCAGCAGGCTCGCCAGGTCGATACTGCCCGTGGGGCGCACATGCTGGTGCATTTCGATGCGCGACAGGCTCAACAGGTCGTCGATCAGCTTGCTCATGCGTTCGGCCTGGCCGCGCATGATGCCGAGGAATTTCTCGCGCGCCGCCGCATCCTTGGCGGCCGGCCCCAGCAGCGTATCGATGAAACCCAGCAACGAGGCCAGTGGCGTGCGCAACTCGTGGCTGGCATTGGCGATGAAATCAGAGCGCAGCGCATCGACACGCTTGAGTTCGGTGAGGCTCTGGAAGGTCACCACCAGTTGCCGGTCCTCGTCCTCCAGCCAGTCGCGGCCCGGCTGGCGCAGCGGCGATACCACCACCTTGTCCCAGGTCTCCGACGGCACGGTTTCATGCAGTTCGATGCTGCGCACCGTGCCGCTGCGCATGGCCAGGTCGATGGCCTGCACCAGTTCCGGATTGCGCAGCGAAAAGGTGATCGGATTGCCGTTGCTCACATTGGGAAACTGCCGCTGCGCAGCGGCATTGGCATGAGCCACGACGCTGCGCCGGTCGAGCACGAAGCAGGGATCGGCCAGTGCATCGGCAAAGGCGAAGACCGCCGCATCGTCCTCGGCAGTCTGCGAGCGGGTCGGGTCGGTGGTCCGGGTTACCGTGATCGTGCCGGCCGGCAGGATGGCCGCCCCCGCCATGATGACGAGGAAGCTGACCAGCGCCGCGACCAGGCTCAGCTCGCCGAACAGCACCAGGGCCGCAAGCACGCCGAATATGCCCGCCAGCAGGCCGCCCTGCGCCACGACGCGCGCCAGCGCCAGGCTCCAGCGGGAAGCAGGCAGGCTTTCTTGCGGTTCGTCCATGTTTTTCTTCTGAGAATCAGCCAGCTTGCCCGCCCCTTGCGCGCGGGGGCGCCTTCATAACACAGTGAAGATGACAACGGAGAGACATCAGTGACCGATCCACTTGACGGCTTCGACCTCGACAATCCGGACCTGCCCAAGGCCATCAAGAAACACGCCATGGCCTCGGGCGACTACCCATACGAAGATAAGCTCGATAGCGACAGCTATGAAGAGCAGATGTATGCCTTGCAGAAGCAGTTGGTGCTGCTGCAGGCCCATCTCGCCAAGAGTGGCGATCGCATCATGATCGTCTTCGAGGGGCGAGACGCCGCCGGCAAGGGCGGCACGATCAAGCGTTATCTCGAAAATCTCAACTCGCGCTACAACATCATCGCCGCCCTGCCCAAGCCCAATAGCCGGGAAAGCACGCAATGGTATTTCCAGCGCTATGTCGACTGGTTCCCCGCTGCCGGCGAAACCGTGCTGTTCGACCGTTCCTGGTACAACCGGGCCGGGGTCGAGCCCGTCATGGGTTTCTGCACGCCTGAACAGACCGAGCATTTTCTCGAGGAAGTGCCCGAGTTCGAAAAGCGCATTACGCGCGATGGCATCCACCTCTTCAAGTTCTGGCTCTCCATCGGCCGTGAAATGCAGCTCAAGCGGTTCCACGACCGCCGCCACGATCCGCTCAAGGTCTGGAAGCTCTCGCCCGTCGACCTGGAAGCGCTCAACAAATGGGATGCCTATTCCGAGGCGGCCGATACCATGCTGGCCCGCACCGACAGCAAGCATGCGCCCTGGACGGTGATCCGCGCCAACGACAAGAAGCGCGGCCGCCTCAATGTCATCCGCTCTGTGCTGGCGCGGCTGGACTATGAAGGCAAGGACGACAAGGCGATCGGGGAGATCGACGACAAGATCGTGCTCAGCGCACAGGATTTCCTGCGCAAGGATGGGGAGGAATAGGGCAACCATCACTTCCCCTCGATGCTTCCCATGCGCTTGCTGGCTGTCGCCCAGCTCAGTTCCGTTGTCCGGGCGATCAGCGCTTCGGCCAGGGTGAACAGCGAGCCATTGGCATCCCAGGTCCGGCCCATTTCTGTCCGGCAGGGCAGCACCAGCTTGGCGAAGCGGCTGACCGGGCTCATCCATTCATCGGTGATGAGCACGATCTGCGCCCGCCGTGCGGCCAGGTCCGTGGCCACGTCGACGAGGCTCGGATCATAGCGTCGCACATCGAAGATGATGGCCAGGTCGCCCGGCCGCACGTCGATCAACTGGTCGGCCCGCGTTGCCGGCCGGCCGTCCAGCCGCCGCACGCCCGGCCGGATCAGCCGGAGATGGGCCTCCATATAGCCGGCCAGGAAGTCGGTGAAGCGACCGCCCGCCAGATAGCAGGCGCCCTTGCCTTCGGCGAGCCTTGTGCAGACGGCCTCGAATTCCGAGGCCGGGATCAGCGCGGCGGAGCCGCGTAGATTGTCCACCGCCTGGGTCACGAAACGATCCAGGAAATGCGTGTCTTCCCCCACCCTGCCGTCATAGGTGGCGCCGCGCTGCAGCGGCGACTTTGAGCGCTCCTCCAGTTCCTCGCGCAGGGCACGCTGGAAATCGGGATAGGACTTGTAGCCGAGCTGGGACACGAAGCGCAGCACGGTGGCCGAGCTGGCGCCCGCCTGCTGCGCGAATTCGGCCACCGGCGCCAGGCCCAGCGTGGGATAGGAGCCCAGCAGGCCACGCGCCGCGCGCTTTTCGGCCGCTGTCAGCCGGTGGATCGCATCATGAATGCGCCCGGCCACCGATTTTCCCTCCATGCGCGCCTCTGAATTTATGATTTCAGCATTGACAGTTTTTATCAGTGTGGAACTACTGATACAGAAGTTAACCGATCCTGCGTAGGGGTCCAGTGGACGTCAGCGGTCAAAAAGCAGTGCTGGTTTCCAATGCGCGAGGGGCATCGCCCTTCGTCATCGTCTGCGACCATGCCAGCAACCGCATCCCCGCCAAATATGGCGATCTGGGCCTCACCCCCATCGAGCGGCTGAGCCATATCGCCTGGGACCCAGGCGCGCTTGCCGTCAGCCAGCGCCTCTCCGAAAAGCTCGATGCGCCGCTGGTGCAGTCCACCGTTTCGCGCATCGTCATCGACTGCAACCGCGAGCTCGATGCACCGGACCTGATCTGGACGCTCTCGGAGAGCACGCGCATCGCTGCCAATGAAAATCTCTCCGCCGACGAGCGGCAATACCGCATCGACCACTTCCACCGCCCCTACCACGCCTCCATCGAAACCCTGCTGGAGGCGCGGCGCCATGCCGGGCAGGAAACGATCCTGGTCTGCATGCATTCCTTCACGCCGGTCTATCTCGGCGTGGCCCGCCCCTGGCCTATCGGACTGATCCATGGCGTGGATACGACCTATACGCAGGCACTGTTCGACGCGCTCAAGGCCGAGGACCCCGCGCTCAATGTGGGCTGGAACGAGCCCTATGCCGCGCTCAACGGGGTCACGCTGACCCTTGAAAAGCACGGCGACGGGCGGGGCCTGCCCGCCACGATGATCGAAATCCGCAACAACGAAATTCTTGAGCCTGCGGGGGTTGCCCTCTGGGCCGATCGGCTGGCGCGGTGCCTCGAAACCGCGCGGCAAGCGGTCAGGCACGGATAGCCGGAGGGACCCATGACCAGGAGACAGGAAGCAGCACAGTGCCGACACCGATAGTTCTCTTCGTCAGATGGGTCGATCGCATCAACCGCCTGGCCGGGCGCTTCGCCATGGCGATCTTCTTCGTCATGGCGGCGATCATGCTGTGGTCGACCGTGTCGCGGGCGGTGTTCGGCGCTCCGGTCAACTGGGCGCTGGAAATGACCCAGTTCCTGCTGTCGGCCTATTACCTGCTGGGCGGCGCCTACGCCTTCCAGCGCGATGCCCATGTGCGCATGGACCTGTTCTATAGCCGCTTCCCGCGCCGCGGGCAGGCGATGCTCGACGCCATTACCCTGCTGGCCGTGATCTTCTTCCTCGTCGTGCTGCTCTGGGGCGGCATTTCGAGCACGCAATACGCCATCCAGTATGGCCAGAAGAACTATTCCGCCTGGTCGCCCGTGCTCTGGCCCGTCAAGGTCGCCATGAGCATCGGCGTCTTCCTCATGCTCCTTCAGGTCATTGCGCAATTGCTCCGCGACATTGCCCAGGCCATGAACAGGCCCATTTCATGACACCGGAACTCATCACGCTCTTCATGTTCGCCACCATGATGGTGCTGCTCTTCACCGGGCAGCGCGTCTTCGGTGTCATCGGCTTCGTCGGTTCGGCCGCCGCGCTCTGGCTCTGGGGCAACGGCGCCATCGAAATGCCGTTCAACCAGGCCTTCCAGGTCCTCAACTGGTATCCGCTGATCACCGTGCCCTTCTTCGTTTTCATGGGCTACATGATGAGCGAGAGCGGCATCGCCTCCAATCTCTATCGCATGTTCCATGTCTGGTTCGGCCCGGTGCGGGGCGGGCTGGCGTTGGGCACGATGGGCCTGATGGTGCTGATTTCCTGCATCAACGGCCTCAGCGTGGCCGGCATGGCCATCGGCGCCACCATCGCGCTGCCCGAACTGCTCAAGCGCGGCTATGACAAGATCATGGTTACCGGCGTCATCCAGGGCGGCTCGACCCTGGGCATCCTGGTGCCGCCCAGCGTGGTACTGGTGCTCTTCGCCATGATCGCGCGGGCGCCGATTACCGAATTGTGGCTGGCCGGCATCATGCCCGGACTGATGATGGCCGCGATATTCGGGCTCTACATCTATATCCGATGCCGCATCCAGCCCGAAATGGGTCCGCCCATCGCGCCCGAGGAACTGGCGCAGATCAGCCTGCGCGAAAAGCTGCTGCTGCTGCGCGAGGGCATTCTGCCGGTGGCCGTCTTTGCCATCATGATGACGCTGTTCCTCACCGGCATTACCAGCCTTACCGAAAGCTCGGCCATCGGTGCGCTGCTCGCCACCATCGCCGCCGCCCTTTCGGGCAAGCTCAATTGGCAGGTCCTCGAATCCACGTCGCGGAACACGCTGCTGATAAGCTGCATGTTCCTCTGGATCATTCTGGGCGCGCTGTGCTTCTCGTCGGTCTATGACGGACTGGGCGCCGTGCGGGCCATCGAAAACCTGCTGCTCAACACATTCGGGCTCGACCCCTGGGGCATCTTGATCCTGATGCTGCTCAGCTTCATCGTCATGGGGATGTTCCTCGACGATACCGCCATGCTGGTCATCGTCGCGCCGCTCTATATTCCGCTGGTGCGCCTGCTCGGCTTCGATCTGATCTGGTTCGGCATTCTCTACACGATCACCTGCCAGATCGCCTACATAACACCGCCCTTCGGCTACAACCTGTTCCTCATGCGCGCCATGGCGCCGCCGGAGATCACGCTGGGCGACATCTACCGCTCCATCCTGCCCTTCATGCTGCTCATGGCGCTTACCGTGATCCTGCTGCTGGTCTTCCCGCAGATCGCGCTGTGGTTGCCCAATCTCTATGCCGGCAAGTGAGGACAGTTTTGTGAGAAGGAAGCCAACACAACACAGGGGGCGCTGGCCGAGCTAGTTCCGACGTCAAGTCCAACCAGGCGTTCCGGAGGGACCGGATCGCACCATTGCAGGGAGAATCCGACATGACTGACCTACTCAACAAGCGTAGTTTTCTGAAGCGGGCGGGCCTGGCCACCGCGGGCGCCGTTGGCGCCACGGCCCTGGCGACGCCCTATGTCAAGGCGCAGGCGCCGATCCGCTGGCGGTTGCAGACCTATGCCGGCCCGGCTCTGGCCGAGCATGTGGTTGCCAATGCCATCGAATGGTTCAACACCGCCGCCAATGGCGAAATGGAGATCGAACTCTATACCGCCGACCAGCTCGTGCCGCATGGCGAGCTGTTCCGCGCCGTGCAGACCGGCACGATCGACGCCGCCCAGAGCGACGACGACTCCGCCGCCGCGCCGGTCGACGTCAAGGTGTTCGGTGCCTATTTCCCGCTGGCCTCGCGCTATTCGCTCGACGTGCCCGCGCTTTGGCACTGGCGGGGCCTCAAGGAAATCTGGGAAGAGGCCTATGCCGAAATCCCCGATGTGACCTGGCTCTCCACCGGGGCCTGGGACCCGTGCAATTTCGGCACGACCAAGCCGATCAATTCGCTGGCCGACCTCAACGGCTTGCGTGTCTATACCTTCCCCACCGCAGGCCAGTTCCTCTCCAAATATGGCGTGGTCCCGGTCTCGCTGCCCTATGAAGACGTGGAGCCGGCTTTGCAGACAGGCGAGCTCGACGGCATCTGCTGGTGCGGCACGACCGAGCTGCACACGGTGGGCTGGGCCAATGCGCTCAAATACTACCTGACCAATCCGCTCTCGGGCGCCTGGGCAGGGTCCTATTTCGTCAATACGGCCAAGTGGAACGAAGTGCCGCCGCATCTGCAGCAGCTCTACCGCATGATGATCGACTCTTCGCACTACTACCGCCAGCACTGGTACTGGGCGGGCGAAGCCAACTTCCGCATCAACGGCAACCTGGAGCTCACCACCATTCCCGCCGCGGAATGGAAGCAGGTGGAAACCGATGCCGTGGCTTTCTGGGACGAGATCGCCAAGCAGTCCGAACGGAGTGCCCGGGTGGTCGAGATCATCAAGAAGTACAATGCCGACATGGAACTGGCCGGCGCACCTTACCGCTACAATACCTGACGCCTCTCTGCCGGCCGCGTCCGCGCGGCCGGCATAACCTCACGCCTGGAGACCTCCATGCCCGCCTATTCCATCGACGCCCTGCGCAAGGATGTCGCCGCCGGCAGCATCGACACCGTGCTCGTCGCCTTCCCCGACATGCAGGGCCGCATGATCGGCAAGCGCTTCCAGGCCGAATATTTCCTTGAAACCGCCCATGACGAGACGCATGGCTGCGACTACCTGCTGGCCGACGACATCGACATGGAGCCGGTGCCCGGCTACGCGGCCGCCAACTGGGGCAAGGGCTATGGCGATTTCGTCATGAAGCCGGACCTCACGACGCTGATGAAGGCCACCTGGCTCGAAGGCACCGCCATCGTGCTCTGCGACCTCAGCGATCACCATCATCACGAACCGATCCCACACAGCCCGCGCGCCATCCTCAAGCGCCAGATCGAGCGCCTCGGCGCCATGGGCTACACGGCCAATGCCGCGACCGAGCTCGAATTCTACCTCTTCGACGAGGATTACCGCACTATCGCCCAGAAGGGCCATGCCCGGGCCCAGACGTCGGGCGACTATATTCAGGACTACCACATCTTCCAGACCACCAAGGAAGAAGGCGTGATGCGCGCCCTGCGCAGGCATCTGCAGGCCTCCGGCATTCCGGTGGAATCCTCCAAGGGCGAATGGGGGCCAGGCCAGGAAGAGATCAACGTCAAATATGCCGACGCTCTCACCATGGCCGACCGCCATGTCGTGCTCAAGAATGCCACCAAGGAAATCGCCCATGCCCAGGGCAAGGCCGTGACCTTCATGGCCAAGTGGGACTATTCGCTGGCCGGCTCCTCCAGCCACATCCACATGTCGCTGGCCGGCAAGGATGGCAAGCCCGCCTTTGTCGACGGCAAGGATGCTCTTGGTATGAGCGCGGTCATGAAGCACTTCATGGCCGGCCAGCTCGCCTATGCCCGCGAAATCACCTATTTCCTCGCACCCTATATCAATAGCTATAAGCGCTTTCAGGCCGGCACTTTCGCCCCCACCAAGGCCATCTGGTCGCCCGACAACCGCACCGCTGGCTTCCGCCTCTGCGGCGAAGGCGGCAAATCCATCCGCGTCGAATGCCGCATGGGCGGCGCCGACCTCAACCCCTATCTCGCCATCGCGGCCCTGCTGGCCGCCGGCATCAGGGGTATCGAGGACAAGCTGCCGCTCGAACCCGCCTTTGTCGGCGACGCCTATAGCGGCAAGAAGCTCCGCGAAATCCCCAAGACCCTGCGCGAAGCCACCGAGACCATGCGCAAATCGAAAATGCTGAAGGAGGCTTTCGGTGAGCAGGTCATCGACCACTATGTCCACACCGCCGAATGGGAGCAGGCGGAATACGATCGTCGGGTCACGGACTGGGAATTGAAGCGGGGGTTCGAGCGGAGCTAGTTGCAAAAACAGCAATGCGATGCTATATCAGCAACACAACGAGGTGTTGCTGATGAAGTCGGTCGATAAAATCTGGTTCAAGTCCCGGATGGAGCAAAAGGGCATGTCCCTGCGTGCCGTGGCGAAGAAAATGAACATCGAGGCCAGTGCGCTTTCCCGCTCCTTGAACTCGGAACGGAAATTCAGGCCCGAAGAGATCACGCAGTTGGCCGAGATTCTTGAGCAGCCAGCAGCGAAAATTCTAGAGCACATAAACATGACAACGGATGCGCAGGGATTTGGAGAAATGCCACAAGTTCAGCTCGCCGCACCTGCCCAACAGGCGTCCAAGCACCACCCCCTGTTCGGCAGCATGAAGGGCACGTCAATCATCATGCCGGGGGTCGACCTCACGCAACCGGCCGATCCCGATTGGGCCAAGGTCTATGATGATGACTACGATCATGGGGTCATTGTCCAGCAGCAGGGTACCAAGCACCAGTGAACACGCCCCTCCTGCTCGATACCTGCGCCATGATCTGGATGGGCGAGGATGCTCCCGTCGCCCCAGCGGCCGTTGCTGCAATGGACAAAGCCGGCATCGACGGAACATCGGTGCTGGTTTCGCCCATTTCTGCCTGGGAGCGCGCCATGCTGGTTGCCAAGGGGCGCATCAGATCGCCGCTTTCGCCCAAGGCATGGTTCGACCGCATACTGAACATTGGTGGGCTCAAGCTCGCTCCACTCTCGCCCGATATCCTCGCCGATGCATCCTTCCTGCCCGAGCCGCTGCACCGCGACCCCGCGGACCGGATTATCATCGCGACCGCCCGCGCGCTCGATCTGACAATCATCACCCGCGACACGCTCATTCTCGACTACGCCGCCCAAGGCCATGTCCGCGCCATTGCCTGCTGACCAAAGGACCACTCCCATGACCGACACGGTCAAGATCATCTCTCCCATCGACGGCAGCGTCTATGCCGAGCGGCCGCTGGCGAGTGCCGCGGAAATCGACAGCGCCGTCATCCGCGCCAAAGCCGCCCGCCATGCCTGGGGCGAGACCACCATTGCCGAACGGCAGAAAATCCTCAGCCATTTCGTCGATGCCCTGCTGCTGATGAACGATGACATCGTACCCGAACTCGCCTGGCAAATGGGCCGGCCCATCCGCTTCGGCGGCGAGAAACGGGGGGTCGAGGAGCGCAGCCGCTACATGATCGAGCTGGCCGCCGAGGCTTTGGCGCCCTCGATGCGGCCGGAAAAGGCGGGCTTCACCCGCTATATCACCCGCGAGGCCTTGGGCACGGTCATGGTCATCGCGCCGTGGAACTATCCATTCCTCACGGCGGTCAATTCCATCGTGCCGGGCCTGATGGCCGGCAATGCGATCATCCTCAAGCATGCCAGCCAGACCCTGCTGGTGGGTGAGCGCTTCGCCGCCGCCGCCGAAAGCGCCGGCCTGCCCGCCGGCCTGTTCCAGAATCTGGTGCTCGGCCACACCGATACCGAAAAGCTCATCGCTTCTGGGGCGATCGACCACATCAATTTCACCGGCTCGGTCGAAGGCGGCCGCCGCATCGAAAAGGCGGCTGCCGGCACCTTCGCCACGCTCGGCCTCGAACTGGGCGGCAAGGACCCTGCCTATGTTCGATCAGATGCCAATCTCGACAATGCGGTCGAGAACCTGGTCGATGGCTCCTTCTTCAATTCGGGTCAGTCCTGTTGCGGCGTCGAGCGCATCTATGTGCATGAAGCCATCTATGGCAGCTTCGTCGAGCGCTTCATCGACAATGCCAGGGGCTGGGCGCTGGGCAATCCGCTCGATCCCGACACCATTGTCGGCCCCATGGCCCGCGGCAATTTCGCCGACCACGTTCGCCAGCAGACCGAGGAAGCGCTGCGCGGCGGCGCGACGCGCCACCTCAACACCAAACACGACCTCGACAAGCCAGGCTCGCCCTATCTGGCGCCCGAAGTACTGACCAATGTGAACCACCAGATGTCGGTCATGCGCGAGGAGAGCTTCGGCCCCGTTGTCGGCATCATGAAAGTGGCCGACGATGCCGAGGCGGTCACCCTGATGAATGACAGCCCCTATGGCCTCACCGCCTCGATCTGGACAGAGGACCTCGACGCCGCCGCAAGGCTGGGCGCGCAGGTCGAAACCGGCACGGTCTTCGCCAATCGCTGCGACTATCTCGATCCGGCTTTGGTCTGGACCGGGGTCAAGGACACCGGCAAGGGCGGCGCCCTGAGCGAGATCGGTTACGCGAACCTGACACAGCCGAAGAGCTATCACTTGAAGCGGGTGTAGTGCACCCAGACCCGCCCCGTCCTCGATGTCACCCCGGCTTTGAGCCGGGGCCCATCCCGAAATTGAGCCGCAGCCGCAAGGTCGATCGACCACCTGGCGGCAGGTGAGAAATCCCAGGATGGATCCCGGCTCAATGCCGGGATGACACCGAGTTTGCGGGGAGAAACTAAGCGAGGCCACAATGACAAAAGCCAACTGGAACTACCCCACAGCAGTCAAATTCGGCCCCGGCCGCATTGCCGAGCTACCCGAGCACCTCAAGGCCGCCGGCATCAGCAAACCCCTGCTCGTGACCGATGCCGGGCTGGTCAACCTGCCGGTCACGCAGAATACGGTAAAGCTGCTTGGGGATGCCGGCATCCCGGTCGGCGTCTTTGCCGATGTGAAGCCCAATCCCATCTCGGCCAATGTCGAAGCCGGCATCAAGGTGCTGCGCGAGGGCGGGCATGATGGCGTCATCGCCTTTGGCGGCGGCTCGGGGCTCGATGTCGGCAAGGTTATCGCCTTCATGGCCGGGCAAACCCGCCCGATGTGGGATTTCGAGGATATCGGCGACTGGTGGACCCGCGCCGATCCCAAGGGCATTTTCCCCATCGTCGCCGTGCCGACCACGGCTGGCACCGGCTCGGAAGTCGGCCGCGCCGGCGTCATCACCGACGAAACGACCCATACGAAAAAGGTCATCTTCCACCCGCTGATGATGCCCAAAGTGGTCATTGCTGATCCCGAGCTCACGGTCGGCATGCCCAAATTCATCACCGTCGGTACCGGCATGGATGCGCTGGCCCATTGCCTCGAAGCCTATTGCGCACCGGGCTACCACCCGCTGGCCGACGGCATTGCGGTAGAAGGTATCCGCCTCGTCTTCGAGAACCTGCCCAAGGTTTATGCCGATCCCAATGATGTCGAAGCGCGCGGCCATATGATGAGTGCCGCCGCCATGGGCGCCACGGCCTTCCAGAAGGGGCTCGGCGCCATCCATGCGCTCAGCCATCCGGTCGGCGCGCTCTATGACACCCATCACGGCATGACCAATGCGGTCTTCATGCCCTATGTGCTGGCGGTCAACAAATCGGCCATCGAGGCCCGCATCGCGCGGCTCACTGCCTATCTCGGCCTGGCTCCCAGCTTCGAGGCCTTCCAGCACGCCGTCATCGCCCTGCGCATGCGGCTGGACGTGCCGCACACGCTGGCCGACTTCAAGGTCGATGCCAGTCAGCGCGACCTGATCGGCGACATGGCCATCGTCGATCCCACGGCCGGCGGCAATCCGATAGAACTGACCAAGGCAAGAGCGCTGGAGATCTTTGACCGGGCCATGGAGGGGCGGGTCTAGATTCGCCGAAGGCGAACCAAATTGCAGGCTGGTGCGTTCGTCAGGTCCAAGGAGATTTGCCGATGCGTTCCACCCTGCTCGCCACCGCCATTCTTGCCCTGAGCATCACCGGGGCTGCGGCACATCACAAGCCAGGCCATCACATGCCGCCCGGCCAGGCCAAGAAGATGCTGCCGTCCGACATCGTCATCGTGGTTCCGCCCGCCGAGGTCGAAGAGGTCTGCTTGGTGACGACGGAGGTCCCGGGCGACCTGTTCGCTCCGGTGATCTTTACCGAGTGGGTGCCGCGCGATGTAGCCGAAGAGGCCGCGGAAACGCGAGACAGCTTCATCGTTTATCACCCCGACTTCAACACCGAGGAAGGCTGCCTGGGCTTCTAGGTTACCCCACCAGCTCGGCCACAGTCGCCTTCACTCCGATCTCGAGCAGGCTGTCCAGGTGCGTCGCCACCGTCTCGCCAAATGCCTGATTGTCAGCCAGGTCGGTGCCGAACACTTCTACCAGTCCTGCCAGCCCCTCATAGAGCGCCTCCGCATCCCCGCCCGCATCCGCCGCGATCGCCATCATCCGCATGGCCAGCGGATCGCGCACATCGATATTGTCGCCCTTCTCGTCGATGCCGGTGACATAGCGCATCCACGCCGCCACCCCGAGGCCCAGCCGCTCGAAGCCCTGCCCCGCCTTCAGCCGCTCGCGGATCGTCCCCAGCAGCCGCTGCGGCAGCTTCTGCGACCCATCCATGGCGATCTGCCAGGTCCGGTGCTTGAGCGCCGGGTTGCGGAAGCGGTCCAGCAACTGGTCGCGATAGGCGCCCAGATCCACGCCGGGCATGTCCAGCGTCGGCATGGCTTCCTCGGTCATCAGCCCGTGGATCAGCTTGACGAAATCGGGGTCGCCCATGACATCCGAAATATATTCATAGCCCGCCAGGTAGCCGAGATAGGCCATGGTCGAGTGGCTGCCATTGAGCATGCGCAGCTTCATACGTTCGAAGGGCTCCACATCGCCGACCAGTTGCGCCCCCGCCTTCTCGAAAGGCGGGCGGCCCTGCGGGAAATGGTCCTCGATCACCCATTGGGTGAACGGTTCGGTCATGATCGGCCAGGCGTCCTCCGCCCCGATCAGCCCGGCCACCGTCTCGCGGTCGGCATCGGTAGTCGATGGTACGATGCGGTCCACCATCGTGCCGGGAAAAGCCACATCGGCCACGAATTCGCCCAGGGCCGCGTCGCGCAGGCTGGCGAATTTGGTGACGATCCGCTTCACCGTTGCGCCGTTGCTCGGCAGGTTGTCACAGCTCATCACGGCGAATGGCGCAATACCCGCCGCCCGGCGCCGCGCCAGCGCCTCGACCAGCATGCCCGGCGCCGATCTGGGTGCCGCTGGATTGGCCAGGTCATGGACGATATCGGGGTGCCGCTGGTCCAGTTCGCCGGTAGCCGGGTCGTGGCAATAGCCCTTCTCGGTCACGGTCAGCGAGACGATGCGGATGGCCGGGCTCGCCATCAGCGCCAGCAATTCCTCGCGCTCACTATTGGCGTCGAGCACTTTGAGGATCGAGCCGATAATGCGCGGATGCGTGCCCTCGGCGTCGCGGATGGCCACGGTATAGAGCCCGTCCTGTGGCTCGAGCGCCTCCTTGGTGTCGGGCCGGCGCAGGCTCGCGCCGACAATGGCCCAGTCGGGATTGTCCTTCAGCAGGTCATCGACATAGACGGCCATATGCGCCCGGTGGAACGCGCCGATGCCCAGATGCACGATGCCGGCGGTCACCCGGCTGCGATCATAGTCAGGCAGGCGGACACCGGCGGGGGCGTTGGCAATTGTGCTGGCGCTGAGGCGCGTCATGGTCGTCTCCGGGGTGAAATCGGGCGCACCATAGTGCCTTCCGATCTTGTATGGAAGATAGTAGCTTGCGGGCTTCCGCGCTTTACCGGCATAAGCCTTGCGCAACAAGGGAGAGCAGCGTTTTGGCACAGCAGCGTTTCGTCAGCATCGGGGAATGCATGATCGAGATGAGCGGCGGCGAGGATCGCCAATATCGCCTCGGCTATGCCGGCGATACGCTCAACACCGCCTGGTATATGCGCGCTCTGCTCGGCCAGGACTGGTCGGTCGATTACTTCACCGGCCTTGGCGAAGACCGCTATTCCGGCGACATTCGCGCCTTCCTCGATGCCAACGCTATCGGCACCGGCCATATCCGCACCGTGCCCGGCCGCCGCCCCGGCCTCTACCTGATCCACCAGGAAAAGGGCGACCGTCATTTCACCTATTGGCGCGATACATCCGCCGCCAAATTGCTGGCCGATGACAAGGCGGCGCTGGCTGCGGCCGTCGAGGGCGCCAGCATGGTCTATTTCTCGGGCATTACCCTGGCCATTCTGGCGCCGCGCGCCCGCGGCCGCCTGCTCGGCGCCATCGTCAAGGCGCGCGACAATGGCGCCCGCGTCGTGTTCGACACCAATATCCGCCCGGCCCTCTGGACCAGTCCGCGCGTCATGACCGCCGTGCTGACAGCCGCCGCCACGATGTGCGACGTCGTGCTGCCCACCCATGGCGACGAGGCCCCGCTGTTCGGCGACAAATCGGTGGACGACACGGCCGATCGCTATCTCGAACTCGGGGTTGAAGAAGTCGTGGTCAAGGACGGCGCCGGCGAGGCTCTGATCGCTACGGCGTCCGAGCGCGTCAAGGTTGCCCCGAAACCCGGCGCCAGGGTGGTGGACGCGACCGGAGCAGGCGACAGTTTCAACGGTGCCTATCTCTCGGCGCGGCTGGCCGGCAAGTCATTGCGCGAAGCGGCCGAAGAGGGCCATCGCGTGGCCGGCGTGGTCATCGGCCAGAAGGGCGCGCTGGTCGATCCGAAGTTCCTTGCGGAATAAGTGCGTTCAACGAGCGCTGCCACACACGCGATGTCATCCCGGCCTTGAGCCGGGATCCATCCTGAGATGTATGTCTTCCCGCCAGGTGCCTGTTCGAGCTACCTTGCGGCAGTGGCTCAATCTCAGGATGGGCCCCGGCTCAAGGCCGGGGTGACACCGTGGTTGGGGAACCAGCAGCGGGAATCCCGGGGGCGATCAAAACACCCGGTCGCCCTGCTCTTTCATATAGGCCAGTTCCTCGGGCGTACTCACCCGCCCCAGCGCCTTGTTGCGGAAGGGGAAGCGCCCGAACCGGGCGATGCAGTCGCGGTGTCCGGTCATGAACGTCATCAGCTCCTCGCCGAACTGGGCAAAATGCTTGCAGCCTTCTTCCTGGATCACCAGGGATTCGGCATGCATGAAGGGCATGAAGAGGAACATGCGCCGGTCCATGGCAATGGCCTCGTCAGCTCCGGCAGCAATAGCTTCCTGCGCCAGCGCCACGGCCATCTTGTCCTGCGCGAAGGCTTCGGGCGAACCGCGATGCAATTGTCGGGAAAACTGGTCGAGCACGATGATCTCGGCCAGCCGCCCCTCGGGCGTCGCCCGCCACTCCCAGGCCTCGCCCAGCGCGACACGGGGATGAGTCTCGGCGAATTGCTCGGCCAGTGCCGCATCGAATTCGGGCTTCCCGCCGAACCAGTCGTCCATGCCATGCTCGACGAACCAGAAGCGAAGAACATCCTGGGCTGTGCGCATGATGGTTCCTACAGCGTGATGATGGCCTTGATCAACCCGGCACGTTCATGGGCCCATTTCGGCAGATCTGTCGGCACATCATTAAAGCTTGTCGCATGGGTCGCAAGCCGGTCGGTCGGCACGCTGCCATTGCGGATGGAGGCCATCACATGGTCGAAATCGTCCCGCGTGGCGTTGCGCGAAGCGCGGATGGTCAATTCGCGCCGGTGAATTTCGGGGTCCTCCCAGCTCAGCGTACCCTTGACCACCCCCACCAGCGTCAGCGCGCCGCCGTTACGGCAATAGCCCACCGCCTGGTTCATCGCCGCAATGGCCCCCGTCGCGTCGAATACCGCATCGAAGCCGCTGGCCATCGTCGCCTTGAAACCGGGTCCATCGCGCTCGTCCAGCGCCACAGAGCCGAAGCCGAACTCGCGCGCCACCGCGAGCTTGTCCGGCGCAGCATCGAGAATGGTGACCCCGGCACCGGCAATGCGCGCGAAGAATGCCACGCCCAGTCCGATCGGCCCGCCGCCCACCACCAGCACGCGCCATCCGGGCCGGAGTTCCGTCCGCCGCACCGCATGGGCGCCGATAGCGAGGAATTCCACCATGGCGGCGTCGCGCAGGCTGAGCCCCGTTGCCTTGTAGAGGTTGGCCGCGGGCATGATGATCTCCTCGGCCATGCCGCCATCGCCATGCACGCCGATCACCGTCAGCGTCTCGCAGCAATTGGTCCTGCCCTCGCGGCAAGCCGGGCACTGGTAGCAAGGCAGATAGGGATTGACGACCACCGGATCGCCATCGACCAGGTTCGCGGCGCCATTGGCCTCCAGCACAACCCCGCTGAGTTCGTGCCCCATGATGCGGGGATATTGCAGGAAAGGGTGCTTGCCTTCGTAGATATGATAGTCGGTGCCGCATATGCCGATGTGACGTATGCCGACGCGGACCCAACCGGGCCGCAAAACCGGCCTCTCAATGTCGATCAGCGCCAACTGGCCCGGTGCTGCACAGGAAATGGCCCGCATGAAAATACTCCCCATCGACTACCGGGGATAACTAACATGTTAGTTAGGCCGCTACCAGTGCCCTGATCCGGTTGCCGAACGGGTCCTGCGTCTCGATTCCCCCTTCGACGGGCGAAACCGGCGCCCCGACGCCCGCCAGCCGGCTCTTGACGTCATCGAGCGTCGTCGCATCGGGCAGGTTGATCGTGAACCAGCGCAAGCCAGCCGCGCCGGCCGGCGGCAGCGTGGCATTGGGGCCGGACCAGATGTTGAAGGCAATCGTATGCGGCATGTAGTCGAGCCCCACATCGCCCATGCCGAAGGAATGGATCAGCAGGAACCCGGCAAAGCCGATCACGTCGCGGTAGAAATCCATGGCCCGCTGCAGGTCGCCCACATGCACATGTACATGGCCGATCCGCGTGCCCTGGGGCATGCGCGCCGCCAGCACGGGCGACTGGCCCAGTTCGGCCAGCAGGCCGTCCATGTCGATGGGCTCGCGGCCCGAATGCGGCCTGCCGTCAGCGGTCACCGCATAGGTCTCGCCCTTTTCGGGGTCGCCCAGCGTGCCGCGCCAGGGTGTCTCGAAGGTGATTTCGATGCCATTGCCATCGAGGTCCCAGAGATAGATGGCTTCCGAGACCAGGTGGTCGGTGGGGGAAATGCGCACATTGCGCTGCAACGCCCGCACCGCCATCTGCGCCAGGTCGGCCCGCGCGGGCACATGGATGGCAACATGGTAGAGCCCGATCGTGCGCGGCACCGAGGGCCTGGTGGCGCCGGTTTCCAGCACGATCAGCACCTTGCCGCCGGCGCCCAGCGCCAGTTCATTGCCGGTCTCGGCGATCAGCTCGAGTCCCACCACGTCCTGCCAGATGGAAAGCGCCTTGCTGCGGTCGGTCACGGCGATATGCACCGGGCCGAGCGTGGTGCTCAGCGGCAGG
>CBIGSA010000032.1:0-18251 GCA_966192215.1 uncultured Devosia sp. | reverse complement strand
TCTCACGGGCGAGAAGAAGCATCTCGACTTCGCTGCCTATCTCATCAACGAGCGTGGGCAGCAGCCACCGCATTATTTCGATGTCGAGCGCGACTTGCGGGAAGGCGGGGACAGCAGGCAGCGCTACGTCTTCGCCAATTATGAATACAGCCAGAGCCACAAGCCGGTGCGCGAGCAGGACAAGGTGGTCGGCCATGCCGTGCGCGCCATGTATCTCTATACCGCCATGGCCGACCTGGCTGCCGAGCTGGACGATGCCGCGCTGAAGCGGGCCTGCGAGGTGCTGTGGGACGATGTGATGGAAACCAAGATGTATGTGACCGCGGGCCTTGGCCCTTCGGCGCATAATGAGGGCTTCACCCACGATTTCGACCTGCCCAACCAGACGGCCTATGCCGAGACCTGTGCCTCGGTGGCGCTGATCTTCTGGGCGCAGCGCATGCTGCATCTCGATCTCGACGGCAAATATGCCGACATTCTCGAACTGGCCATGTTCAATGGCGCGCTGTCCGGCCTCAGCCGGGACGGCACGCACTATTTCTATGCCAATCCGCTCGAAAGCGACGGTACGCCGACGCGCTGGGAATGGCATACCTGCCCCTGCTGCACCATGAACGTGTCGCGGCTCGTGGCGTCCGTTGGGCAGTATTTCCTCTCTACATCAGCAGACGGCGTTGCCTTCCACCTCTATGGCGGCATCGCATCCGACATCGAAATCGGTGGCACCAAAGTCAGCCTGCGCGAGGTGTCCAGCTATCCCTGGTCCGGTGACATCGCCATCCATGTCGATCCCGAGACCTCTGCCCGCTTCGACGTCAAGCTGCGCATACCCGCCTGGTGCACGGATGCCAAAGTGTCTGTCAATGGCGAAGCGATCGACGTCACTGCAGCCGACCGCGGCTATCTCACAATCAACCGAACCTGGCAAAAAGGCGACATCGTCACGCTCGACCTGCCCATGCCGCCAGTTCGCCTCTACGCCCATCCCGGCGTCATCATGGATGCCGGGCGCGTGGCGCTGAAGCGTGGGCCGCTGGTCTATTGCCTGGAGGAAACCGACAATCCCGGCGGCCGCGTGCAGCGGCTCAAGCTCCCGCGCAATGCCACGTTACGAGCTGAGACGCGGCCCGACCTGTTCGATGGCATCGTGACGCTCAAGGCAGACGCCACCGCTCTCGACGAAAGCGACTTCCACCAGCTCTACCGCACCACGCCGCCCCGGGAAACGGCATCCACCCTCACGGCCATCCCCTACTTCCTCTGGGCCAATCGCGCGCAGGGCTCAATGGTCGTCTGGGTGCCCGAGGCGACGACGACCGCCGCACATTGATGGCAGCTCCCCGCCCTGGCGGGGAGCGCCTGCGGCTACCAGGTCACCGCGACGCCTGTTTCAGCACGCGAAAAACGACTCATGGCAGATGCAACGGGCGGTTATGCCCGGTGAAGCTCCACCACGATCATTTGCCAGGTCTGCAAGTCAGGCAGCGGGTAGCCGGACAACCCACCGGCTGGTGGGATCTCAACCAGCACATCCTGGTTATCGGGGCTCGCGACCTGCACCCGTTTCGTCACGGTGGCCAGTCGGTCCAGGGTCAGCCTGCCATTGCTCACCGCCGCAATTGGCTGCCGGGGAGCATCCCACAGGCAGTCGGTCTGCCCCGTGAGGTTGATGACGTGGATGACGATGCGATGCCCCACCTGCGTGATCCGGCGCCAGATCTTGCCGGGCTCAGCACGCTCGCTGATGGCGATGCCGCCGAAATCGATGTCCAGGTCCATGTTGTAGGCACCGGCAAAGGCATCGGTGACGTCGGTAACCTCGGATGGAAACAGCAACTCGTCATGCGCCACCATGAAATCGTACCAGCGCTTGAGCAACGCAGCGGTCGATGGCGCCATGACATGGTTGCGAACATAGTAGGGGTCGCACAGCAGGCGATCAGCTTCGCCGGCCAGAAGCTGAGTGGCGCCATGGGAGAAGAGTGTCGCCATGGTGAGGGCGGTGGCGGTATCGGCGCTTTCGGCCGGGGCGCTGTCATAGACATGCTGATAGGCCGCCATCACCACGGGCTTGCCCGCGCCGGAAGTACGGGCGCGAGCAACCGTGTCGGCCAGGCTCTGGAGCGTCAGTTGCGGCGCCCAGGGCTCGATATAGACCGCATCCTGCGGCGCCCTGGCAGTCTGGCGCGTCGGAAAATCGTTGACATTGTTGAAGACGAGATGGGTCTGCGGCAGGGCCTTGCGCACATTATTGATTAAGGTGACGAACGAAGCCGCCACGTCGACGATCTGGCCGTCGGCCCGCGCCGCCCATTTGGGGTAGCCATATTGGTCGAGGTGATAGCCGTCGAAGCCCAGTGACGCGGTGGCGGCCTCGAGGTCGGCGGTGAAGTGGGCGAGCCAGTCCGGCGCGGCGGGATCGAGGATGAACAGGAAATCGCCCAGCCCATAGGACTCGCCATCGCCGCGGAGCAGCGCCTGGTGGTTCCAGCGAGGCCATTCCCCAGGGCCGACCGCATAGACGGCGGCATAGCCCAGGGCGCGCGAGCCGGCCTGCTGCACGGCCTCGACCAGGCGCCGCACCGTCGAGAGCGCAATGGGCTGGTCCAGGGCGTCCCGATAGGCCTCTCCGCCACCCATGAGATCGGCATGGCGATAGGCCCAGTCGTAGAACTGCACACCCGTGAGATGCAGGCGGCGGACCATATCGGCAAGGCCAGTGACATCCTTGTCCGGAGCGTAGCTGGCGGCAAAGCCGTAGCGCAGCCGCCGGCGCGGATCGGCGGTCACCTCGACGGCCGTGGCCAACTCGCCCAGATGCACCGAATAGCCGCCTTCCGGCAGCGGTGGCAGCACGATGTCGCCGCCGTCGTACATGGCCTCGTGAACCATATCGCCCAGGTGGCGGACAACCAGCCGGCCGCCCGACGCTCCGCGCGCTTCGATCTCGATGGGTCCGCCGGGACGAAAGGAGGCCCGCCGGGGCAATAGTTCACTGGACATGGATCAACCCTTGACGGCGCCCGAGGTCAGGCCCTGGACGAAATGGCGCTGGAAGGCGAGGAAAACGAAGATCACCGGCATGATGGCCAGGATCGAGGCGGTAAAGACCAGGCCCCATTGCGTGCCTTTCGGCCCCTGCAACAGCGCGATGGCAATGGGGAGGGTCTGCTTTTCGGGGCTGGTAATGATGGTCAGCGCCCAGGCGAATTCATCCCAGGTGGCCAGAAAGGTGAAGATGGTGGCCGTGGCAAGAGCCGGCCGCGCCAGCGGCAGCGCCAGCCGCCAGAACCGTGTCCAGTCATTGGCTCCGTCGATGCGCATGGCCTCGTCGAGCTCGAAAGGAATGGCCTCAAAGAAGCCACGCAGCAGGAAAGTGTTGAGCGCCAGTGAACCGGCTACGTAGAAGACGATGAGGCCTAGCAGGCTATCGATCAGCCCGAAATATTTGGCCAACAGAAATTGGGGCACGATCAGCATGATGGCCGGAATCATCAGCCCGAGCAGTAGCATTCGGAACAGCCATTCCTTGGCCGGGAAACGGTAGCGGGCGAAGCCATAGGCCATCATGGCGCTAAGCAGCACGGATATGGCGGTGGCGCTGACCGCGACGATCAGCGAGTTCAGGAAATACTGCCCGAAATCGCCGCGCAGCAGGATGCGCTCATAATTGGAGAGCGTTGCCGGGTCGGGGATGAATTGCGGCGGCAGGCGCAGCACATATTGCTGCGCCTTGAGGCTGGTCGAAACCATGTAGAGGAAGGGCGTCACCATCAACAGGGCGCCCAGCGCCAGGATGACGAGCCGCAAATGCCTGACCGGCTTCATCTGGACTCTCCCGCCGTCGGGTCGCGGAACAGGCGCAACTGGATTGCCGAGAGAATGAAAACGATCACGGTGAGGATGACGGCGATCGCCGAGCCATAACCGAAATCGAGATACTCGAAGGCCTGGCGGTACATATAGGTCAACAACACTTCGGTCTGCCCTGCCGGGCCGCCACCGGTCATCACGATCACCGAGGCGAAGACGTTGAAGCCACCAATCACCAGCATGACAACGACGAAAATCATCGCCGGCCAGATGGCGGGCAGCGTGACGACGAGGAAGCGTTTCCAGCGCGAGGCACCATCGATGATCGCCGCTTCCTCGAGGTCGCGAGGCACGCCCTGCAACGCTGCAAGAAAGATCATCATCGACCAGCCCACGCCCTTCCAGACACCGAGCGCGCAGATGGCGACCAGTGCTGTCCAGCGGCCCGAAAGCCAGGAAATCTTGCCGTCGGTCAGGTGCAACAGGTCATCGAGGGCAAAATTGATCAGGCCGCGATCGGCGAAGAGATAGCGGAACAGCAGCGACACCACGACCCAGCTCGTCACCACCGGCAGGTAATAGAGCACGCGCAATACGGGTTGGGCCGGACTCCTGTCCTTGAGCAACATGGCAATGGCCAGACCCAGCGCCACCTGTGGCGGCACGGTGAAGAGCATGTAGAGCCCGCTATTGGACAGGGCGAGCCAGAAGCGTTCGTCGCTAACGGCGCGGGCATAGTTATCCAGCCCGATGAATGTGCTCACCGCGCCGGCCACGATCTTCCAGTCATAGAGGCTGATCTGGAAGGCCTGCACCATCGGATAGAGCACGGTGACAAGGAACAGCGCGAACCCCGGCGCAATGAACAGCGCCGGGGCAAGATAGGACCGCCATTGCATCCGGGGCAGGATAGCGGATGTGGTGTGGCGGTCCGCGCTCATGGGTTACTCGGCGGCCAACAGGGCGTCGATCTGGGTGGCAGCGCTGGTCAGGGCATCCTGCACCGAAACCTGGCCTTCGAAGGCCGGCACCAGGGCACCATTGAGGATGCCGTCGACCTGTGACCCCTTGGCGATGGCCAGGCGCGACTTGGCTGTGACGAGCTGCTCGGAGAAGGGCGCGAAGAAGGGCGAAACCTCGGCCTGGGCTTCAGCAAACGCCGGGATCACCACCATCTGGCCGGTCTTGGCCATCTCTATCTGGAAGGCCTCGCTCTGGGTGAAGCGGATGAATTCGAGCGCGGCATCCTGGTTCTCGGCGCTGGTGGTCATGACGATATCCTCGCCGCCGACCACGCTGATCGAACCGCCAGGGCCAGCGGGGACCGGCGCATAGATGGGCGTGAAATCGGGATATTGCTCGCCCCAGATACCCGCCATCCATGGGCCATCGAGAATGGTACCATATTCCAGTGACGGCAAGCCGTCGGACGTGCCGGTGGCGCCCTGGTTGCCGATGATGAGATTTGGGATCTGACCGGCCTGGTAGAAATCGACCAGCATCTGCACTGTGGCGACTTTCTCGGCACTGTCGAGATAACCCGATGCCCTGGTCAGTTCGGGGTCGGTGATCTCACCACCACCGGACCACAGCCAGGGGAAGATATTCCAGCCGCCAAGGCCGCTATCGGCAAAGACGGCAATGCCGGACCCCTCCAGGGCGGCAGCCATGGCCTTGAGCTCATCGAATGTCGCAGGCGGAGCCGAAAGACCCGCGGCGTCAAGCGCTTCCTGGCTGGTCACCAGTACACGCGTATTGGTGTCTAGCGGCAGGCCGTAATACTTGCCCTTATAGAGATTGGTGGCGAGCACGCCCGGATAGGTCGCATCGGCCAATTGCTGGAAATCCGGCATGACGTCGGACAGGGGCACCAGGACGCCGAGATCGGCGAATTGCGGCACCCAGCCCAGGTCGGCACGGACCAGGTCGGGCAGTTCCCCGCCAGCCGCGCTCGTGGTCAGCTTCTGCAGCAGCGAGTCATAGGGCACATCGACATATTGCACCTTGATGCCGGGATGGGCGGCCTCGAAGGCAGGGATCAGCGTGTTGTTGAGAGCGTCCTGCTGGGTCGAGTTGCCGCCATTGCCGTAAGACCCCCAGAAGGTGACCGTGACGTCCTGGGCGAGGGCCGGCAAGGCGACGAGCAAGGTGGTTGCGGCGGCCGCTGCGCAAAGCGCGGCGCGCCGGATATGAGAGCGTGACATAGATTTTCCTCCTCCACACGGGCCTCTGCGGCACCCGTTTGATTAGTTTTATGGCAGAAATAATTAAGCTGTCAACGGGCCTCGACAGACGCTATTCGGACTGATTTTGTTTCTTGGCAAAAATATCCAAATGCACTAATGCGATTTGCAGGAGGGGTTTCCACCCATGCGCATTACTACGCCACGATGGGCGCCCGGCACCGGCGCCACGCGCGCCGTCGCCCTGGAGGTGTTGATTCACGGCCCGCTGTCGCGCAGCGAAGTGGCCCGGCGGCTCGACCTGTCACCGGGATCGCTGACGCGGCTATCGACACCCCTGCTCGAAATGGGCGTATTGATCGATGTCGGCGAACAGGTCGACGGCAAGGTGGGCCGACCGGTGCAACTGCTGGATGTCGTGCCCGGCTCCAAACGTTTCATCGGCATGAAGCTCACCGCTGACGCCGTACTTGGCGTCACCACCGATCTGCGCGGCAACGTACTGGGGAGCCAGAGCCGTGTGCTACCGGGGCGACAGCCGGATATCGTGGCCGACACGATTGCCGATCTTGCCACGGCGCTTGCCACCGGCACGCCTGACGTGACGGCGATTGGCATCGGCATTGGCGGGCTGGTGGAGGAGCATGGCTTCGTCCGCAGCGCCCCCTTCCTGGAATGGTCGGATGTGCCGCTGGGCCAATTGATCGAAACGCGCACGGGCACCCCCACCATCATCGCCAACGATCTGGTCGCCTATACCGAATACGAGCACTGGTTCGGCGCCGGCAGCGGGCTCGACCGCTTTGCCGTCGTAACGCTGGGCGCCGGCATCGGCTTTGGCCTTGTCATCCACGACGAGATCGTCACCAATGACGAGTATGGCATCGGGCTGATCGGCCACTGGCCGCTCGACCCGTTCGGGCCGGTCTGTTCCGAAGGTCATCGCGGATGCGCCAAGGCGGTACTGACCGATACGGCGATCAGCCTCGCTGTTTCCCAGGCCATCGGGCGAGTCGTCAGCTATGCCGAAGCCCTCGACCTAGCCACTGCCGGCGAGCCGGCGGCGCGGCGGGTGGTTGATGATGCCGGGCGGTCGCTGGGGCGACTGCTGGCGGCCATTGCCAATCTCACCTTGCCCGAACGCGTGGTCATTGGCGGCGAAGGCGTGCGCCTGGCAGAGGTTGCCGCCAAAGCGATCGAGGAAGGGGTGCGCTCGCATCGCGACGCGCGGACGCGACCAATTCCCCTCACCATCCGTTCTGGTGAAAACATCGAATGGTGCCGTGGCGCCGCCGTAGTCGCCATCCAGGCCTTCGTACTGGGCAGTCGCGACGAGGACTAGGAGATCGCTTGTGCCGGAAAAAGCCGCCTGGTGGCAGAAATCCACCGTCTATCAGATCTATCCGCGCAGCTTTGCCGACAGCAATGGCGATGGCATCGGCGATATTGCCGGCATCATTTCCCGGCTCGATTACCTGCGCGACCTGGGCATAGAGGTGATCTGGCTGTCGCCGATCTTTGCCTCGCCGATGGACGACAATGGCTATGACATTTCCGACTATCAGGATATCGCGCCCGAATTCGGCACGCTCGCCGACTTCGACCACCTGGTAGCCCAAGCAAAGGCGCGCGGTATTGGCATCCTGCTCGACCTGGTGGTCAACCACACGTCGGACGAGCACAGCTGGTTTCGCGAGGCCAAGGCGTCGCGCGCCTCCCGGTTCCGCGATTTCTATATCTGGCGCGATCCGGCTCAGCACGGCGGCCCGCCTACCGATCTGAAATCGGTCTTCGGCGGCCCGGCCTGGACCTTCGATGCGGCAACCGGTCAATATTACCTGCACCAGTTCTCCCGTCGCCAGCCGGACCTCAACTGGGAAAACCCGGCGTTGCGCAGCGAAGTCCACCGGATGATGAACTGGTGGCAGGCGCGGGGTATTGCAGGCTTCCGCATGGATGTCATCGACCTCATCGGCAAGGACGTGGACCGGGGCATAACGGCCGATGGTCCGCACCTGCATGACTATTTGCAGGAAATGCGCCGCGAGACCTTTGGCGGCAAGGACCTGCTGACTGTCGGAGAGACATGGAGCGCTACGCCCGAAAGCGCCTTGCTCTATTCCGGCCGCGACCGGGGCGAGCTTTCCATGGTCTTCCAGTTCGAGCATGTCACCCAGCAGTGGCACGAGGTCTGGGGCAAGTGGCAGCCCAAGCCATTCGACCTCGTCGCCTTCAAGCGCGTCATCGACCGCTGGCAGCTCGGCCTAGCCGATGACGGCTGGAACAGCCTTTTCTGGGGCAATCACGACCTGCCGCGCGCTGTCTCGAAATATGGCGATGACGCCGACCATCATGTCGCCTCGGCCAAGATGCTGGCCACCGTGCTGCATTTCCTCAAGGGCACCCCCTATGTCTATCAGGGCGAGGAAATCGGCATGACCAACGTGCCGTTCCACAGCATCGAGCAGTACCGCGATATCGAGACGCTCAACATGTACGCAGAGCATGTTGCCGCCGGGCTTTCTCCTGCCGAATTCATCGCCGGGGCCAATGCCAATGGCCGCGACAATGCCCGGACGCCCATGCAGTGGAGCAATGCACCGCATGGCGGGTTCACCACGGGCACGCCGTGGATCGAGGCCAATCCCAACCACGACCGGATCAATGTCGCAACACAGGAGGGGGATGGGCAATCCATCCTGGCGCATTACCGGCGACTGATCGCGCTGCGCAAAAAACTGCCGGTGATGCAGGTCGGACGCTATGAGCCCTGCCTGTCCGATCACCCGGCCGTCATGGCCTATACGCGCCGCCTGGGAGGCCAGCGGATTTTGGTGATGGCCAATTTTACCGCCGCACCGCAGACGGTCGCGCTGCCGGCGGACCTGACGGGTGTTGGAGAAGTGCTGATCGGTAACTTCCCGCGTCAGGGAAAGCTGGACCGGACCCTCGACCTCGCTCCCTTCGAAGGCTTCGCGATGCTTTTTGGCGCCGACTAGCCACGCTGGCAAATCAGCACTTGTCCCCCGTCAAAAATACGAAGCTGATCATGCGTGATAATGGGCTTGGAGGTGCCCATGAACATCACGATCGTCTATGACAGCATCTATGGAAATACGGCCGAGATTGCCCAGGCCATAGCCGCCGAATTGCGCGACGCAAACAATGTCACGAGCATAACGGTTCAGAACGCCAAGGATTTGAACCTGTCAGGCATTGATTTGCTGATAGTGGGGTCACCGACCAGAGGTTTCAACGCCACCCCACTGATCTCTGAATTTGTTGCCGGCCTGACAGACGTTCCCGCCAGCATAGCCGGAGCGGCCTTCGATACCCGGCTGGACCTTGATGCCGTCCATCCGCTCCCGTTGCGCTGGGTCATGGAGGTTGGCGGTTACGCCAGCGCGCGCATGGCCTCCGCTATGAAGAATCTGGGCATGACGGTGCGCGGCACGCCGGAAGGCTTCTATGTGATGGGCGCGGAAGGACCACTCAAGGACGGGGAAATCCAGCGCGCGCGGGCATGGGCCGCCGATCTGGTGCGCCCATCGGGACCGCCTTGAGGGCACACCTGAATTGCAGGGCGGTTCGGCAGAGGCTGGCTAGTGTTTTGCCGAGCCAGGGGGAATCTAATCGCTGCCCAAGGCCACTTCCCCGGTATCGGGTGGAGTGTCTTCGCCATCGGATTCCTCGCGTACAACCTCGATCCGGAGCTTGGTAGCGAGCCCGACAATGGCGCCAACCAGCGCAAGCCAAGGCGCCGCGAGAACGACAGCCCCTCCTACAATGGCGCCGGCCGTGAGTGGCACGGTGACGATGATGTCCCCGCTGTCGGATTTGAGCAAAAGCCGACGAACGTTGCCTTCGGCAAGCAACCGGGCAATCTCGTCGGCAACCTGCTGCCCTGTGACTTCCAGTTCCTCCGTGACGGTACCGGGCTTCGCTTTTTCTGCCATGACAGGCCTCCCTACATCCACCACTTCGACCAAAGGGCTCAGGTCAAAATTATTCTGCATTCCGGCGCGGGTTTTTGACCCTCGTCAAAGTCCTCCCGGAGGGAAACGGCCATCATTCATCCGATATCGATGGAGGCAGATCGTGAGGCATTCAACCCAGATTCTGGCTTTTGTGGCGATAATTGGCGCCAGTTTGGCCACAGCAAACGCCGACGAGTCGTCGCTCACTCTCGGCGGGGACCAGTTCGTGGCAGGCCAAGCCGTCAATCTTGCGTCGCCGGTCGAGCATGACGCATTCGCACTCGGCAATGATGTCAGGCTTTCCGGCCCGGTCACGGGCGATGCACACCTTGCGGGCTTTGACGTGCAGGTCACCGCGGCCGTGACGGGCGACGTTTATGCCGCCGGGTTCTCGATAGATGCGACAGCCAATATCGGAGGAGATTTCACGGCAGCGGGCAACGCGGTCAACGTACGAGCGGGCGCGCCGGTTGGGGGGAACGCCCGGCTGGCGGCAGCGACCGTGACTCTTGATGCCCCGGTGGCCGGCGCCGCGCTTGTGACCGCCAGATCGCTGACACTCAACGCAGCCGTTTCGGGGGACCTGAGCTTTTACGGCGACAATCTCACCTTCGGACCCAATGCCCGAGTTGACGGGGAACTGGACATTCGCGCGCCAAACGAAATCGCGGTTCCAGCATCGGTCGCGTCGGCCGATCGCGTTAAGTTCCAGCTGCTGCAGCAACCGGACTATGTCGGGGAGGCAGGCAAATCCGCGACGACCGTCCTTGGCCGCTTCTGGCCGGTATTCTGGACCGTGGTGGGTTGGTGGCTCTTTCTGGTCGTCGTCGGAGCTGCCTTTATTGCCCTGCTTCCGGGCACAGTCTCCTCCATGCAAACTGCTTCGCAGCGCCACCCCTTCCGCCGGCTTGGGCTGGGATTTCTGGCCTTCGCGGCGGTTCTGGGTTTGATACCGGCCTTGGCATTCACCATAGTCGGGCTGTTGCTGCTGCCCTTCGTGCTGGTACTGGCCGTGATAGCGTGCAGCCTGGCCTACCTTTCTGGCACCTTCTTCATCGGCCTGCGGATCGCCGGCGCCTTTGTCAGGACCGACACCAACCTCCGACGCCTGGCAGTGCTCGCCGTGGCCCTAGTCGCAGCGGCTCTGGTCGGAATGATCCCTTTCGTCGGCTGGCTAATCACGCTGGGCATTGTCGTCTTCGGGTTTGGCACGGCAACCACGGTCAGCATCAGACGCTGGTCGCTCTCGGAGCCTGAACCGTCCAGCGCCGCACCCCGACCGGCGCAGTAGGACCCAAATGCCAGAACGCCGCACGAACAAGGTAAAAATGACGCTCAACCGGGAATGGCATCTGATGCACAAGCTGGACCGCAAGGCCTCGCTGGAAGAGCGCCTAACCTGGCACCTGAAACACGCTGCAAATTGCGGTTGCCGCGAAATGCCTCCCAGCATCAGACGGGAGCTCGAGGCCAGGGGATTGAGCGTACCGACGCCACGCAGCCTGAAATAGCCGGCCCCATGACTGGACAACAGGATAGCGTCGATCGCTGGTTGCCATACGCTCTGGTGGCGATCGCCGTTCTCGGACTTGCCGCGGGGGGTGGTCTTGCGTTTTCGGGATCACCTGCCCTTGCCAGGGTGGCCTGGACGGCCGCGACATTCCCTGTTCTCGGTACCCTGCTGCTGCAGATCGTGGTGTCGTTGCGCCAGGGCGATGTCGGTCTCGACGTTGTGGCGGCACTCTCCATGTCGGCCGCCTTGGCCTTCAATGAATCGCTAGCCGGCAATGTTGTCGCGCTGATGTATTCCGGGGGGCGGTTGCTGGAGACTTTCGCGCAGGGACGGGCCCGGCGCGAAATGACGGCCCTGCTCGGACGCGTGGCCCGCACCGCGATGCGCTACAATGGGTTGGGCCTGGAAGAAGTCTCGATCAACGATATCGCTCCGGGGGATCGTATCCTGATCCGCGAAGGCGAAGTGCTGCCTGTCGACGGTCACGTCGCCGGCCCGTTTGCCCTGCTCGACCTTTCGGCGCTGACCGGTGAAAGCGCACCCCGGCGGATCGCCCAGGGCGACGAGGCATTGAGCGGGGCGACCTCGGCGGGCGAGGCATTCGAGCTCATCGCGACGCGCCGCGCGGCGGAGAGCACCTATGCGGGCATTGTCCGGCTTGTCGAGGCCGCCCAGCGGAGCAAGGCGCCAATGGTGCGGATCGCCGATCGCTATGCCATGGGGTTCCTGGCGTTGACGCTGGCCATTGCCGGTTTGGCTTGGATGGTCTCGCAAGACCCGATCCGTGTTCTGGCGGTTCTGGTCGTAGCGACACCCTGCCCGCTCATCCTGGCGGTCCCGGTGGCCATCATATCCGGCATGTCGCGGGTCGCGCGGCACGGAGTGCTGGTCAAGAGCGGCGGCGTGCTGGAGGCGATGTCGACCATCCGGACCGCCATTGTCGACAAGACGGGCACGCTCACCCACGGCCGCGCCTCCATTGCCGGTATCCGGACGAAGGGCAGTATATCGCAGGATGAGGTTCTAGGGCTCGCCGCCAGCCTCGACCAGGCATCCAGCCATGTCCTGGCAGCAGCCCTGATCACGGCCGCAGCGGAGCGCGGGCTCAATCTCGCAGCCCCTACCGATATCCGGGAGGCGCCAGGCGAGGGCATCGCCGGAAACGTGGGCGGGCAGCGGGTGGTCATCGGCAGCATTGACTATGTGCGGCGGGCCGTCGATGGACCGGCGGCCGATGAGATGCTGGAGGGAATTGAGCCTGAATTGCTTGCCGTGGCCGTTGCCATCGACGGTGAGATGGCGGGCGTTATCCTCCTGCAGGACCGCGTTCGAAGCGATGCCGGCGACATGCTGGCCACGCTGCGGAAGGCCGGCGTTCGCCGCATCGTCCTGGCGTCGGGCGACAAGGTCGACATTGCAGAGGCCGTCGGCCGGCAAATCGGGGCTGACCTGACGATGGGTAACCTCACGCCGCAGCAAAAGGTGGACCTGGTCAAGGCGGAAGGCGGCAACCCTGTCATGATGGTCGGAGATGGCGTCAACGACGCCCCGGCCCTGGCAGCGGCAAATGTGGGCGTCGCCATGGGAGCCAGGGGAACCGCCGCATCCTCGGAGGCGGCAGGAGTCGTCGTCCTGGTGGATGAACTGAAACCTCTGGCGACCGCGATCACCATCGCCATACGCACGCGCCGCATAGCATTCCAAAGCGTGTATGTCGGGATCGGCCTGTCGATCGCGGCAATGATCGTTGCTGCCCTGGGCTACCTGCCACCGGTACAGGGCGCCTTGCTGCAGGAAGCCATCGACGTTGCGGTGATCCTGAATGCGTTGAGGGCATTGCGATAGACAGGCGGTTCCGGTGATCAGGGAACCAGCGACGCCAGGGGAATTCTGAAGCCCACCGTTAGCCCCTGTTGCGTCATCCTGCGCGATTGCGTGCCGCCGAACTCGTTCTCGATCAGCCGGGAGATCAGTTTCGAACCGAACCCGCCCGTTGCCGCCTGCGGGTCCGGCTCGGGAAGCGCGCGCTCGCGCCATGTGAAGAGCAAGCTGTCATCGGCCTGGAGCCATTCGATAGAAATGTGTCCGTCCGCGTGCCGCAGTGCTCCGTGCTTGAGGGCATTGGTGGTCAGCTCGTGGAAGATCAAGGCGAGGCTTGCGGCGGGACGCTGTTCGACCAGGGTGTCAGGACCGGAAAGCGATATCCGGCGCGACTCCTCATCCGTGCGGACAAATGGCGCGAGAACGGCATGGAGGATATCGGCTATGGTGGCCCCGGTGCGGCCGTCCGCAGACCGGTAGGCCAAATCCGTGGCCGCGGAGAGAGCGAGAATGCGCGCCCGCAAGCTCTTCTCCATATCCCCAACCGACTGGGCCCCGCGGGCGCTGAACGAAATCAGCGCGGATACCGTGGCCATCAGGTTCTTGACGCGATGCACCATCTCCCGCGACACTGCCTCCTGGTGGGCAAGTTCGACGCCCATGGCGCGATGATCGTTCTCGAGCTCCTGGGTCCGCACGTGATGAGAGCGATCCGTCACGATGGCGAGCACCAATTGCCTGCTGGCCGTGCGAATGGCGCGAATGCCCACCTCGATGGGAAATGCAGTGCCGTCGTTGCGTTGGCCGCTGAGCGATCGGCCCGGACCCATGACCCGGATGCGTTCCGTTTCCAGCGCGATCGGTCGCAAAATCGCATGGCTAGGCCGCGACGCTGCCGGAACGAGCATATCCACATTCTGTCCCAACAGCTTCGCAGAGTCGTAGCCAAACTGACGGCAAAGCTCGGCATTGACGGCCAGAACCCGCCCCGTGGGATCAACGATCAGGGCGCCTGCGGGAATGATGTCGAGCACCGACTGGAGGGAAAGAGCCGTGTCCGCTATGACGGCGGATTCCGTGATAAAAGACGGCTGCCCGCTATCGTCCATGTCGCTCCTCCTGCGCTGCGATGCGGCCATTTGACTATGGGATCGTGGAGGCGGCGTTGACACCAATCAAGTCTTGCGAGCACCGGCACCCCATCCGCCGGAGATCCGATCGCAAGGCGAGCCTGGTTGCTAGTGCGCCATCAGAACCGGGATGTCGGCGTTGGACAGCACATAACGCGTCGCGCCCCCGAGCATCCATTCCATGAATCGGGAATGGCCGTAGCCGCCCATGACCAGCAGATCGGCGCCGACCCGGCCCGCCTCGTCCAACAGCGCCCTGCCCGGCCCCTCAAGGCCCGGCGGCACTGTGCCGATGACCGTTGCGATGCCATGCCGGCTCAGGTGGCGGGCAATGTCGTCGCCGGAGATCGTCTCGTCGTTCTCACTGACGGTAGCAATGATGACCTGTCCGGCCTGGTGCAGGACCGGCATTGCTTCAGCCACCGCGCGCGCCGATTCCTTGCGGCCGTTCCATGCGACCAGTACGGTTCCGAACGCGGGACTCGCGGCTCGCTTCGGCGGCACGAAAAGGCAGGCCCGGCCGGCACCGAACAACACGGCCAGTTCCACATGCACCTCGTCAAGCGGGTCGCCGTAGGGCCGGGTACCAACGAACAGGTCACTGGTGACAGCCTCGGCCGTCAATGCCTGTCCCGCCGTTCCGGCCAACACGTCCAACCGGCGCACCTCATGCGGCATGCTGAGGCTCGCGAAGCGCCGTTCAAGCCGGGTGACGGTCTTGGCCGCGCGAGCGCCAGACTCATCGAACCAGGTATCCATGCCGATGACGACCGAGGGGTAGGCCCCCACGATCTCGGGCAGGAAATGCGCATAGAGACCGGTTACATGCGCTTCGAAGCGCTCGCTAAGAGCCTCGGCATAGGCGAGCCGTACTTCGCCCTCATCAGAGCCGGTGAGATGAACTGCGATATCCTTGATCATGTCGGTTACCGTTCCAGAATTGTCCTGGTCAACCGCAGCGATTGTTTCTGCCGGCCGCCACAACCCAATTTAGAGCCGAGTTCAGGGGGCGGCGTTGTTCTGGATCAAGTTTGCGACTTTCCCATCGCGGCGCCGCATTGCTAGACCAGCGACTTTTCCAGCAGGACCAACGTGGCGTCGTCTGGGTATGGCCTGGAGGAGAAACCCATCTCCTTTTCGAGGCGAATGGCAGACTGGTTGGACCGGTCCTCGACCGACTGAAGCGAACGCAGTCCCTTTTCCTTGGCACATTGGGTAATGTGCCGAAGCATCTCCCAGCTCACACCCCGGTTCTTCCGGTCGCTTCTGATGGAAATAGCCACTTCTCCGGTCTTCAGCTCCGCATCCGCCGCCAGCATCGCGGCCGCGATGATCGGTCCGCCCTCCTGTTCAAAGGCCACGTAGCTTTCCACCCGGCGATGATCCACGTCGATCATTGCGCGCAGGCGCTCATGCGCGACGTCCTTGACGCTGCCCAGAAACCGGAACCGCAGGTCTTCTGGCGTGACATGGGTGAAGAAGGCCTGCAGGGCCGCCGCGTCTTCCTGACGTATCGGCCGTATCTGAAAAGTGAAGCCTGTATGCGTGACCAGTTGCGTGCCCCGTTCGTCCATGTCGGTCTCCATCGTGTGGCGCCATTGATGACCACGAAGGTACACGGAGCGAGACTGAAGACACTTGATCCGGGTCAAGCAAGTCGTGCGCAGGATTATTTCCAGCGGGCGTCATCAGGACATGCCGGCGTCATTCCACCCGGGCGAGAGCGCCTGACCAGGGTGCGTGAACTCGCACTGTGCTTCGAGGACGCGTTGCCTTCCGGCATCTGGTCCTCGCAGCCGCGGGCGATGGGGCTAGTCGGGCTCCACGGAGATGATGCGAAACGGGTGCGTCCTGCCATCATCCTCGCGGATAGAGACATACTCTCCTGGCCTGAATATCTCCGCGGACCACTTGAAGCCGACTTCGTCGTCTCTCGTGCCGGCATCGGAATAGTCAAATATCCAGCGCCCGCCCGGCCCATGCAAAATGCGGCCATGGGACGGCTCTTCTCCGGGGCGGTGGCGTGTTACGCGGCACCAATGCGGCATGTCGCGGTACCCCGTCGGATCGATCCGTCCATCATCGTCCAGCGGTAGATAGAGGCGATAGCTGTGGCCCGGATCCCCCTGAGGATGTCCCGGCTCGCGCCCCAGTTCGAGGAGGATGCAATACAGCCTTGCTTTGGTCATCGCGTTCTGCTTCCCGCTATTGTGCCGTATAGCCGCCGTCGACAAGGTGATAGGACCCGGTGATGAAGGAGGCCTCTTCGGACAGCAGGAACGCGGTCAGCGCCGCGACTTCCGCAGCTGTTCCCAGCCGGCCAACGGGGTGCATGCCGGCAATGGCCGTCAGGGCGCTTGGCTCGAGATTCCTGGACAGCAAAGGGGTGTCGATGAATGCCGGGCCGATCGAGTTGATGCGGACACCATGCCTCGCATATTCGATCGCCGCCGTCTTCGTGAGCCCAACCATGCCATGTTTGGCCGCGACATAGGCCGGCGCGTTGGCAAAACCGACCGAACCCAGAATGGAAGCCATGTTGACGACTGCGCCCCCGCCCGAGGCGATAATCGCCGGTATCTGGTAGCGCATGCCATAAAAGACGCTGCTAAGGTTGGTGGCGATCACCTTGTGCCAGCTATCGAGCGGGTACTCGCCGGTTGGCGCGCTGGCTCCACCAATGCCGGCATTGTTGACGGCCAGATGCAGGCCGCCATAGTGCCGTCGCGCGGCGTCCACCATGGCCTCGACTTCAACCGGGTCGGCCACGTCTACGGCAACGCCCGAGGCCACGCCTCCCGCTGCCACGATGGCCTGTGCCACCTTGCGAGCACCCTCTTCGTTGAGATCGGCCACCAGGACCTTTGCGCCGGACTTGCCAAGGCGATGAGCAATTGCCGCCCCTATCCCCGACGCCGCCCCGGTGACGATCGCGACCTTATCGACAAATTCCTTGTCCATGTCCGTCCTCTTGGCGACATGCGCCATTACAGCGGCGAAGCCACATGGCTGCCGATGAAGTAGGGCCAGAGCAGAAGCCCGAGCACACCCATCCAGAAATCGAGATGCAGGTAGCCGATGGTGAAAAGCCAGCCGGCGAACCAGAAGGCGCCCAGCGAGGTGTGTTGCGTGACCTTTATGCGTTCCATTGCGTGTCTCCCCGGCCTGTGCCGATGCGGCAACTATGCCAGAGCGGAAAACTTCATCCTTGATCCAGCGCAAGTGTTGGCGTGCCGTCGAATTGGCCGATATCAAGGGTCGGCAGGCCGTGGCACGTCGTTGAGCGCGATGAAGGGCTGGCTAGCCCGCCGCAAACTGCGGCGGGCGGAAGCAGCCAGTCGGGGCCGGGGCCGACTTTGACTTGTCAGACCAGCCCGAGGTGGTCTTCTACCTGCTTGACGCCCGGAGCTGCCCAGGCGGCACGCTCGGCGATATAGCGGTCAGACCAGGCCTTGACCTTGCCTTCCAGCGTCACTTTGCCGTCGGCGACCTTGACCTTGATCTTCTCGGCCTCAACCTCGGCATTGCGCTTGAGGGCATCTTCAATACGGGTCTTGACGTCCACCGCCGAAGCGCGCGGCGTGACGGTGATCTGATTGTAGACGCCGGTAATGTCCTGCATGTCGCGCACGGCGCGATAGGCGCTGTCCTTCTGGTACTGCCATTCGACCGACCCTGTCAGAGTTACGTAGCCCTTCTGGACTTTCACCTTGACCGCCTCTTCGGGCACAAAAGCGTTCCAGCGGATGAGATCGGCGGCACGCTTGGCCAAGACATCGTCGGCCGTGGACCTTGTGCCGACCGGCCGGACCTC
>CBIGSA010000031.1:0-18520 GCA_966192215.1 uncultured Devosia sp. | reverse complement strand
GAACAGCACGGCGGCGGTGCTCGACAGTCCCGTCGGCCGCGGCGTGCCCGAAGCCGAGGCCGGCACCGTAACCTTCATGGTCGGCGGCGATGCCGAGACTCTCGAAGAGGTTCGCCCCATCCTCGAGGCCATGTCGTCGGAAATCATGCATATCGGCGACCTGGGCGCCGGCACCACCATCAAGCTGGTCAATAACTATCTGGCAGCCGGCATGGTGGCGGTCATTGCCGAGGCGATTTCCTTCGGCATCAAGTCGGGCGTGACGCTGGAGCAGATCATCGCGCTTTCCGATCAGACCGGCACATCCAACAAGGTGCTCAACACCGTCCTGCCCAGGAAAGTGTTCAAGGCCGACTACACGCCCGGCTTCGCCTCGCGCCTCGCGGCCAAGGACCATCGCCTCGCCATGACGCTTGCACGCGACCTCGATATCGAACTGCCGGTCGGCAAGGTCATTCTCGATATCCTGCAGAACTGCGAGACGGAGTTCCGCGACGAAGATTTCATGGGATCGATCATGAGGCTTGCCGAGCGTGGCTCGGGCCAGCAGATCAGGCTGCAGGACAACTGACGGCTATGGAGGGGAGCATGCAAAGCAACTGGATCGGCAACCGTTCGGTGCCGTCAGAGTCGAAGGACGCCATCGCAGTCATCAATCCGGCCACCGAAGAAACGCTCGGCGAGATTCCGCGCGGCTCGGCCGGCGATGTCGATCAGGCCGTTGCCGCGGCCAAGGCGGCCCAATCCGGCTGGGCCGGCCTGTCGCCCGTCGCGCGCCGCGCTGCGCTTTACGAGATTTCCAACATCCTGCTTGAGCATCAGGAGGAGTTGGCCCGCCTTAACACCATCGAGATGGGCAAGCCGCTTTTCCTGTCGCGCAATGAAATCATCGGTGCCGCAAGCGCAGCGCGGCAATTCGGCGAACTGGCCGTGCATATGCGCTCCGGCAGCCAGCAGGCGGCCTATGGCGAACTCAACTTCCAGCAGCGCTTTCCGCGCGGCACGGTTGGCGTCATCGTCCCGTGGAACTATCCGGTAGCGCTCGGCGTCGAGAATGTCAGCGCCGCCATCGCCGTCGGCAATACGGTGGTCTGGAAGCCGTCCGAAAAGACCCCACTGACCTCCCGCCGCGTCGCCGAACTGGCTTTTGCCAAGCTCCCGCCCGGCGTCGTCAACCTGGTCTTGGGCAACGGCCCCGGTGCCGGCCAGCCGATCGTCGACCATCCCGATGTCAACGCCATCCTCTTCGTCGGTTCGGAAGTCACGGGCCGCCGCATTGGCGAATCCTGCGGTCGCAACCTCAAGAAGGCCATCCTCGAGCTCGGCGGCAAGGACCCCCTGATCATCGATGAAACCGTCGACATCGAAAAGGCCGCCGCCTTCACCATCGACGCGGCCTACTTCAATGCCGGCCAGCTCTGCACGGCCACCGAGCGCGTCTATGTAGCCCGCCAGATTTTCGAGCCCTTCGTCGAGGCGCTGGCCCGTCAGTCACGTGCCATCGTCCAGGATGATGGCCTACTCGACAATGTCGGCATGGGACCGATCGTCGATCGCATCCAGCTCGACAAGATCGTCGAGCAGGTCGATCGCTCGGTCGCTGCCGGTGCGGTGCTGCATTGCGGCGGCGCGCGGCTCGATCGCAAGGGCTGGTTCTATCCGCCCACCGTCATGACGGGCATCAGCAAAGATCAGCCAGTCATGGCCGACGAGACCTTCGGTCCGGTCGCGCCCTGCATGCCCTTCGACGATTTCGACGAAGCCCTCGCGCTCGCCAACGATCATCGCTACGGGCTGGCTGCGGTGCTGTGCAGCACCTCGTCGCCGCGCTCGCTGAAATTCCTGCACGAAATCCGCGCCGGCATGATCAAGGTCAATGCACCCCCGCGCAAGGCGCCGGGCGGCACGTCCGAGCCGGTCGGCGCCAGCGGTATCGGCGCCGGCTACGGCCAGGAATTGCTGCTGGAATTGACGCGCCAATCCTCGATACAGTGGAAGCCGTCAATCTAGGAGACCGCGATGCGGGCCATTGTCTGCGCTGCCCCCGGCCGGCTGGAATTCACCGATATTGCAGAACCCGTCCGGCAGCCCGGCCAGGTTCTGGTGAAGATGCGCCGGATGGGAATCTGCGGCACGGACATGCATATCTATGGCGGCCGCCAGCCCTTCTTCGAATATCCCCGCATCATCGGCCATGCGCTGAGTGGGGAGGTTGCCGAGGCGGATGCCGGATCAGGTAGCCATGATCGAATTCCTCGCTGTGGGTGCGCATGCCGTCGCCCGCTCCGGTGTCGTGGCGGGACAGTCCGTGCTGGTCGCCGGCGGTAGGCCCATCGGCGTGGGCGTTGCTCTTTTTTCCAGGCTGGCGGGCGCGCGTCCTGGTGGCCGACATGCGGGCCGAGCGGCTCGCCTTCTGCGCCGACCAGCTTGGCGTCGAGACGGTGGCGGTGACGCCTGACGTGACCGAGACGCTGCGCGACCGCACCAATGGGGTCTTCCGCGAAGTGGTATTCGACGCCACCGGCAGCCCGCCCTCGATCGAGACCCAGTTCGCCCATGTGGCCAGCGGCGGCACCTATGTCATCGTCAGCGTGGTCAAGGGCGATATTGCATTCTCGGATGCTGAATTCCACCGCCGCGAGCTCACCCTGCGGGCGTCGCGCAATGCCCTTCCTGCCGATTTCGAAACGGTCGTGGCGGCGATGCGGGCCGGAAATACCCCCAGTGCTGCGCTGAAGACGCATTCGGTCGCGCTCGAGGACCTGCCAGCGGCGATGCCTTCTCTTATTGACCCGACGAACAGGGTCATCAAGGCACTTGTCGAAATCGCCTAGGCAAGGCCGCTTTCACGTTGCTCCACACCTTGGTGCGCCAGTCTGCCGCTCAGACATCAGAATTATCTTTTGATCACAATGTAGTATGTGTTCGCAGTTATATTCTGACCGGTGCGCCAAAACACCTTAGACCGATGTGGTCTCAATTGGCATGGCGCGTAAGCCATTCATTTTGTTGCGCAAGTGTTCCGAAGGTCGACGCCTTCGACGGGGTGAGGCGCTGGCATGGCCGGCGGCAGACGCTGGCCCGGCTGTGTGGGCTGGACGAGCGCCAACTGATCGACGTAGGTTTTGAACCCTTCGATATCTACGGCGCGCGCAACGGACAACAGGCCTCGCCATGGGTAAAGCCCGACATCCGGTGACGAGTGACGTCGCCTAAGGGTCCTGACATGATCAAGTCTCCTCCAGGCCGCACTGGCCTGCGCCAATTGCTTGTCGAGCAGCAGCAAGATTGGATAGAAGGCAAGGGGAACCCGCCTGACGCCGATGAGCGCTCGCAGTCCATGGAACTGCGATTCAAGTATCTGTCGCGCTTCCAGAAGCTTCTTGCTCGCCCCCAGGCACAGGACGTTCTGCAGATTCTCCGGCTCTATGGCCAGAGCTGCATCCCCATACCCCGCAGGACCGAGCGGCAGTACTGGTCGGTGTCTTGTCTGCCCTCAACGTCCGACAAGCCGCTTGTCCGCGTCAATTCGAGCTGGATGGAGCTTTTCACCATCTATGCGGATGGCGAGGGCATCCGCGCAAGGTTCATTGTGCACCTTTCGGATTTCACCGCGGACCATTCGCCCGCCCAGCCCCAGGTAAATGAAGTCCTGCTCGAACACTGCGTCACCACGCCGGAGGACGTCAGCCAGTTCTTCCCGCGCGGCGAGGACATTTTCGGCATCAATGTCCGCGGCTCCGCCTCGATCCGCAAATTTCTCGCGACCCCGCACGCGCTGCGCGCCATCCGACGATTCAATCTGACGCACATGAACCGGGGGCGGAACGCCTACCAGGCCAGCCACTGCTACAGCCTCGCCGATCACATGCTCGAAGATTGAGAGTCCGGGACGACCGCCATATCGGCGGCCTTGCCGAACAGAACTGTCTGCTGCGCCCGAATGCTCACGCGCGTGGCGCTATCGCGAATGACCTTCTGGCGCGGCACGACGACGCGACCGGCCATGGCGCCTTCGCGCTGGACCCCCATGGTCTGGTTGTTGACACAGGCATTCGGCCGGCCGGCGCGGCAGGCACGACATTGCCCGCAATTGAAGTAAGGCAGTACAGTCACCCGGGCACCGACAGACGGGTCGTCGACCCCGCTGCCGAGCGCCGCAACCGTGCCGGCGATCTCGTGACCGGGCACCCGGGGATAGCTCACCAGTGGATTGAGCCCGCGGAACGAGGTGAGGTCCGAACCACAAAATCCGACATGGGAAACATCAATGGCCACTTCGCCATCCCCGGGCTGCGGCGTGTCGATCTCGGCAATGGATACCGAGCCCGGCTCGGTGATGCAGACCGCCTTCATCAATGCTGTCCCTCCAGAATAATGGTTGTACCGGCCGGCAAACCCGATTGCAGGACCGTGTCCGAGTAGCGAATTTTCCCGGCATAGCCTTCCGGCGCGGTAGCGGCCAGCGCAATCAGACGACCCTCTCGCCACTCCAGATCGAGTGTGACGCCGCCGCGCGCTCGAACACCCCTGAGCCTGCCATCCGGCCAGGCGGAAGGTAGCGCAGGCAGGATGGTGATGTCATCGGCGCCGGACTGGACCAGCATTTCGAGAATGCCTGCCGCGCCGCCGAAATTGCCATCGATCTGGAACGGGGGATGGGCATCGAAGAGATTGGGATAGCTGCGATCAGGGTGGAGCAGCATCGCCAGCACCCCATGGGCATGGTCACCCTCACCCAGGCGCGCCCACAGGTTGATGCGCCATCCCAGACCCCAGCCCGTCGCCGCGTCGCCACGGATTTCCAGCGATTTTCGCGCCGCATCGGCAAGCGTCGGTGTCTTCCCGAGCGAAATTTGCTGGCTCGGATAGAGCCCATAGAGATGGGAGACGTGGCGGTGATGGATTTCGGGGGCGTCGAGATCCCAGTCCTCAAGCCATTCCTGCAACTGGCCTGCCCGGCCGATGCGATCCGGCGGAAGATGTTCGCGGGCCGCCCGCGCTTCCCCGATCATCGGATCGTCAATGCCGCGTTGCGCCGTGGCGGCCAGATAGGCGTCGAACAGGTCGCGCAGGATCTGGTTGTCCATCGTCGGCCCAGCGCAGATCGAGGCGCCGCGAGGATGAATATTTTCAGGCGAGAGAGACGGATTGGTGACCAGATAGTCGCTGCCGGGCAGCGGCTGGAGGATGTCCAGCGCAAAGCGGACGGCCCCGGCCAGGGTCGGCAGGAGGCGGTCAACCAGTTCCCCCGGCCTGCCGGCGAATACAATGTGATCCCACAGCTGGGCGCAGAGCCAGGCCCCACCGGTGGGCCACAGCCCCCATTGCGCGCCATCGACCGGGCCGGTGGCGCGCCACAGATCGGTATTGTGATGCAGCACCCAGCCCCTGGCGCCATAGTGGCGACGGGCCGTTTCGGCGCCGGATATGGCAAGGTCTTCCGCCATTTCCAGCAACGGCTCGACGCATTCGGCCAGATTGGCGGGGTCGGGGATCCAGTAATTCATCTGCACATTGATATTGGCCGTGTACTTGCTGCCCCAGGCAGGCGCGGTGTCCTTGTTCCAGATGCCCTGCAAGTTGGCGGGCTGGGTGCCCGGCCGGCTGCAGGACAGCATCAGGTAACGGCCATACTGAACATAGAGCGCCGCCAGCGCCGGGTCGTCGCCCGCGACGTAGCGGGCAATGCGCTCGTCGGTGGGCAGATCCTGGCGCCCCTGGCCCAGTGCGATATCGAGACGGGCAAAGAGCCTGGCGTGGGCGGCGACATGATCAGCGCGGAGCCGGTCATAATCCTTGCCGGCAATGGCCCGACGCCGCCGGGCAAGATCATCATCGGGATCACCGGCGACATCATCAAAGCGGCGGAACGAGGTCGCAATATCGAGGACGATGACCGCTGTACTGGCCTGGCGTACCACGAGGCGTCGTCCGCGCCGCTCGGCCGAGCCCCCCTCAAGGCGCAAGTCCAGGCCGATGCCGAATTTCAGACTGCCCGCCACCCCGTTCTCAGAAAAGTTCGAGCCGCGATAACTGAGGCTTGTGACATCGTCCCCGGCAAGCCAGTCACCGGGCTGGGGGCTGTCAAGGTTGATCTCGAAATTCAGGGTGCCGGGGCGGGATGACGCCACTCTGATGACCATCACGTCATCCGCCGCGGAAATGAAACTTTCGCGCTCGAAAGCGGCCGCATCGTCATGGATACCGGTCCCGAGAAGCCTGTAGCCGGTCGAGGCGATGGCCGTTTGCAGATCCAGCGAGCGACGATAGCTCTGCGGTACGGCCTCGTGCTGGAAATCGAGAAAGAGATTGCCAGCCGGCTGGTAGCTCATCTGCTTGAGCGGCTGGGCCATCAGTTGCTTATTCGCCAAGGCCTGTGCCTCGGCATGGCGCCCTTCGAAAATCAGCGTGCGGACGTCGCCCAGCGCCGACAGAGCATCGGAATTGATCGGCTGATAGGGGCCGCCCGACCAGAGCGTGGCTTCGTTAAGCTGGAATTCCTCCCGCCCGACGCCGCCATGCACCATGGCGCCGAGCCGGCCATTGCCCAACGGCAGCGCCTCGGTCCATTCCGCCGCCGGCCGGCGATACCAAAGTTCGAGTGTGGACATCATGGTCTCTTTCCAGCAACAGGATCAGGCGCCAGTCGCCACCACCACGACGGCGCGATGGATATGCAGCGAGGGCAGGCTCAACTCAATGCGGCCATCACCCGCGAAGCTGAAGGGAAGGTCCTCCCCGCTCATCGCATCGTAGACCCGTATCGGCCCGTGATCGAGCCGCAGGTTGGCCGTGACCGGGCCGAGGGTGGGCAGGTCCTCGATGATTTCCATGACGCGATGGTCCTTTCTCCGATGGGCACCGGCTTGCCACGCAACCGCGGCGCATCATACAGCAGATGGAGGAGATAGCGCTGCTCCCGATCCCTGGCGCCCAGCGTCACGCGGCCGCCCGAGGGCAGGGTGGTGACCACCGAACGCCCGGGCATCAGCTTGGGGGTTATGTGGACGGATCGGCATCGCGCCTTACAATGTGCTTCTGGGTGCGAGCGAACAGCATGTGTGCCGGTGACGCGCAACCCGCATCCATCTCAGCGTCACTCGTCTGTGCGGCTGTCGTCTGGCTCCAGGCGATAGCCCACGCCCGGTTCGTTGCGGATCAACTTCGGTCCGCTCGGTTCTGTATCGAGCTTGGCTCTGAGCTGACCTATGAGGACCCGCAGATACTGTACGTCGTCCGCGTGTGCCGGACCCCAGATCTGGGTCAGGATGTGCCGATGGGTCAGCACCCTTCCGGCATTCCGCGCCAGAAGAAGAAGCAGGTCGTATTCCTTGGGGGTAAGGTGAATGTCCCTGCCGCCCAACGATACGCGATGAGAAACATCATCGATGCTCAGCGGACCGAGAGACAGAATTTTCTCGGTTTGCCCGGTCGGCTTCCTGTGCCGCAGCGCCGTGCGGATGCGCGCCAGCAGTTCGCCAATGCCGAAGGGCTTTTCGACATAGTCGTCGGCGCCGAGGTCGAGAGCCTCGATCTTCTCGTTCTCGCGATCGCGGGCCGAAAGAACGATTATGGGTACTTCCGAAAAGGCGCGGGCGGCGGCGATCACCTCCTTGCCATCGCCATCGGGCAGCCCAAGGTCGAGCACGACGGCATCGGGGGCCTGAATTGCGATCATGCGCTTGGCCTCGGCAACCGTGCCCGCGAGCAGCACGTCATAGTCGGCTGCGTTGAGCGCAGGTTTCAGGAACCGTTGTATCTGCGGCTCGTCATCGACGACCAGAATGCGATACCGGTTCATGTCTGCGCCTCCAGGGCCAGGGGAAGGCGGATGACGAAGCGCGTGCCGCGCTTGCGCACGGCCGGGCTTTCGGCCCTTATGGTCCCGCCCATGGCGGAAACGAAGCCGCGGGCGATGGAAAGGCCAAGTCCCGTACCGGCAGGGCGGCCGTCGCCCTTGGTGCGGCGGTGGAACTTTTCGAAGACCACCTCGAGATCCTCGGATGGAATGCCCCGGCCCTGGTCGGTCACGCTGACGACCGCGTTGCTGCCGTCGCGGCGTACGTAAATGCTGACGGGCTGGTCGGTGCCGGCATATTTGCGGGCATTGTCGAGGAGGTTGAACAAAACCTGCTCCAGCAGGCCCGGATCGCCCAGAGCCGGCGGTATGGCTTCGGCGACGCTGGTTTCGACCCTGAGGGCCGGCTCGATACGCCCGATCCGCTCGACGGCTTCTGCGATGAGGACGGGAAGATCAACCGGCTCGCGCTTGGGTCGCAGCAGGCCGGCTTCAATGCGGGTCATGTCGAAGAGGTTGCCGACGAACCGGGTGAGGCGCCCGGTTTCCTCCTCGATCGAGGCGAGCAGGTCTGCCCGCGTGTCCGGGGCAATTCGCTCGCCGAGCTGACGCAGTGTCGTCACCGCGCCGGTGATCGAGGCCAGCGGCGTGCGCAGGTCATGCGACAGCGAGGACAGCAGCGCCGCCTGCAGTTTCTCGCCTTCCCGGGCGACGGCTGTCCTGGCGTTCTCGCGCACAAGGCGCGCGCGATCGATGGCGATCGCGGCCTGTTCGAGCACTGCCGAGACCTGCCGTTCCTCGTCGGGCGACAGCGGACCGCGGGCGGTATCGAGCCGAAGCCCGGAAACGCCGGCCATGCGCTGGTCGGACCGGATGGGTATGAAGAGGTAGGCAACGGTCGGCAGGGTCCCGGTCATGAAGCCTGCCGGCTCCTTCTTGTCGTTGGCCCACCGCGCTGCGGTCATTGCGGTCTCATCGAGCGTCTGATCTGGCGGCCAGGCGACCCGCAGCTCGAGTTCTCCGCTCTCGCCGGGCGCGAGCGCCACCGCGGGCAGCCCCAGCATGGCGCTGAGTTGCGCTGTCGTGGCAGTCAGGGCGCCATCCACCCCATAGGCGGCCGAAAGTTTGCGCGAGAAATCATAGAGCGCCTGAGTGCTGCGCACCGCCTGGCGAGCGCGTTCGATCTGTTCGCGCAGCCGTGCGGCAAGCGTGCCCGTGACTACGGCGACGGTCACGAAGATCATCAGCGCCAGCACTTCGTGTGGCTTGGAGATGGTGAAGGTGCGCACAGGCTCGATGAAGAAGAAATTGTAGGCAAGAAAGGAAAGTCCGGCGGCGAGCAAGGCCGCAAAACGGCCTGCGAGAATGGCGCAGACGAGGACCGCCAGCAGGTAGAGGATCGACAGGTTCTGCAGAACGAGGAGCTGCGAGATGCCGAGCCCGAGCACGGTGATGGCACCCACGGTTGCGACCGGCAGGCCAAGGGTTGCGACCCATTCGGGCAAGGTGCGCGTTCGGGGGGCAAAGCGCGTGCCGGCGGTGCCGGGCGTCTCGGAAACGAGGTGAATGCCAATGCCCTCGACCGCACCCACCAGGGCATCGGCAAGCGAATGCCCGAAGAGACGGGCCCAAACGCCGGTTCTCGCCCGGCCGATGACGATCTGGGTGACGTTTTCGCGCCGCGCGGTCCGCAGGATTTCGGCGACGAAATCGTCGGCAACCACGCGGCGCACCTCGGCGCCCAGCTGTTCTGCCAGTACCAGCGTTGCCTCCAGTCGCGCCGTCCTGTCAGCATCAAGGATCGGATCGGCGCCGCGCGACAGCGCTACGACGATCCAGCGGGCATTGAGGCCCAGGGCCATGCGGCTGGCGGTGCGCACTACCTTTTCGGACAGAGTATCCGGCCCCACGCAGACCAGCAGCCGTTCGCCGGTGACCCAGGGCCCTTCGAGCGCCTGTTGCCGCCAGATGTCGGCCATCTGGTCATCGACCCGGTTGGCGGTGCGGCGCAGGGCCAGTTCCCGCAACGCCGTCAAATTCTCCGCCCGGAAGAACTTCTCGGCCGCGCGGCTGGCATTCTCGGGCAGGTAGACCTTGCCTTCCCTGAGGCGCTGGATGAGCTCGGCCGGGGGCAGATCGACCAGCACCACTTCGTCGGCCCGTTGCAGAACGACATCGGGGACGGTTTCGCGCACTGGTACGCCGGCGATACGGGCGACGAGGTCCGCCTGGCTTTCGAGATGCTGGACGTTGAGCGCGGTCCACACTTCAATGCCGGCGTCGATCAGTTCGGCGACGTCCTGGTAGCGCTTGGGGTGGCGGGCATCCGCATCGTTGGTATGGGCAAGTTCGTCGACGATGATGATGGCCGGCCTGCGCTTGAGCGCGGCGTCCAGATCGAATTCATCATAGGTCCTGCCGGAGTGCTGACCCTGCCGGCGCGGCAAGACTTCCAGCCCTGCCAGCAGGCTGGCCGTCTCGCTGCGGCCATGCGTCTCGACGAGGCCCACCACAATGTCGGCGCCGCCGGCCCGGCGTTGCTGGGCGCGCGAGAGCATGGCGTAGGTCTTGCCGACACCCGGCGCTGCGCCGAGAAAAACCGTCAGCTTGCCGCGGCCTTCGCCTGCGGCAAGCTTGAGAAGTGCCCTGGGGTCGGGGCGTGACGGTTCCCTTGTCTCGTTCATCTAGCTGTTGTCGGCTCCCAGGGCGTCGAGAGCAAGATTGAGTTTCAACACGTTGACGACCGGTTCACCGAAGATGCCGAAAGCCGCAAACTCGGTTTGTCTGGCCACGAAGTCGGCGAGCTCACCCTCGTCGAGCCCGCGTGACGCGGCCACCCGCGCAACTTGCAGGGCCGCATAGGCAGGCGAGATATGGGGGTCAAGCCCCGAGCCGGACGCGGTGACCGCATCGGCCGGAACCCCGCCACCGGTCCCCGCGAGTGTTGCGATCCGGGTGGCGACGTCGCCGGCAAGGGTCGCCGAAGTGGCGCCGAGATTGGTGCCGCCCGAGCCGGCGGCATCATAACCGACCGCCGAGGGGCGAGCGTGAAAATAGCCCTCTCCGGCAAACGCCTGTCCGATGAGCTGCGAACCGACGACGGCGCCGTCCCGGATGGCCAGGCTGCCATTGGCCTGCCAAGGCAGGGCAGCCTGGGCAATCCCGGTGATGGCCAGCGGATAGCCAAGGCCGGTAATGGCGGCGAGCAGGAGGAGCAGGACCAGGGCGGGACGGATCTGTGCGATCAACATGGCTGGTCTCCTTAGACGAGGTTGAGGGCGGTGATGGCCAGATCGACGAGCTTGATGCCGAGAAACGGAGCAATCAGCCCGCCAAGCCCATAGACCATCAGGTTGCGGCGCAGCAGCGCGGCCGCGCCCACCGGCCGATATCTGACGCCTTTCAGCGCCAGCGGAATGAGAACGACGATGATGAGGGCGTTGAAGATGACCGCCGAAAGGATCGCTGATTCCGGCGAGGCGAGCCCCATGACGTTGAGAGCTCCTAGCTCGGGATAGGTCGCAACGAACAATGCCGGGATGATGGCGAAGTATTTGGCCACGTCGTTGGCGATCGAGAAGGTCGTCAGCGATCCGCGCGTCATCAGGATTTGCTTGCCGATCTCGACGATCTCGATGAGCTTGGTGGGGCTGCTATCGAGGTCGACCATGTTGCCGGCCTCGCGGGCTGCCTGCGTGCCCGACTGCATGGCAACGCCGACATCGGCCTGGGCAAGCGCCGGCGCGTCATTGGTGCCGTCGCCGCACATGGCGATGAGCCTTCCGCCTTCCTGCTCGCGCCGGATATAGTCGAGCTTCTGCTCGGGCGTGGCCTCGGCCAGGAAATCGTCGACGCCGGCTTCCGAGGCGATGGCGGCGGCGGTGACAGGATTGTCGCCGGTCACCATCACCGTTTTGATGCCCATGGCTCGCAGCGCCGCAAAGCGCTCCTTGATGCCCGGCTTGACCACGTCCTTGAGATGGATGACGCCGAGCAGGCTGTGGCCGTTGGCGACGGCGAGCGGCGTGCCGCCGGTGCGGGCGACCTTGTCCACGGCCGCGTTGAATTCGCTGGGCGCCTGTCCCCTGTCGATGCCGACAAATTTCAGCACCGCGTCCACCGCACCCTTGCGAATTTCGTGTCCATCGATGTCGATGCCCGAAATCCGGGTCTGGGCGGAAAAGGCAATCGGGCGCCCCTGACCCGACACCGGTTCCTCAAGGCCGTATTCGGACTTGGCAAGCGCAACGATGGAGCGTCCTTCGGCCGTTTCGTCAGCCAGTGAGGCCAGAAGCACGGCCCTGGCAAGTTCAGTCTGATCCACCCCGTCGACAGGCAGGAATTCGCTCGCCATGCGGTTGCCGAAGGTGATGGTGCCGGTCTTGTCCAGCAGCAGCGTATCGACATCGCCCGCCGCCTCGACGGCGCGGCCGGACGTGGCGATGACGTTGAAGCGGATGAGCCTGTCCATGCCGGCGATGCCGATGGCCGAGAGCAGGCCCCCGATCGTCGTCGGGATCAGCGTCACCAGCAGCGCCGCCAGCACGGCAACGGAAAGGTCGGTGCCGGAATAGAGCGCAAGGCCATAGAGCGTAACCACGGCAACGAGGAAGACCAGCGTCAGGCCGGATAACAGGATCGAGAGCGCGATCTCGTTGGGGGTTTTCTGCCGCTTGGCGCCCTCGATGAGGCCGATCATGCGGTCGACGAAGCTTTCGCCCGGCCGGGTGGTGATGCGTATCCTGAGCCAGTCCGAGATGATCTGGGTGCCACCGGTGACCGCGGAACGATCGCCGCCGCTTTCACGGATGACGGGCGCGGACTCGCCGGTAATGGCGCTTTCGTTGACCGAGGCCACGCCGGTAATTACCTCGCCATCGCCGGGGATGATGTCGCCGGCTTCGACAAGCACGATATCACCAACCTTGAGCGCGCTCGCCGGGATCACCTCGGCGGCCTTGTTGCCCTCCTCGCCGGGAAACAGCAGCTTCTTGGCAAAGAGGTCGGCCTTGCCGCGCTTGAGGCTTTCGGCCTGCGCCTTGCCACGCCCCTCGGCGACGGCCTCGGCGAAATTGGCGAAGAGGACCGTGAACCACAGCCAGGCAGCGATCTGGCCGGAAAAGGCCGGCGCGCTGATGCCGGTCACCAGGTCCTGCAGCCAGAGCGCCGTGACCAGCAGCGCCACAACCTCCGTCACGAAGATGACGGGCTTGCGCACCAGCTGGCGCGGATCGAGCTTTTTGAGCGCATCGCGCAGCGCCGGTACGAGGATCGCCGGGTCGAAGACCGAAGGCGTAACAACTTTGGACGACATGATGTGTCTCCTAGAACGTCTGGCCGGCGAGCATCAGCACATGCTCGAGGATCGGCCCGAGAGCGAGCGCTGGAAAGAATTGCAGGCCGCCGAGGATGAGGATGATGCCGATGAGCAGGCCGACGAACAGCGGCCCGTCCGTGGGGAAAGTTCCGCTCGAAACCGGCACTTTCGGCTTTTTCGCCAGCGACCCCGCGATGGCCAGCACCGGAACGATATAGGCGAAGCGCCCCGCGAGCATGGCGAGCGCCAGCGTGGTGTTGTACCAGGGCGTGTTGGCCGAAAGACCGGCAAAGGCCGAGCCGTTATTGCCGGTTGCCGACGAATAGGCATAGAGGATCTCCGTCAGGCCGTGGGGTCCGGCATTGGCGGGGCCGGCGAGCCCGGCCGGTATGACGGCGGCGACGGCGGAAAAGCCGAGGATCGCCAGTGGCAGGATGAGGATAGCGAGCATGGCCAGCTTCATCTCGCGCGCCTCGATCTTCTTGCCGAGGAACTCGGGCGTACGACCCACCATCAGGCCGGCCACGAAGACGGTGAGGATGGCGAAGACCACCATGCCGTAAAGCCCCGAACCGACCCCGCCGGGCAGCACTTCGCCCAGTTGCATCAGGAATAGCGGCACCAGCCCGCCCAAAGGCGTCAGCGAGGAATGCATGGCGTTGACCCCGCCATTGGACAAGCCGGTGGTCACGGCCGCATAGAGTGCGGTCATGGCCTGGCCGAAGCGGACTTCCTTGCCTTCCATATTGCCCAAAGCCGGATCGAGGCCCGCGGCGATATGGATGGGGTTACCCGCCGTCTCGGCCCAGTAGATGGCGCCGATGCCAACAATGAGGAGAACTGCCATGGCCGACAGCAGCGCCCATGCCTGCCGGCGGCGGCCGGCGATCTGCCCGAACATGTAGACCACGGCCGACGAGATCGCGAGCATGGAGAAGATCGCGAGATAGTTCGAGAAAGCATTGGGGTTTTCGAAGGGATGGGCGGCATTGACGTTCATGAAGCCGCCGCCATTGGTGCCCAGCTGCTTGATCGCTTCCTGGCTGGCCATCGGGCCAATGGCGATGATCTGGCTGGTGCCTTCGAGGGTTGTGGCCGAAACCGATCCCGCCAGCGTCTGCGGCAGGCCGAGGGCGACGAAGACAAGGGCCACGACGACGGCCATGGGCAGCAGGACGTAAAGTGTGGCGCGCGTGAGGTCGACCCAGAAGTTGCCGATCCGGTCGACACCCGAGCGGATAAACGCGCGCGAGACCGCGACCGCGATAGCAATGCCGCTCGCCGCCGAGACGAAATTCTGCACGGTCAGCCCCAGCATCTGGCTTAAATGACTCATCGTGGTCTCGCCGCCATAGGATTGCCAATTGGTATTGGTGACGAAACTAACGGCGGTGTTGAAGGCCAGATCCGGCGCGACGCCCGAGAACCCTTGCGGGTTGAACGGCAGCATGCCCTGCAGTCGCAGAATGGCATAAAGCAGCAACACGCCGAAGAAACTGAACAGGAGTACGCCAGTGGCATAGCTCAGCCAGCCCTGTTCGCCTTTGGAGTCCAGTCCGGCCAGCCGGTAGAAGCCGCGCTCGATGGGACCGAGCACGGGCGAGAGAAAAGTCCGTTCGCCGCCGAACACCCGGGCCATATAGAGCCCGAGCGGCTTGATGGCCGCGGCGACGAGGGCGAGCACCAGGCCGATTTGCAGCCAGCCTTGCCAGGTCATAGGGGAATCTCCTCGGGGAGTGTGGGTTAGAAGCGCTCAGGTGCGATGAGCGTTGCCAGCAGATAGCCGGCGAGAGCGAGCACGATGAAAAAAGCGACCAGCAGCATGACGGGCTCAGATGCGGTTCAGCGCGCGGGCATAGAGATAGAGCAGCAGAAACGCTGCTGCGGTGGCCAGGGGGAAGATGAGATCAAGCATGGACGCCTCCAATGTTGGCGCCACCTATTGCTCCCAGCGACCGTAAGAATTCCATTCGCAAGGTTTGGCCTGCGCATAAGAAAAGCATAAAGGCGATTGCGCTACGCTTCCTTGGCAGATTGGACGCCTTGCCAGGCTCCTTCCAGGGCCTCCTTTGGGGAAATACTTTGATCAGGTGCCGGAGAACGACGGGTAGGGTCTGATCGGCTGCGGGCCCACGTGACTTCCGCAATGCGCCCTCTCTTTCGGTCGGGTGCTTCTGGGCTGGCTCGGTGGTGTCGCGTTCAAGCGCTAGCAAGGTCTGGAACGGTCGGCATCTCGATACCGGCCGGCAACTAGGCATTGCAGGGTCGAGGAAACTGGGCTCACATAACGCTATGGGCATCGCCGGACGAACCGGCGGGCGGAGGAGGAGCGGGAGGGCGTGCTAGGATCAATCCTGCGCCATCATTTCTGGCTGGGCCTGCTGGCCGTTGTCCTTGTGGCCGGCATCGGGCTCGGGTCCTGGCAACTGGCTTATCTGCGCCAATCCGGCGATATCGAACGGCAGGTGCAGGACAGGCTGACCATAAACTTGCGTTCGGTCGAAAGCGAGATCGAGCGCTTCCGCTACCTGCCCGGCGTTATCAGCCAGGATGAGCGCATCGTCGCCGTGCTGCAGCATGGCGGCGCGGATGCGGCGGCTGTGGCCAATGCCTATCTCCAGACCGTGCGCGGCATGTCGGGCGCGGACGAACTCTATGTGCTCGACCTCAACGGGGAGACGCTGGCCGCCAGCAACTGGAACGAGCCCGGCAGCTTTGTCGGGCACAATTATGCGTTCCGGCCCTACTTCCAGGGCGCCATCGCCACCGGCAGCGGGCGCTTCTATGCCGTGGGCGTGACCACCGGCAAGCCGGGCTATTTCCTCTCCGGCCGGGTCGAGGCCGAGGGGCGGGTGATCGGCGTCGTCGTCGCCAAGGTCGACATGGCTCCGCTGGCGGCGACCTGGGCGGCGGCAGGCGAAATGACCGCCATTGCCGATGGCGCCGGCGTCATCTTTCTCTCGGGGGACCCGGACTGGATCTATCGGCCCCTGCAACCGCTGGATTCGGAAACGCTGGCCCGACTGCGGGTGGAGCGGCGCTATGACGGGGTCGACCTTGCCGCCGCCCGGCCGCTGGCATCGCGTCTGGCGGGCGGTGGGGCGAGCCAGGTCATCACGCTGTCCGAGGATGCCCATCTACTGGGGCGCCGCGCCATCGAGCCCGATGGCTGGCAATTGCTGTCGGCCCTGCCGCTGGCGCCGGTGGAGCGCGAGGCACGGCTGGTGGGCGGCTTGGCGGCTTTGCTGGCCATTGTCGGGCTGGGTGCCCTGGTTTTCCTGCAGCAGCGGCGCCAGATCACCCGGCTCAAGCTCGAGCAGAATGCGGTGCTCGAACGGCGCGTCGCCGAGCGCACACAGGAACTGGGGCGCGAAGTGGAGGAGCGCCGTCGCGCCGAGACGGAATTGCGCGCCACCCAGGAAAGCCTGGTCCATGCCGCCAAGCTCGCCGCCCTGGGCCGCATGTCGGCCGCCATCGTGCATGAGGTGAGCCAGCCGCTTTCGGCGCTGGACAGCACCTTGGCCGCCGCAGACCTTTATGCCGGCCGCGAGGCGACGACCGAAGTGCGCCGCAATCTCGGTTCGGCCCGCGACCTGCTGCGGCGCATGCAGCGCACGGTCAAGCATCTGCGCACTTTCTCGTCGCGCCGCGAGCCCGGCCCGCCCGAACCGGTTTCGGTGGATCATGTAGTCGAAGCGGCGCTGGAAATCGTGGCGCCGCGCGCCAGGGAGGCAGGGGTGCGGATCACGCTGCAACCGGCTGCGCGCCTGCCGCGTGCATCGGGCAATACATTACGGCTCGAACAGGTCTTCATCAACCTCTTCCTCAATGCCATTGACGCCACGGCCGGCGCGGGCAATGACGCGATCTACATCGCCATGGCGGCGCGAGAGGGGCGGTTGGTTGTGGACATTGCCGACATGGGGCAGGGCATGTCCGATGCCGTACGCGAGCGGCTGTTCGAACCCTTCTTCACCACCAAGACCAAGGGCGAGAGCCTTGGCCTGGGCCTCTCGATCTCCCGCACCCTGCTCGAGGAATTCGGCGGTACGCTGCAATTCAGCGCCGCGCCCGAGGGTGGCACGCTGGCCAGCGTCACCCTACCGGTCTTTGTCGGGCAGAATGCCAGCGAAGCGGTGCCGGCATGAGCAGGGGACGGATCGCCTTCATCGACGACGAGCCGCAGCTCTGCCGGGCGGCGGCGGAATGGCTCGGCGTGTCGGGCTTCGCCATCACCACCTTTGTCGATGCGCGGCAGGCTATGGCCGAGATCGACCCCGGGGATTGCGACTGCATCGTCACCGATGTGCGCATGCCCGGCAACACCGGCATCGACCTGCTGCGGCATTATCATGCCACCGAGCCGGAACTGCCGGTCGTGCTGCTGACCGGGCATGGCGACGTGGCTTTGGCCGTGGATGCCATGCGGGGCGGGGCGCATGACTTCCTCGAAAAGCCCTATGACGCCGACCATCTGGTGGCCGTGCTCGACCGCGCCGTGGAGCGCCGCCGGATGGGGCGCGAATTGCGCCGGCTGCGGCGAGGGGACGGCGATATCGAGACGCGGCTGGTGGGTCTTTCGCCGGCCATCGCCCAACTGCGCCGCACCATTATGCAACTGGCCGATGTCGACGTGGACGTGCTCATCACCGGGGAAACCGGGGCAGGCAAGGAAGTGGTGGCGCGGGCGCTGCATGATTTCGGCAGCCGCTCGGCGGGGCAATTCGTCGCCATCAATTGCGCGGCCATTCCTGAAGCCGTATTCGAAAGCGAAATCTTCGGCCATGCGCCGGGGGCCTTTACCGGGGCGGTGGGCGAGCGGATGGGCAAGTTCGAATTCGCCCGCGGCGGCACGGTCTTTCTCGACGAGATCGAGTCCATGCCGCTGGCCTTGCAGGCCAAGGTGCTGCGCGCCATCCAGGAACGCCGGGTCGAGCCGCTGGGCACCAATGCCAGCCGGCCGATCGACGTGCGTTTCGTCGCCGCGACCAAGGTGGACCTGGCGGTGGAAAGCGAGGCGGGGCGGTTCCGGCCGGACCTTTATTTCCGGCTCTCCACCGTGGAACTCGATGTGCCGCCGTTGCGCCAGCGACGCGAGGATATCCCTCTGCTCCATGCCCTGTTCACCAGCGCCGCAGCGCAACGCTTCCGCATGGCCGAGCCGGAATTGGACGCCGCCCAGCGCGATGCGCTGATGGCGCGCGATTGGCCGGGCAATGTGCGCGAGCTCAAGGCCGCAGCCGAGCGGGCCGTGCTGGGTGTTGGCCGGCGTAGTGAGGCGGGAGTGCCGGGGGGCGAAAGCGCGTCGCTGGCCGAGCGCGTGGCGCGCTTCGAGGCGGGCATTATCTCGCAGGCTTTGCGTGATGCCGATGGTTCGACCGCCGCAGCGGCCGACCGGCTCG
>CBIGSA010000030.1:0-18639 GCA_966192215.1 uncultured Devosia sp. | reverse complement strand
GGCCGATGATGGTGATGTCGACGAGACCGACCAGCGGCTCGGTGATGAAGGCGACCGAAGCGGGCAGCGCGATCTTCCACACATCGGCGTGGCGCACAGTGAAGGGGTATTGCGGGCGGGACATGGAAGGCGACTCTGGTTGGCGCTAAACTCCTATCACGCCGCCGGGCTGCTCGCCGCTCAAACATGGCAATCACGCTGTCCGTCATAGAAAAAGCCGCCGCCCCTGTCGAAGACCTCCTTCCTCGCCCGTCGTGATGGCGAGAGGGCGATTCCAACCGACCCGCCCCGGTTCACAGGAGAATAAAATGACGACGATCTTCGCTACCGAATCGACGACTTCCCTTGTCTCCGGCGCCTTCGCCGCTCTGGGCAGGGGATTGCGCACCCTTCAGCGTCGGCGGGACCGGCGGCTTGCCATGCATGCGCTGATGGCGATGGACCCGAGCCGTCTTGATGACCTCGGGATCGACATTCAGGACATCCACGATGCCTTTGCAGCGCAGCCGGCCGGCCAGCGTCTCGAGCAACGCCGCCAGGCGCGGTCCATTGGCTGGACGCCCAACGCGGTTGCCGCCTAGCTGTGTGGAGCGGATGGCTACCGCTCCACATCCATGGCGATCACCACATCCGCCCGATCCTGCGACAGGCAGACAAGGTCATAGTTGGGCAGGTCGTTCCGCTCGATATGCGCCCGGTTGCGCTCCTCGGTGAACAGCCCTTCTTCGCCATGGCGCTTGAGCAGCCGGGCTTTTACCAGCTCGCGCGGCACATCGATGAAGACGGCATAGTCCAGCAGCGGCTTTACGCCCGCCCATGGTCCTTCGGTCAGCAGCAGGTAATTGCCCTCGACGATCAGGATCTTCACCTCGGCGCCGACGGTGAAGGCATCCTCCACCACATCCTCTATCTTTCGCGAATAGCCCGGCCCGCTGACCGGGCCGGTCGCCGCCTTGAGATGGTGAAGGAAATTGACGAAATCGGCGCCTTCGAATGTGTGCGGGGCGCCCTTGTAGTCCACCTGCCCCATGGCTTCGAGCTTGGCATGGCGCATGTGAAAGCCATCCATGGGCACCAAAGCCGCGCTGCCGGGATGGACGGCATTGAGCATGGTCACCAGTTCCGCCGCCAGGGTCGATTTGCCCGTTCCCGGCCCGCCGGCCAGTCCGATGGCGATACGGTGATGCGCCCGGCTTTCCATGTCCAGGATATGCGGCACCAGCCGCGACAGGGCCTGTTGTGGTGTCAGGCGCAGGTGTTCGGGGCCCATCAGCGCGCCTTGACGGCTCGGATGACGATCCAGACCGGCACGACCAGCACGGCGCCGGTCACGATATAGCGCCAGACGTCGCGGAACATGCCGAAGCCGTCGCGCAGGGCCTCGCGGAGCAGCTCGATCGCGCCGCGGACAATGCCCTGCACGTTGAAGCCGAACGTGGCCATGAGAAAGCCCACGACCAGCGAAATCAGCGCCAGCCGCAGGATAACGCTAAGGGGATGCCCGCCCATGAAGCGTTCGACGGCGCCGGGGCGCGTTTCAGTCTGGGGCTGGTCACTCATGGCTGTCCTCCGCTGCCCTGTTGTGGGCATTGGGGATCATATAGGGTGTTTGCCGATTTGCAGAAGGCGTGGCTGGTGGTTTTTAGTTCGGTGGATACCCCCCTCCCCCCCATCATATCAGACTGGTTCGCCCGCAAGGGCTGGGCGCCCCGCCAGCACCAGCTCGACGTGCTCGCGTCCTGGCAGGCCGGCGCTTCGGCTTTGCTCATCGCCCCCACTGGCGCCGGCAAGACGCTGGCCGGCTTCCTGCCCACGTTGACCGACCTGTCCGAAGGCAAGTTCGATGGGCTCCATACGCTCTACATTTCCCCGCTCAAGGCATTGGCGGTGGACGTGCAGCGCAACCTCAATGCGCCCATCTTCGAAATGGGGCTCAAGATCACGGCCGAAACGCGCACCGGCGACACGCCCGCTTCCAAGCGCGCGCGCCAGCGTTCGCGGCCGCCCAATATTCTGCTGACCACGCCCGAGCAGTTGTGCCTGCTGATCAGCCACCCGCATGCCGACCTGTTCTTCGGCTCGCTGCGCCGCATCGTGCTCGATGAGCTGCACGCGCTGGTCACCTCCAAGCGCGGCGAACTTTTGTCACTCGCTCTGGCCCGCATTGCCCGGCTCGCGCCCGACCTGCGCATCACCGCGCTCAGCGCCACGGTCGCCCGGCCCGACCTGTTGCGCGACTGGATCGCCCGCCCCGTGCCGGACAAGCCTACCCATCTGCTCACCGCCTCGGGCGGGGCACCCCCCGTGCTCGAAATCCTCAAAACCGCGGAACGCCTGCCCTGGGCCGGGCATTCGGCGAACTACGCCCATCGCGAACTCTACGAGGTCATCAAGCGCCACAAGACCACCCTGCTCTTCGTCAATACGCGCAGCCAGGCCGAGATGCTGTTCCAGGGCCTCTGGGCGGTGAATGACGACATGCTGCCTATTGCGCTGCATCACGGTTCGCTCTCGGTCGAGCAGCGCCGCAAGGTGGAAAGCGCCATGGTGGCGGGCAATCTCAAGGCCGTGGTCTGCACCTCGACGCTGGACCTGGGTATCGACTGGGGCGACGTTGATCTCGTCGTGCAGGTCGGTGCGCCCAAGGGCTCTTCGCGCATGCTGCAGCGCATCGGCCGCGCCAATCACCGGCTCGACGAACCCTCCAAGGCCGTGCTCGTCCCCTCCACTCGTTTCGAAGTGCTCGAATGCGAAGCGGCGCTCGAAGCTGTGGCCGAAAACCATCAGGACAGCGAGGACCCCGTTTCGGGTGGCTATGACGTCCTCGCCCAGCATGTGCTGGGCATGGCCTGTGCCGGGCCTTTCGCCGCCGACGACCTCTATGACGAAATCCGCCATGCCTGGCCCTATCGGGATATCGAACGCGAGAAATTCGATCGCGTGCTCGATTTCGTCGCCACCGGCGGCTATGCCCTGCGCGCCTATGAGCGTTATGCGCGGCTCAAGCGCACCGAGGACGGCAAGTGGCGCGTGGCCAATGCGCAGGTCGTCCAGCAATACCGGCTCAATATCGGCACCATCATCGAAGAGCCCATGGTGCGCGTCCGGCTGATCCGGCCGCGCGGCCTCAAGAAAGGCCAGAGCAACAGTCCGATCGGGGCCGGCGGACGCGTGCTGGGCGAAATGGAGGAATATTTCTTCGGCACGCTCCTGCCCGGCGATACCTTCATGTTCGGCGGCGAAATCGTCGCCTTCGAGGGCATGCGCGACAATGAGGCTTTCGTCTCCCGCGCCCAGGCCAGCAACCCGAAAATCCCCTCCTATATGGGCGGCAAATTCCCGCTCTCGACCTATCTGGCCGAGCGCGTTCGTCGCATCATGGACAGCCCCGACGAATGGAAGAAGCTGCCCGAGCAGGTGGAGATGTGGCTGCGCCTGCAGCGCGACATTTCCGTGCTGCCACGGCGCGACAGCCTGCTGGTCGAGACCTTCCCGCGCGGCACGCACAATTATCTGGTCTGCTACCCGTTCGAGGGGCGTCTGGCGCACCAGACATTGGGCATGCTGCTCACCCGCCGGCTCGAACGCGCCCGTGCCCGCCCGCTCGGTTTCGTCGCCTCCGAATATGCCCTGGCCATCTGGGGGCTGGGCGACCTCAGCGGGCTGATCCGCACCAACAGGCTATCCCTCGATGAGCTGTTCTCCGAGGACATGCTGGGCGACGATCTCGAAGCCTGGCTCGACGAATCCGCTCTGATGAAGCGCACCTTCCGCAACTGCGCCATTATTGCCGGTCTCATCGAGCGCCGCCATCCCGGCAAGGAGAAATCGGGCCGGCAGATCACCATGAGCTCCGACCTCATCTATGACGTGCTCTACCAGCACGAGCCCGACCATATCCTGATCCAGGCGACCCGCCGCGATGCTGCCCGTGGCCTGCTCGACATCGAGCGGCTGGGCCAGATGCTCGCCCGCATCCGCAACCACATCGTGCACCAGCCGCTGGCGCAGATTTCGCCGCTCGCCGTGCCGGTCATGCTCGATATCGGCAAGGAGCCGATTTTCGGCGAAGGCCGCGAATCGGCTATGGCTGACGCAGCAGATGAATTGATGCGCGAGGCTTTGAGCGGTCCCGCAGGGTAAATCGCTCCAGTGGAGCGATTTAACGCGAGAAGGCCATGAGAGCTGCGCTCGAATGGCAGGGCAGTCTTGAATCAGGTTCAATATCAAGCCGAGGTCACGGAGACGCCGATCTTGCGCTTTGCCGGCCATAATTTCGAACCCCTGCCCTCGGGCGCGCTCTATTGGCACAGCCAACAGACACTTCTGGTTGCCGACCTGCACTTCGAAAAGATGGCGAGTTTCGCCCGTCGCGGGCAGATGCTGCCGCCCTATGATACGGGCCTGACCCTGGCCCGCCTCGAGGCCGATCTGCGGCGCACCGGGGCCGCCCGCCTCATCTCGCTCGGTGACACGTTCCATCGCGTCGATGCTAGCAGTCTGTTAACATTAAGTGACCGGATGCGCCTCGATGCGATCACCGAAATGGTCGACTGCATCTGGCTGTCGGGCAACCACGATCCGGCCCCGCATGCCATCGGCGGCACCTGTCTGCCGCAGCTCGAACTGGCCGGATTGACCCTCTCGCATGAGCCGCAGCGCGGCGCCAACGGGCTGGTTGCCGGCCATCTGCACCCGGCCGCGCATGTCTATTTCCAGGGCCGCTCCACCCGCCGCCCCTGCTTCGTTCACGACAACAGGCTGCTGATCCTGCCGGCCTACGGGGCGTCCACCGGCGCGCTCAACATCTTGTCCCCGGCCTTCGTCGGCCTGCTAAACTGGCCGACGGTCGAAGTGACGATGTTGGGAAAGGACCGTACCTATCCGGTGAGCCCGAAGCGCCTGGTGCGCGGCTAGCGCTTGAACAGAACGCCGCCAAGCCAGCCAGTGAACAGCGCCAGGACGACGCAGACCAGGCCGTAGAGCAGCGGCTGCTGCACGGCCGAGAGCGCCAGGAACCGCTCAAAGCCGATCTTGCGCACCGCGAAGCCCTCGGACTTGCGGGCGATGATCTCGCCGTTCTTGAACACATAGGTCAGGGCGACATAGGGCCCCGGCGGCGCGTTGCTGGGCAGAGTCAGCCGGGCGGAATAGAAATTGTCGGCCGGGAAGTTCACCGCATTTTCCTGCACGCCGAACAGGCCTTCCTCGGTCATCAGCCGCACCAGCTCGCGGCCGAAGATGGCGCCCTTCCACCAGTCGCCGCTATTGGCGGCCAGGGTGTGGGATTCGGGCAGGATCAGGTTGGTGGTCAGCGTCGTGACATCGGTGATGTCGGTCAGCCTGCCGCTCGACAGGACATGGAAATAGCTGGGAAAATTGTCGAATTCGACCTGGTCGGTATTGAGCCAGACGCCGAGCACATTGGTCTTCTGCCGGGCGACCCGGTTCTGCGTCGGACCGAGCACCACCACCACGACGTGGAACGGGCCCTCGACATATTTCTGCTGCGAGCCGGCATCGGGAATGATGGTCCCGAAAAAGCTCATGCGCTCGCCGGAAAAGCTCGACGTGATCTCGATGGTCTCGTTGGAGACCTGTGACACCAGCCGCTCGGCCCGGGCAGGCGCCGCCAGAGCCAGCAGGCAGACAAGCAGGAGGGCGATCCGGCTCATTGCGCCACTCCCAGCACCGCCATGCTGAACGTATCGGCGGGTGCCAGCACCAGCGACAGGCCGAAGCGGATGGCGACGGCCAGCACCAGCAAAGCCAGCAGGCCGCGCAATTGTTCGCCGCGCAGATATTTGCCGGCCGAAGCGCCAAACTGGGCGCCGGCCGTCCCGCCGACCATGAGGCAGAAGGCCAGCAGGATATCCACGCTCTGGCTTTGCACCGCATGCAGCACCGTGGTCGCCGCCATCATCGCCACCACCTGGGCCAGTGAGGTGCCAATGACGACGTTGCCGGGCACGCGGAGCAGATAGACCAGGGCCGGCACCATGATGAAGCCGCCGCCAATGCCCAGGAGCGAGCCGACAAAGCCGATGAAGAGCCCGATGATCAGTACCGGCAATACGCTGATATAGAGCCGCGATTTCTTGAACCGCACGCGCATGGGCAGGCCGTGGATCCAGTTATGCTGGTTGGGCAGGCGCTCGCGCACCACGATGCCCTGGCGCTGTTTGAGGATGGCGCGGGTGGATTCGATCAGCATCAACACGCCGACCGAGCCGAGCAGGACGAGGAAGCCGAGCGAAATCACCAGGTCGAGCTGGCCGGCATCGCGCAGCAGGGCAAACATGGCCACCCCACCGAAGGCGCCCAGAATGCCTGACAACACCAGGTAAAGCGCCAGATGCAGGTCGATCGCGCCGCGCCGGTAATGCGCCAGGGCGCCCGAGGTCGAGGCAGCCACGACCTGGCCGGTGACCGAGGCCACGGCGACAGGAGCCGGCACGCCGGAAAAGATCAGCAGCGGAGTCAGCAGGAAGCCGCCGCCGACTCCGAAGAGCCCCGACAGGAAACCGACCGCCCCTCCGATCCCCACGAGAAAGAAGAGGTTCACGGACAGTTCGGCGATCGGCAGATAGATCTGCAAGACCCTGATCCGTTGAAAATGACTACGCGACACGACCTTACAGGATCGTCCGTCAACAATAGGTCAAGACGCAGAACGGATTATGAAAGCTGCGCAGCCGGTCCGGATCAGACCGGCTGGCTGCCCAATACGGCCAGCAGGCGGGGATTGACCATGCCGCTTTCGGTCATGCCGGTGCCGCGCTCGAAGGCCTTGATGGCTTCGGCCGTCTTGGGGCCGGCCAGGCCATCAGGCGTACCGATATCGAAGCCGAGCTTGCCCAGCACCATCTGCACCTTGGTCACCACATCCCTGGTGGTGATGGTCTCGCCCGGGTCGAAGCTGGGCGACCAGGTACCCAGCGGGGCGAAATTGGCCGCCAGATCAACCGGTTCGGCCTTCCACAGACCGACTTCGTCGGTAACGCGGCTCACCGCCTCGGCGGTCAGCGACTTGGCAATGTCGTCACGCGCCTTGGCCGCATCGGCGTCGCCACTGAGGGCGGCGAGCGAGAACCACTTGTAGGACTGCTCGAAATCCTGCTCGACGCCAAGGCCGCGGGCATAGAGCATACCCAGGTTGAACTGGCTATCGGTCATGCCATGCGCGGCCGCCTGGGCGAACCATTCGGCTGCGGATTCGAATTCCTGCTCGCCCAACTGACCACCGGCATAGAGCGCGGCCAGGTTGTGCATGGCCATGCGGTTACCCGCTTCGGCGCCGCGTTGGTACCAGAGCTTGGCGACCTCGAAGTCCTTCTCCACGCCCTGCCCGGCTTCATAGAGATTGCCGATGCGATACTGCGCCGGCACGAAGCCCTGCGCCGCGGCGCGCTCGTACCACCTGGCCGCCTCGGCATTGTCCTGCGGCACGGCACGGCCTTCGGTATAGATGGCGCCGATTTCGAACTGGGCACGCGGATCGCCATTGGCAGCAGCCTGGCGCAGCTCGAGCGGGCCGACGCCCTCAGGCGGCAGCTCGAATGTTTCGGTGGCCGGAGCCGTGGCGATGCTGCCCGTGACCTCTTCCGGCGCGACCTCGCCCGGAATGTCCGACGGGGCCTCATTGTCGGCATCACCACCGGAAAAGGCCATGAGCGCCGGCGGCATCGGCGTAGCAACGACGGGCTTGGTGAAGCTCATCGGCTGACCGGGATTGATCGACGCCGTCGCGCCGGAATCGATCATGTCGATAACGCGCGGCTCGGGCCGGACGAGGGAAACATCGTCGCTGACCGACGGCGTGGCCGAGGGCTGTTCAACCTCGGTGCGAGCCTCGGCCGGCGCGGCAGGTGCGGGCGCATTGGCCGGCATGCGCTGCAGCACCAGGTTGAGCGCCAATAGCGACACGGCCACCAGCGTCGCCGCCAACAGCAGCGGCCGCCGGTGCCGGACCAGGAAGCTCTGCTTCTCGGCCGGCGCCTCGATATTGCCATCCGGGTCGAATGCCGGAACCGCTGGTGCTTCTGCGGCCTTGGGCTTCTTTTCCTTAACCGGCTTGGTGGGCTTGGCCGGCTTTTCCGCCTTGGGGACAACCGGCGCTTCGTCGACCACCGACCCGGCCGTGGCAGAGGCGGGTTTTACCCGCGCCAATGCGCGGCTGATGAGTGAATTGCTGGAGGCGGCCGGTGCGGCGGCTTCCTGGCGTGCACGCTGAGCACGACGCGCCGCGGCAACGAACGTGCTGGTGTTGCTCTGGCTGACGGGTGCTTCGACCTGCGGTGCGGCGGGCCTGGCTGAGGGCGCGAATGGATCGGCCTCGGCGGCGGCGAAGCTCGATTTCGGGCGAGCCGGGCGCTCGACCGTACTGGGATCGAAATTCGGGCGCTTGCTGGCATCGCCTGCCGGAGCAGCCGGGCGAGCAGCACCAACCTTGGCATCGAGCGCAGCGCGAACCGGGCCGGCATCCTTGAAACCGGGATCGACCAGCGGCGCCTCGTCGACCGGATTGGCCGGCATGGAGTCGCTCCGGGTGGCGGATTTGGGGCCGGCCAGGGCCGACAGCATAGTATCGAGCCGGTCTGGCTTGGGCGCACCTGTCTGAGACGCGGCAGGCGACGCCGCCTGGTCCTTTTGCTCCTTGCGGGCGGTCAGGACCGCCTCGAGCCGGGCCAGGCGCTCGGCCGTATCCTTGCCAGCCGTATTGAGCAGCGCCTCCATGCGCTTTTCCAGCGCCGCGATGCCCTCTTCGCTCATGCCGCTGGCGGCGGGCGAAGACTTGGCCATGGCCTCGGAGGTCCGCTCGGCCACCAGCGTGGCCAGTGTTTCATAGTCCGGCGTCTTGCCGGCGGACTTGATAAGGCCGGTCAACCGGTCCTCGATGCTCTTGAGACTATCCGGGCCGAACATGGCGACCGGTGCCGGCGCCTTGCGGGTCACGGCATCGCTGGTGCGTTCGGCGACCAAGGTCGCCATGGCCTCGAGATCGGCCGGGTCGGATTGGCTGGAATAGAGCTTGGCCAGATCGTTGAGCTGCGCGCCAGTCTCATCCATCCGTGCCATGAGCAACTTGAGCTGGCTTTCGACCTGCGCGGAATCAGCGCCCGGCCCCATGCGGTCGGACAGCGCCTCGATCTGGCTTTCGATGCGCAGGAAGCGCGGCTCCATGCCGGCCATGACGGCATCACGCAAGGATGCGACGTCCTGCTTGAGGCCGGCCACGTCGCCATTGGCGGTGTCGAGGCCGCTGATGCGAGAGGCAAGCGCATCGACCTTGGCTACCAGCGTGCCGGGCGCGGCGGCGCCGTCCTTCATCGCCTGGGTGAAGGCGGCCATTTCGCTGGTCAGCCGTTCGAAGTCACCCGATGACAGGGCAAAGTTCTTCTCGATGGCATCGATACGGTCATAGACATTGCGGACGCTCTTTTCGATCGCCTGCATGGCCGCGCCGGCGCCTTCGCCGGGCTCGCCATCCTCGCGCGCCACATCGCGCTCCATCTGGCGGGCCTGCAATTCGGCCAGGGTGCCGACGGTGGCCGAGACATCGTCCAGCCGCTTATTGATGGCGGAGAGATCGACGCGCGGGCCGCTTTCGATCAGCGCGGCGAGTGCGCCGATCTGGGCTTCGAGGCGCTTGACCTGCCCGGTTTCGCCGACGGCACCGGCCAGCAATTCCACGACATGGGTCAGTTGCTCGACCTGGGCGGCGACTTCCTGCACGCTGCCATTGCCCGAGCGTTGCGACTTGAGCTCGCCTTCGAGGCGCTCGAGTCGGCCGGACAGGCCGCCGACCAGTGCACTCAGTTCGCGAAACTCGGGCATGTCGGTGGCGCGGCGACCCAGCGCGGCGGCGGGCGCCGACATCTGGCGGTCCCGGATTTCGGCGATGGCGCTGCTCAGCTCGTCATGCTCGGCATCGACTTGCCCCAGGTCATCGCGTTCGGTGAAGCGATCGACGGCGCGCTTGACGGTGCGCAGGGCCTCGCGGCGGCGCATGGACGGCTCGGGACCCACTACCTGGTCGCGCAGGTTGCGCACGCGGCGGGTCAGGCCGGACAGTGCCGGTTCGGCTCGCTCTTCGTGGGCGTAGTGGCCCTCAACCTGATCGAGCAGGGCGACCAGTTCGCCGCGCAAAGCCTGCCATTCACCGGCCTGCGGTTCAGTGGCCGGTTCGGACATATCCGGGAATTGATAGGCGCGGGCCATGGTAAGTCCCTGTCATGAATGACGGAGCCCCCGCGATTCAACACGAAGGTATGACGGTCACTCTTGGGAAAACATGGTAAAGAAGCCGTTAAGTATTGTCGCAATATGCAAGAGCCACGGGCCGAAAGACCTGATTTCGTAGTGTTACGAAGCCGGCGATTCGGAGCTTTGCGTACGCTGCCCACCGTGAGGAGCCTTCTGCCGCCATGACTCGCCGCCGCATCATCATCGTTGACGACCATCCGCTGTTCCGCGCGGCTCTGCGACAGACCCTGTCCGGGGGCGATGCCACGGTCAGCGTGGAGGAAGCCGGCGACCTCAACGGGCTGAGCGCGGCGCTCGATGCGGACCGCGATTGCGATCTCGTGCTGCTCGATCTCAACATGCCCGGCGTGCGGGGCTTTTCGGGCCTGCTGCTGCTGCGCGCGCAGTATCCCGATATTCCGGTGATGATCATTTCGGCCGTCGAGGACGGCACGGTGGTGCGCCGCGCCTTCGAGCTGGGTGCCGCCGGCTACCTGCACAAATCGGTGGGCCCGACGGAAATCCGCCGCGCCATCGAAACAGTGCTGTCGGGCGAAGTCTTCGTGCCGGAAGGCACGACACTGGGGAGCGACGACGACCATACCGCGCTGATGCGCCGGCTTTCGACGCTCACCCCACAGCAGGTGCGCGTGCTGATGATGCTCAGCGACGGGCTGATGAACAAGCAGATCGCCTATGAGCTCTCCATCTCGGAGGCGACGGTCAAGGCGCATGTCTCGGCGATATTGCAGAAGCTGGACGTCGACAGCCGCACCCAGGCGGTGATCGCTGCGGCGCGCATCGAGGATGGCCAGTTCGAGGCGCTGTTCTCGACGGGGGCTGAGAAGGCGTAAGCATCTTGCCACGCCCTCGTGGCTCGAGGCTCGTGAAGAACTCGCAACTCACCATGAGGGCTACTGGAATACCGCACCAAGAGTAGCCCTCATGGTGAGGCGGGAGCGTAGCGACCCTCGAACCACTGACGCGTGGCACTACCCAGCGATCACTCCCCGCCCCTTCGCCCAGTCGTCAGTCTTCGTGCCGACCAGCTGGCCGATATTGGTCTTGCCCTGGGCGCGCACAGCAGCGACCAGCCCGCGCTTGAGGCGATCGAGCAGGTCGAGCCCACCAAAGACCATTGCCGAATAGAGCTGGATGGCGTTGGCGCCGGCCTCGATCTTGGCCAGAGCCGATTGCGGCGAATGGATGCCGCCAACGCCAATGATGGGCAGTGAGCCGACACGCTGGCGCATCTGCGCAAGCCGTTGGGTCGAGAGATCGAACAGTGGCTTGCCGGAGAGCCCCCCGGCTTCGCCGGAATTTTCCAGCCCAGCTACCGCATCGCGGGTAGTCGTGGTGTTGGAGACGATCAACCCGTCCAGATCGGTGGCCAATACGACCGCAGCGATGGCGTCGAGCGCCGCCTCGTCAAGATCAGGCGCGATCTTGAGGAAGACCGGGACGCGCGTTTTCGCCTTGGCGCGCGCGGCAAGCACTTCGCCCAGGAGTTGACGCAAAGCCTCATCAGTCTGGAGATTGCGCAGGCCGGGCGTATTGGGCGAGGAGACGTTGACGGCAAGATAGTCGGCCAGGTCGGCGAAGCGCTTCACGCCCAGCACATAGTCGGCGACGAAATCCGAACTATCCTTGTTGGCGCCGATATTGACGCCGAGTGCCGCCGGAATGCGCTGGCCCTTCAGGCGCGCAAAGACGACGTCATGGCCTTCATTGTTGAAGCCCATGCGGTTGATGACGCCTTCGGCGGCGCCGATGCGGAACAGGCGCGGCTTGGGATTGCCCGCCTGCGGGTGCGGGGTGACCGTGCCGATTTCGACCATGCCGAAGCCCATCAGCGCCAGCGGGCGGGCCACTTCCGCATTCTTGTCGAAGCCGGCGGCCATGCCCACCGGATTGGTCAGTTCGAGCCCACACAGGCTGGTGCGCAACTCGGCGCCATCGGGGTGGCTTTGCTCGGGCGCGAGGCCGAGGCGCAGGGCGGTGATGGTCGCGCCATGGGCCGTTTCGGGATCCATCTTGAGAAGGGTCTCGCGCGTCAGCCCCGAAAGAGCCGGGATGCGCAGCAAGGGCGACAGGGCGGACAGGATCATCGCACGGCCTCGGGCAGGATGCAGGCGCCGTTAGTGGCCACGCTCAGCGGCGCCTCCCATGCAATGGCAAAGGTCTTGAGCGGCCCGCCATAGAGATGGGGAAACAGCGCCCCGCCGCGGGAGGGCTCCCAGACCAGATCGGCGCCGAGGTCTTTGCTGCGAACTGCCAGCAGCACCAGCCCGGCCTGCCCCGCGAAGTGCAGGCGGAGCGTTTCAGCGAGTTGATCGGCCGTGGAGAAGTGCATGTAACCATCCCTGGCGTCGATGGGCATGCCGGCAAAGTCGGTGCCGTTGCGCGCAGGCGCAAAGGCCGCCTCGGTGGCGATCTTGTAGACGAATTCGGGTGTGCTCATGGGCGCGAACCTAATGGCGCAGACAGGGCGCCGCAAGCGGAGCTCGGGCCTTTACAAGACAAAGTTAGGGCGCTAAAAGCTAGGACTTAATTCCGACGATAAGATATATTTCCTCAACCGGTCACAAGTGCCATGCTGTCACACAGAGCCATCTGGGACGGGATCGACGCCCTCGCGCACCGCCATGGCCATTCGGTCTCGGCCCTGGCCAAGCTCGCCGGACTCGACGCTACCGCGTTCAATGTCTCCAAGCGCGTCAGCAAGGACGGGCGCGAGCGCTGGCCCTCGACCGAAAGCATCTCCAAGATTCTGGAAGCCACGGGGGAGAGTTTTGATTCCTTCCTCACCGGGACGGGTGCATTCCTGCAGATAAATGACTCCATGGCCAATCGCACCGTGCCCCTGCTCGGGCTGGCGCAGGCAGGCTCCGGCGGCTTTTTCGACAGTGCCGGCTTTCCTGCCGGCCAGGGCTGGGATGAAATCGCCCTGCCCTCACCGGGCGAAGGCGGCATTTATGCGCTCGAAGTGCAGGGCGATTCCATGGAACCGCTCTATCGGGAGGGAGACCGCATCGTCGTTTCCCCAACCGAGCAGGTACGGCGGGGCGATCGCGTCGTGGTCAAGACGCGCGATGGCGAGGTAATGGCCAAGATCCTGCATAGACAGACCGGCAAGCAGATCGAACTCCACTCCATCAATCCAGCCTACGAACCGCGGCTGTTCGATCTTGTCGACATCGAATGGATCGCCCGCATCATCTGGGCCAGCCAGTGACGCGCGTCGCTCCGATGACGGTCACCGACGCCGAGGCCTGGGCGGCGATGCGCGAAGCGCTGTGGCCGAATGGCGGGGACCACGGCACGCATGCAGAAGATGTGGCGCTGCTGCTGGCCGACCCCGGAGATACAGTGAACCTGATGGCCCGCGACGAGAGCGGCAAACCGGCCGGGTTTGCCGAAGCCAGCTTGCGGCACGACTATGTCAACGGCTGCGACACCTCACCCGTGGTGTTTCTCGAGGGCATCTATGTTGCGCCGGCCATGCGCAGACAGGGCGTCGCCCGCGCGCTGGTGGCGGCCGTACAGGCATGGGCGCGGAGCCGGGGCTGCAGTGAGCTGGCGTCGGATGCGGCGCTGGACAATCTTGGCAGCCACCAGATGCACAAGGCGCTGGGTTTCGCGGAAACGCAGCGGGTCGTCTATTTCCGGAAGATGCTCGGCTGACTACCAGTCGGCCGGCGACGGCAGCGACGCATCGGCCTCGCAGGTCGCGAGCGGCAGACGCTTGCTGGTGCCGATAGCCAATATCCGGTCTTCATCGGGGTCTGTCGCCACGGTCAGACAGGCGCAGCCATGGCCGTAATAGTTGCCCGTCGAAACGAACTCATCGGCATCGAAGCCAGGCACCCGGTCCATAACGGCAGTGGTCGTGGCATTGTCGTCGCCCTGGCTCGACAGCGTCCAGGTGCGATCGGCATCGACCAGCCACCAATTGCCCGGCGTGGGATTGGCCAGCCAGCCGCAGCGGCGCTCGAAATCGGCCGGTTCCGGACAGCGGAACATGGGCAGGGCCGAGCCCATGCCGAAGCCTTCAGGATGGAAGACCAGCACGTCCTCTTCCGCGACATATTCGTAGTTGGAAACCTCGCCCTCCTCCCGGAAATGGATCGTCCCATCGACGCCATCCTCCGGCGAGAAGAACACATCGTCGATCCGGCCATCGGCATAGACCAGGGTCGTAGCCGAAATCACCAGCGGGGCACCCGGCGCATCACAGGCTTCGCCCTCGGCCACCCATTTGCCCTGGATGGCCTCAGGCACATCGTCGGTCGCGGCATAGGCAGGCATGCTCAAGGCCAGGAGCAGGAAAACAGCAGGAAAACGCAAGGCAATCTCCCTAGTTTCAGCGGGTCTGGAGGAACTTTCCGGCCAGCGCATCCTCAATCAGCTTGCGGGTATTGTCGATGCCGTAAAGCGCGGCGAAAGAGCCGAAGCGCGGGCCGCGCTCCTGCCCGATCAGCACCTGGTAGAGCATCTGGAAGAAGTCCCCGGAGACACCGGGCCCGCCAGTGGGGCTCTTTTTCGTATGATCCTGGTAGCGTTCGATGGTGCGCGCCACATCGAGGGCGGCGTTCTGGATAGTCTCGTTGCTGGCATCTGCCGGAAGTGCGGCGAAGGCTTCGGAGAGCGCTCCAAGCGCGGCGCGTTCCACCTCATCGGGCGCGCGGTAGCTCTTCTGCACGAAGTCACGGAAGTAGCGCATGGCATAGCCCACCAGCGCATCGAGATGCGGATGGGTCTTGGCCGAAACACCCGGCGCATAGGCCGAGATATAGCCCCACATGACTTCCGGCGTTTCCGGATTGGATGCCGTAGCCAGATTGAGCAGCAAGGCGAAGGTGACCGGCATATCGATGCTGGGCACCGTGCCGTAATGCACATGAAAGGCGGGGTTTTCGACCCGCGCTGCGGCATCCTGCTTTTCATAGGCCGCGACATGGGCGAAATATTCGTCCACCGCGCGGGGAATGACGTCGAAATGCAGGCGCTTGGCGACGCGGGGCTTGCCGAACATATAAAGGCCAAGGCTTTCGGTCGGGGCATAGGTCAGCCATTCATCGATGGTCAGGCCATTGCCCTTGGACTTGGAAATCTTCTGCCCTTCGGCATCCAGGAACAATTCATAAACGTAATGCTCGGGCGGCGTGCCGCCCAGGATCGAGCAGATCTTGTCATAGATATGCTGATTGGTCTGGTGATCCTTGCCGAACATTTCGAAATCGACATCGAGCGCGGCCCAGCGCATGCCGAAATCGGGCTTCCACTGCATCTTCACATGACCGCCAGTGACCGGCAGGGTGGTGTCGCGGCCGTCCTCGTCGGCGAAGGTGATGGTGCCGTCCTTGGCGTTGACTTCCTTCATCGGCACGTAGAGCACGCGGCCCGATATCGGGGAGATCGGCAGGAAGGGCGAGTAGGTGGCCTGCCGCTCGGCGCCCAGCGTGGGCAGCATTACCTGCATGATGTCGTCATAGCGTTCGGCGGCGCGCAGCAGCACGGCGTCGAACTTGCCGGACTTGTAGTAGTCGGTGGCGCTGGCGAATTCGTAGTTGAAGCCGAACGTGTCCAGGAACCGGCGCAGCATGGCGTTGTTATGGGCGCCGAAGCTGTCGAACTCGTTGGTCCAGGGATCGGGCACCGAGGTCAGCGGCTTTTGCAGATGCGGCTCCATGGCCTCCTTGGAGGGCACGGTATCGGGAATCTTGCGCATGCCGTCGAGGTCGTCGGAGAAGCAGATCAACCGGGTGGGCACCTGGTCGCGGGTCAGCAGGCGAAAGGCCGTGCGCACCATGGTGGTGCGGGCTACTTCGCCGAAAGTGCCGATATGGGGCAGGCCCGAGGGGCCGTAGCCGGTCTCGAACAGGGCCTCGCCCTTCCCCGACTTCTCCAGGCGCTTGACCAGTTTCCTTGCCTCTTCAAACGGCCATGCGCGGGCAGTCTGGGCGGCGTCGAAGAACGCGGGATCAAGCGGGGGCAACGGAGCGGGCGACAAGGTCAGGCCTTTCAGGGAGGTGAGTGTCGGCTGTGTTGCATTCCGGCGCGCCAACGTCAACGTTTTCGGCGCCCGGAGCTTGCCAAGGCCGCCCGACGCGCCTAGCTATCGAAGCATTGACCAGCTTGGGAATGCCTGATGTCCAATGCCGCCCATGACGCGCTCATCCACCTGATGATCGTCGCCGCCTCGTCCGACAGCGCCATGACCGAAAAGGAGCTGGTGCGTATCCAGGCCCTGATCGGCCGGTTGCCCGTGTTCGAGGGTTTTGACAAGAACCGGCTGGCAGCGGTGGCCAATGCCTGCGCCGACAAGCTCAACGGGCCGGGCGGCCTCGACCAGGTGCTGGACGATGCCATCGCCGTGCTGCCGGCCAAGCTGCAGGACACGGCCTATGCCGTGGCGGTGGAAGTGGCCTCGGTCGATCTCTATCTCGAGCAGGAGGAATTGCGGTTCCTCGAAATGCTGCGCGACAAGCTCGATCTGGACCGGCTGACCACGGCCGCCATCGAAACCGCGGCACGGGCGCGGCATCGGCGGATGCCGAGCTGAGTCTAGAGCGGCGCGATGGAGACGTCGCTCTATCAGCCGGTCAAGGCCTTCCTCGAAGCGGCCGGTTATGAGGTCAAGGGCGAGGTCGGCGGCTGCGACCTTGTCGGCATCAGCCGATCCGATCCCTCTGTCGTCGTGATCTGCGAGCTCAAGCTCACCTTCAACCTCGAACTGATCCTGCAGGCCGTCGACCGCGCGGCAATCGCCGACGAGGTCTGGATTGCCGCCAGGATGTCCAAGGGCAAGGGCCGCGAGGCGGACAAGCGCTATCGCAATCTCTGCCGGCGGCTGGGCATCGGCATGCTCGCGGTTTCCGAGCGGGGCGATGTCAGCATCATCGTCAGTTCCATCGCGCCCATGCCGCGCACCAATCCCAAGCGCCGGTCGCGGCTGGTGCGGGAGCACCAGCGGCGACACGGCGATCCGACCTTGGGTGGCAGCACCAGAACGCCCATCATGACCGCTTATCGCCAGCAGGCGCTGATCTGCGCCGAGGCGCTGCTTGAGGGGCCGCTCCGGCCACGGGACATGCGACCCGCAGCGCCCGATTCCGGTAAAATTCTGCTGGGTAATGTCTATGGCTGGTTCGAGCGCGTGAGCAATGGCGTCTATCAACTGACCGATGCAGGGCGCGCGGCGGTCGCGCAGCATCGTGCGGCTACCGGCGCAACCGCTCAGTAAAAGCCTACGGGGAACCAGCGCAGGTAGAGTTCGTCCAGTGCGCCATTGTCCTTGAGCTTGACCAAGGCCCAGTCGATGGCATGGCGGACGGCGTCATTGCCGGCCGGCACGGCGACGGACAGCCCCTCACCGAACAGGTTCGGACGGAAATAGGGCTGGCCGGCAAAGCCGCAGCAATCGAGATTTTCATTGAGCCAGAACGAAGCGCGCATGGCATCGCCGAAAAAGGCATCGGCGTCGCCCTTTTCGACCGCTTCGAGCGCCGCGATTTCTCTATCGAAGCGAGCGATTTTTGCCTCGGGCAAGTAGCGGGTCACGAAGGTTTCGTGCGCGCTGCCTCGGCGCACGGCCACCATCTTGCCGGTCAGGGCATTGGGATCGAAGAGGCCGATATCGGGCGCACGCGTAACGAAGCGGCCGGGCAGAGCCAGATAGGTGGCCGAAAAGTCAAACAGCGCGCCATTCTCGTCCGTCATGGCAAGACCGGCGATCAGCGCGTCGCCTTGGCTGTCGCTGAGGGCATTGGCCGCCTGCTCCCAAGGCCAGGCCTGGATGGTGCAGGCGACATTGACCTCGGCGCAGATAGCCTTGGCGAGATCGATATTGAAGCCGATGAGCTCACCCCCGGCGTCACGGAAATTGAAGGGCGGGAAGTCTGCCGTAGTGAGGAACCGGATGGCCGCGACCGGCGTCGCGCCGGGCAGGATTTCGCGGGCGCTGGGGTCGGAATGATAGGGCAGCGACTGGGCGAAGGCGGGGGTGATAAGCAGGGCCAGGGCCAGAATGATCCCTCCGTGCCAGGACTTACCCCCACCCTCACGCCCTCCCCACAAGGGGGAAGGAAGCCTGCTCAGCAATTGGCTGAGACGGCTGTCACTACTCTCGGGCTTCGCCCATGCGCCTCCCTCCCCTTGATGGGGAGGGAACGAGGGTGGGGTGGAGTCACACACGCCGCGCCTTGCCATTCCCGCTAAACCTGGTCCAGCCCATACATCAGGTCGGCAATCAGGTCGTCTGGGCTTTCCAGCCCCACCGACAGGCGCAGCAAGCCCGGCGTGACGCCAGTTTCCAACCGCACTTCCTCGGTGAAGCGCGCATGGGTCGTGGTGCGAGGATGGGTGATGAGCGATTTGGCGTCGCCCAGATTG
>CBIGSA010000029.1:0-18837 GCA_966192215.1 uncultured Devosia sp. | reverse complement strand
CGCGGCCCATGCAACTTTTCATCGATATGCTCCGCCAGCGCATCCTGGCCGAGGCTATCCTGACCGTTGACCTCCTGCAAGGTTAGGCGCTCCAGCACCATCCTGGTGCAGACATTGTCGCTCAGCACGATCATCCCCACGATGGCGTCGCGCAGACTCAGGGAAATTCCCGGGGGTCAGGTAACGGAAAATACCGCTGGCGACCTCTTCGCGCAGCCGAGGTTCGTAGACAGCCCGGCCCGGCGGCGGGCCTCCTGCCTTTCAGCCAGAGGTGATGCCGGTACCGCGTCAAGGATCAAAGAATCCGGCGTCATCCTCGAGAAGATATTTTCGGGCGCCTTCGGGGTCGATATCGAGCCCGAGGCCTGGCGCTTCGAGCAGGCCGATCATCGAATCCTTGACGATCTGTCTGGGCAATCCCACGACGATATCCTCCCACCACGGGTCGGACGCACTGGGATATTCGAAAGCGATGAAGTTGGCCGGCAGGGTTGCGCAGACATTGATCAGGGCGCCCAGGCCCAGCAGGCCATTGGCGGTGCCATGCGGGGCCATCATGATGGAATGCATGTAAGCGTGTTCGGTCACCCATTTGAGCTCGGCTATGCCGCCGATATCGGCCGGATCGGGACCGATGACCCGCACCGCCTGCGTCTCGATCAATTCCTTGAAATTGTGCCGCAGGTAGATCTGCTCACCGGTATGAATGGGCGTGGTGGTGGAGAGCGTCAGCTCCCGATAGGCCTGCGGATTGACCCAGGGCACGTAGTCCCCCGTCAGCATGTCTTCGAGCCACATCAGGTTGTATTTTTCCACCGCATTGGCGAAGCGGATGGCGTCGGGTAGGAACCAGCCGGGACCGCAATCGAGCGCCAGGGACACCTTGTCCCCCAGGACCTCCTTCATGGCGGCCACGCAATCGAGCATGTGGTTGAAACCGCGTTCGGAAATCTGCCCCTGGTCCATGGCGCCGTGATAGCCGGTATTGTTCTGGCGAACGCCGTAGTGGAAATCGTCGATCGTGTCCTTCATGTTCGAATGGAAGCTGATGCCCTGCTTGACCATGAAGAAGTTCTGGTTCTGCTCCATCATCCATTTGACGTCGGCGGCATAATCTTCGGGGCGGTCGCCGGTCCGCTTCCTTCTGATCGAGCCGTTATAGACACGCACCTGATCGCGCACCTTGCCGCCGAGCAGCTTGTAGGCCGGCACGTTGGCAGCCTTGCCCGCGATATCCCAGAGCGCATGCTCGATGGCGCTGACGGCTGCGCCGTAAGGCTTGAAGCTACCGCGCTGGCGGATCTTGAGCATGACCCGCTCGATATCGGTCGGGTCCTCGCCGATCAGCGCCTCGCGAAAATGCAGCACGAAGGGCTTCAGGTAGGTCTTGGTAAACTCGACCTCCCCAAGGCCGTAGAGACCCTCGTCGGTGACGATCCGCACAATGGGGTGACGCCCGATAACGGCGCAACGCAGGTCGGTGATCTTCATGGTGGCCTCTATTGCACCGATGAGAACGCCGTCGGCGCCAGCAACTGGCTTGATATGTTGGCAATGATCTGCCCGTCGCGCTCTGACGCGTCGCGGGCCGCGTGCCAGGCCGGATCGGCGATGAAGGCGGCCCATTTGGTCTCGCGTTCGGCCAAGGACTCCCAGGCAAGCAGGTATGTCAGGCGATTGCTGTTCTCACCGATGACGGTGGTGAAGAAGCCGGCCTGGCGGATGCCATGCCGATCCCAGATCGCTAGTGTGTTATCGGTGAATCGCCTGAGCAAGGCCGGCAGGCGTCCGGGCAGGCAGTCATAAATGCGCAGTTCGTAGATCATGCTGTGTCCAATTTCCTAACGCCTCACCTGATGAAGGGGTGAGACTCTTCAGCTCCAGGTCCGGTCCCAGGAATATTCGTCATCCCAATGGTCGGTCGGCTGCCAGATGCCGGTGACGCCCGGCTGCAGGTGTCGGCCGATGATGTCATCGACGACGTCATCGATGCCGAGGCCCGGCCTATCAGGCACGGTGATGAACCCGTCCTGCACCAGCGGCCTGGGGAGGCCGGTGACGATATCGTCCCACCAATCCACTTCCACCGAGTGATATTCGAGGGCCATGAAATTCTCGGTGGCAACGGCGACATGGGCGGCGGCCATGGCAGCGATGGGGCTTTCAGCCATATGGATAGCCATGGCCACGCCATGGTCCTGGGCCATGTCGCCGATCTTCTTGGTTTCGAGAATACCGCCCGAGGTCAAAAGATCGGGGTGGATGACGGAAATGCCGGCCTTGAGCAGCGGCTCGAAACCTTCCTTGAGGTAGATGTCCTCGCCGGTGCAGATGGGCACCGTGGTCGCCTGCTGTAGCTGACGGTACTGGTCGGTGTATTGCCAGGGGATCACGTCCTCGAGCCAGGCGGGCACGTATTTCTCGATGCGTCGCGCCAGCCTGATGCCATTCTGCAGCGAGATATGGCCGACATGGTCGATGGCCAGGGGCACCTCATAGCCGATCACCTCGCGCACTTCGGCGATGTACTGTTCGAGCAGGTCGAGACCCTTGTCGGAAAAATGCAGGCCGGTGAACGGGTGGCGCACATTGTGTGTATCATAAACCGCGTTGCGCGCCCGCCGGTCCTCCATCGATCTGACCGGACCGTGACCGGGATGGACGCGATAGCCCTCCAGCGACCCAGCCGGCGCCACCACCGCGCCCGGCACATCCGCAATCTGCATGAGGCCAAGGTCCATCTTGAGGAAGGTGAACCCCATGTCCATGCGCGCCTTGAGGCGCTTGCCGGTTTCGGTACCGCTCGGTTTTTCAGCGTCCGTGTCGCAATAGATCCGCACTTTGTCGCGGAACTTGCCGCCCAGCATCTGGTAGATCGGCACACCATAGGCTTTGCCGACGATATCCCACAGGGCAATCTCGATCGCCGATACACCCCCGCCCTGCCGTCCATGTCCGCCGAACTGCTTGATGCGCCGGAACAGGCGATCGACATCAAGCGGATTTTCGCCCAGAAGGCGGCTCTTGAGCATCAGGGCATAAGTGGCGCTGGCGCCGTCGCGCACTTCGCCCAGGCCCACAATGCCTTGGTTCGTGTAAATCTTGAGCAGCGCCGAAGTGAAGGGAGCGCCGACGATCTCAGCCACCCTCATGTCGGTGATACGCAACTCGCTCGGCCGCGATGCGGTGCGAGTGTTGTTCTCTATTGTTTCGGCGGCCGTTGGCACATCCACGTTTCTTCCTCCCCTGACGCCGGCGGGTCAGTCCACCGGCTATGCGGCCACAGTCACTCGTCAAAACGGATCTGATTGTCGTCCAGATAATCCCGGTTCATCTCGATACCGAGCCCAGGCGCCCGGTTGAGCTTCAGGCTGCCATTGGAATTGTCCAAGGGCCTGTCGATCAGATGATCGTATTTGCTCAAATTCCATTCGGAGGTTTCGAGCCGGTAGAAGTTGGGCACGGTCATCATCACCTGCGCGCCGGCGACGACATTGATCGGCCCGGCCGCATCGTGGGGCGACACGGGGATGTAGTAGGCCTCGCACAACGCGGAGATTTTTTTGAGCTCGGTGATACCCCCGGTCCAGGTGACATCGGGCATGATGTAGTCGGCCAGCCGGTTTTCGAGGATCGGCACAAAATCCCATTTGGTGTGGCCGCGTTCGCCCCAGGAGATAGCCGCATTGACCTTGTCGCGGACTTGCCTCAGCGCCTCTACGCTTTCAGGCGGGACCGGTTCCTCGAACCAGTCGATATCACCGGCCTCCTCCAGATCACGGCAACAACGGATCGCGGTAGGAACGTCGAAGCGTCCATGGGCGTCGATCAGGATGTCGACGTCCGGCCCCGCGGTTTCGCGGATGAGGGCCGTGAGTTCGGCGGCCTCGCGGGCGTGTTTGCGGTCCATTGATCCATCGAGATACCCATCGGCCTGCTCTCGGGCGATGCCATTCTTTCCCAGCGAGCCCTGCTGCGGATAAGGGTCGAACTTGAGGGCCGTGTGGCCCGAGGCGATGATGTCGCGGATTTCCTGGACGACCCCTTCCCTGCTGGTGAACTTGCGCTGGTCGGGATGGGTATAGAGCAACACGTCGTCGCGCACAGCGCCGCCAAGCAGTTCATAGACGGGCTGGCCGAGGACCTTGCCGCGAATGTCCCAAAGAGCGATGTCGATGGCGCTGAGGCATTCAACGGCGGCGCCGCAGCTGCCCATATAGGTGAAATTGCGGAACACCTTGTGCCAGATCTGCTCAATGCGACTGGGATCATCGCCTTCAACGATCTTGCTGATCTGCCGGAGCATGACGCAGAGCGCCCGATTGGCCACAAAGGTCGTGGTGGTGATTTCGCCCCAACCGGAAATGCCAGCATCAGTTGTCACTTCGACAAACAGGAACTCTCCCCAATAGGATGCCTGGGTCTTGATCAGCCAGGGTTTGACGCCTGTTATCTTCATCTCTCTCCCTTTCACTGGCGTTGGCGCAGCGCTGCATCAGTCGGCCAGCTACCCCACTCTGGCGGCGCTGTGGGCGCGCATCTGTTCGAGAATATGCCGGCCTGATCCTTCGACATGACGGGCCACACACTCGGCTGCCTTATCGGCCTCGCCCGCCTTGACGAACTCGATGAGTTCGCGATGCTCACGGACGACCTGGGTGCGCCGGGCCAGGGTATAGGGGAAGCGCTGCGTCACGGCGCGCAGGACCTGACGGTGCTTCCACCAGATTTCTGCAGCGTGCCGATTGTAATGGCGCTGATAGACCACCGTGTGGAACTGCACGTCGAGGCCGCTATGCAGCACCGGGTCAACGAAGTTGTTTTCCTCGATCAGGCGCTGGATGCGCTCAAGCTCGGCGATGTCGGCATCGGTGGCCATGCCCACGAACCATCGGGTCAGCGCCGGCTCGATCAGCGTGCTGATCTCGTAAATGTTGCGGACAAAGTCATGGTCGATGGGCCGCACGCGGGCGCCGCGATTGGGCGTGAACATCACATAGCCTTCACCCCGCAACATCTGCAGTGCTTCGCGGATGGGATTGGTGGAAGTCCCAAACCGCTCCGCCAGGTCGGCGACCACGAGCCGTTCATTCGGCTTTAGTTCGCCGGAGAGGATGTCCTCTCGAATTGCCTCATACAGCGAAACGGCACGCTGGCTTGAGACGTCGACCTCCTCCAGCCCGAATGGTGGTGAAATCTTGAACTCACTGGTGCTCGCCAACAGCGCCCCCTTTCCTATCGTTATCATACACTGTAACAGGCAAACAATGTACGATCCTTCCTTATTGACACAGAATATGGCTTCTGCAACGGTATCTGCAAGGCGAATTATACATAAGAGGCAAAGCCCGATGTATCCCGCCGACAAGGGACCTGCCGCAGCAATCAAGGCAGGGTGACAGGAGGACTACATGTGGACTTACCAAAAGGGCCGTGCGCTCGCGCGCGGCGCCATTGTCTCTGCGCTTGCTGTTTCAATGCTGAATACGTCGGTGCTCGCCCAAAGCGTGGATCTCAGCCAGTGGTCGCCGGAATATGTCCGGTCGATCGCAGGCACTGAGGAATACAATACTGCCGAGCAGTGCGGCGCGGTTACTCCCCTCGACTACGAGGGCAAACTGACCTTCTGGTACCAGGGCGTATTCGAGGGCGACCCCGACCTGCTGCGCCAGTACTACCGCGACTTCTTCGAGGCATTCCGCACCACCTATCCGAACATCGAGCTTGAGGAACAGGCGCTCACCTACAACGACCTGCTCGACAAATTCCGCACGGCCCTGCTTGGCAATGCCGGCCCGATGGTCGTCCGCCTGCAAATCCTGGGTGGCGTCGAATTCGCGTCCAAGGGCTATCTCCAGGAACTCAGTCCCGAGGATGTCGGCTGGAAGACCGAGGACTTCTGGCCTGGCGCCATGAAGTCGGTGATGTGGGAAGGCAAGGCCTACGGCATTCCCACCAATAACGAGACCATGGCCCTGATCTGGAATGCCGACATTTTCGAGCGGGCGGGCCTCGACCCCGACTCGCCGCCCGAAACCTGGGACGACGTGGTTGCCTATTCCAAGCAGATCCACGACACGCTTGGCGTGGCAGGCTATGGCCTGGTGGCCCGCAAGAATGCTGGCAACACGCCCTATCGCTTCATGCCCCAGCTCTGGGCCTATGGAGGCGGTGTCTTCGACGAGGCCGATCCCAGCCCGAACTATGGCGAAGTCAGGCTTGACAGCCCGGAAAGCATCCGCGCCCTGCAGGCCTCCTACGACATGTATGTCAAGGATCAGTCGGTGCCGGTGTCCGCACTCACCAACCAGCAGGCGGACAACCAGCCCCTGTTCCTGGCTGGCCAGCTTGCCATGATGATCAGCCACCCCTCCGACTACAACGTCATGCTCGACCTGCAGGCCAAGGCAACCGGGGCCGACAAGGAGACCGCGCAGACCGTTATCGACAACATGCGTTATGGCCTTATTCCGAAGGGCCCGGACGGCAAGCGCGCCGTGGTGTTCGGCGGCTCCAACATCCACATCCTAAACCCCGAATATGTCGAAGGCGGTGTGGTCGACGAGGCAGCGGCCAAGGCCATGGTCTGCTTCTGGACGAGCCCGGAATGGTCGCTGAAAATGGCCTATGCCGGCTCCAATCCGGGCAACCTCAACGGCTTCAAGACCGTGTGGATGAAGGAGCGTCTGGACTCCATCAAGTTCCTCGACGTCACCACCTCCATGCTGCCTTACGGCATTCCGTTCCCGACCCTGCCGGAAACGCCTGAAATCATGAACATCATCATCCCCGACATGCTGCAGAATGCATTGACTGGAGCGATGACGGTGGAAGAGGCAGCGGCCGATGCAGCGCAGAAGGTCCGTGACCTGACTGACGGCGGCGGGCTCTAGTCCTCCCTGGCGACCCTGCCGCCGCCCCAGGGCCCGCCGGCTCTATCCCTCCGGCAGCGCAGGACCATGATCATGACCATTCAGGCGGCCCAGCGGGAAGACTTCCGCAGATCCAGCCCGGCACGTCCGAACGTGCTGCGCCAGATGTGGAATGGCCGCACCGACTACCTCTATGTTCTGCCCGCGATCGTGGTGATGCTCGTCGTCATCGCCTACCCGATCTACTACACGATCGAGCTCAGCTTCTTCAAAACCCCGCCCGGCCTGCAACTGCGCGACAAGATCTTTATCGGAGTCGATAACTACAGTGCCATTCTTTCCAGTGACGTGTTCTGGCGGGTTACCCTCAACACCTTCATCTGGACCATCGCCTCGACGCTGATCGCATTCATTCTAGGCTACGCTTCTGCCCTGGCGCTGCACCGCGACTTCTTTGGCCGCGCCGTGCTGCGCGCCATCCTGATCATTCCCTGGGTGATCAGCGCCGTTGCCGCCTCCTACATCTGGAAATGGATCTATCATTCCGATTTCGGGATTATCGGCGCGGTCATGGTGCAGCTTGGCCTCACCGACCGGCAGCCCAATTTCATCGACAACGTCCACACCGTTTTGCCGTCGCTGATCGTGGTGAACATCTGGCGGGAATTTCCCTTCGCTATGATCATGATCATGGCAGGTCTCCAGACTGTGCCAGACCAGCTACTGCGTGCGGCAAAGGTCGACGGGGCCTCGGCCTGGCAACGCTTCTGGCATGTCACTTTCCCGCATCTGCGCGGAGTTTCGACCGTCACGATCCTGCTGCTGGCCGTGGCCAACTTCAATTCCTTCATCGTGCCCTGGATCATGACGGGCGGCGGCCCCTCCAATGCCAGCCATATCTGGATCACCCATATCTACGAGCTTGCCTTCGGCAGGCAGCGCTGGGGTGTGGCGGCGGCTTATTCGGTACTGCTGTTCATCATCCTGATGGTGCTCGGCTACTTCTATGTCCGCGCTCTCAGCGGCAATGAGCCAAAGGAGCATGGCGCATGACCACGATCTCTCCCGACGCTCCGCGCAGCCGCCGCCGCATCGACGGCTGGCGCTGGTCAGGCCGCTTCTTCCTGGTCTTCATGCTGCTCTACACCGCCGTGCCCATGGTGTGGATGCTGATCACCTCCATCAAGTCCGGCTTTGCCGCCATGCAGTTCCCACCGCAATGGTGGCCGACCGAGCCGACGCTGGCCAGCTACCAGAAACTCCTCGATCCGCAGAACAGCGTCGGCCAGGACTTCCTGCGCTTTTTCTGGAACAGCCTTTTCGTCTCGGCGGTCACGACGGTCCTGGCTGTCGCCGTGGCCGTCCCGGCTGCCTACGCCTTCTCGCGTTTCCGCTTTCCAGGGCGGCAGTTCCTGTTCTTCTCGGTCTTGCTCAGGAACATGTTTCCAGCCGTGATCTTCCTGGTGCCGCTGTTCATCCTCATGCGCTGGCTGGGTCTGGTGAATACGCATGGATCGCTGATCCTCACCTACCTCACCTTCGGCCTGCCGCTCGCCATCTGGTTGCTCAAAGGCTTCTACGACAACATCCCAATCCAGCTCGAACAGGCGGCGCGCATCGACGGCGCCACCCGCTTCCAGGCTTTCCTGCTGATCGTCATGCCGCTCTCGGTGCCCGGGATCATCGCCACCGCGATCTACTCGTTTATCGGGGCGTGGAATGAATACATCTACGCCGCCACCTTCCTCACCAAGAACGAACAGCTGACCCTGCCGGTGGGTATCCAGCGCTTCTTCTCGGAAAACACCACCGACTTTCCCGGCCTGATGGCGGCCAGCTTCATGATGAGCGTGCCGGTCGTCGTGCTCTTTCTCGTCCTGCAGAAATATTTCGTGCGTGCCCTCACCGAAGGCGCGGTCAAGCACTAGAAGGTTTCAACAATGGCCCAGGTGGTTCTCAAAGATCTCGTCAAGACCTACGGCTCTGTTTATGCCGCAAGGGATGTGTCGCTGACCGTGGACGACGGAGAGTTCGTGGCGCTGGTCGGGCCTTCGGGCTGCGGCAAGACCACGACGCTTAACCTCGTTGCTGGCCTGATCCCCATCACGTCCGGGGACATCGTCATCGGCGACCGCATCGTCAACGAGCTCGATCCCAAGGACCGGGACATCGCCATGGTCTTCCAGAACTATGCCCTCTATCCGCAGAAGACTGTGTTCCAGAACCTGGCCTTCCCCTTGCAGATGCGCAAGCTTTCCAGGACCGAGATAGACACCAAGGTCCGCGAGGCCGCCCGGGTGCTCGACATCACCCACCTGCTCGAGCGCCGTCCGCGCGAACTCTCCGGCGGACAGCAGCAGCGCGTGGCCCTGGGCCGCGCCCTGGTCCGCGATCCGGCCGTGTTCCTCATGGATGAGCCGCTGTCCAATCTCGATGCCAAGCTGCGCGTGCAGATGCGGTCCGAGATCAAGCGCTTCCACCAGGACCTCAACGCCACCATCATCTACGTGACCCATGACCAGCTCGAGGCCGTGACCATGGCCGACAAGATGGCGGTGATGAATGGCGGCCTGCTCCAGCAATACGACTCTCCTGCCAAGGTCTTTGCCGATCCGGTCAATATGTTCGTCGCCAGTTTCGTGGGCAGCCCCGCCATGAGCCTGGTGCCGCTAGAGGCCACCCAAGTCAATGGACGCACCGCTCTAACGAGTGCCGAGGGCTGGCATTTGCCCCTGTCCGACCGCAACGCCCGCAAGGTCGCCTCTGCTAAGTCTTCCAAGGTCGTGCTCGGAGCGCGTCACTCCACCATCAAGCTGCACACCGAACAGGCCGCGGGCGCCGTTCCGTCCCGGGTCTACACCGTCGAGCCGACAGGCGACATCACCTTCGTTCAGACGTTTCTTTCGGGCGCCATCGTCAACATCAGCCTGCCGCCCACAGTCCATGTCGAACCGGATAGCACAGTCTGGCTCGAATTCGACCAGGACCGCATCCATCTGTTCGACGGCGAGACCGAAATGGCGTTGCGCGCCGACTGAACCATCGCGGTCAACCGAGACTGATCATGTCGCCCAAGCTCAAGATTTCCGACATCAAGACCTACCCGGTGCGGGTCGGCATCAGGAACCAGTTCCTGCTCAAGATCGAGACCGACCAGGGCATTGTTGGCTGGGGCGAAAGCGGGCTGACGGGACGCGAAAAGGCCGTCGCCGGCGCCGTGGGACACTTTCGCGAATTTCTGCTCGGACAGGACGCGATGCAGATCGGCCGCATCTGGCAGGAAATGTATCGCAGCCAGTATTTCGAGGGCGGCCGCGTGCTGCAGGCCGCCATTTCGGCCATCGACATTGCCCTGCATGACATCAAGGGCAAGGCGCTCGGCGTGCCGGTCTACGAGTTGCTGGGGGGCAAACAGCGAAACGTCATCCCGACCTTTGCTTCGACCGGCGACGCCGCGGGCGATCGCGCGGTCGAGCGCGCCCAAGAATTGCGCGCCATGGGCTTTGAAGCCATTCGCTTCTTTCCCATCGGGCAGGACAGCCGCGAAATCTTCGAACCGCGTGCGTCCATCGCGGCCACGGCCCGCGTGCTCAACCGGGCTCGGCAGGAGCTGGGCGATGACGTGGCGCTCGGGATCGACTATCATCATCGCCTGTCGGTGGCAGAGGCCGCGAGCTTCTGCGCCAAGCTCGACAAGGGCGTTCTGGACTTCCTCGAAGAGCCCATCCGCGACGAGACGCCGGAGGCCTACGAGTCACTGCGGACGATGACGGACATTCCCTTTGCCATAGGCGAAGAATTCGCGAGCAAGTGGCAGTTCCTGCCCTATATCGAGCGCGGCATTCATCAGTTCAACCGGCTCGATGTCTGCAATGTGGGCGGCCTGACCGAGGCCATGAAGGTAGCCGGCTGGAGCGAGGCGCACTATGTCGATCTCATGCCGCACAATCCCCTGGGGCCGATCTGCACGGCGGCGACAATCCATTTTGCGGCCGCCATTCCCAACTTCTGCTGGCTTGAAACCCGCTCACCTGAACGAGGGCTTGGTTTCGACAACGATGACTTCTTCCCGGTGCAACCCAAGCTGGCGGGCGCCGTCTATCCGGTCAGCAATGCGCCGGGGCTCGGCGTTGAAGTCAACGAGGCGCTTCTGGCCAAGCAGAGCTTCGCCTTCTGGGAAGCGCCCCACCTCCAGCGCAATGACGGTTCGGTCACCAATTGGTAGCTCCACGAAAGAGACAAACATGATCACGTCTTCCGACATCACACGGCCATCCCGGCAACTGGTCGACGGCCTGCGCCAGTTGGGCGCCGCAACCATTGCTGGAACACTGGGGCATATGGGCTTCAAGAACCCGCACATGACCGGCATCCTGCCCCAGACCAAGGGCAAGGCGATCTGCGGTCCTGCGTTGACCTTGCAGTGTCTGCCGCAACGGCCGGACCTCTTCAGCGAAGGCGAATATGCCGACCCCGAGACCCAGCTGCACCGGCATGTCCTCTACCATGTGCAGGAGGGCGACGTGGTCGTCGTCGATGCACGTGGCGACATGCGCTCGGGCATCTTTGGGGACATGATGTCCACCTATTTCAAGGGTCGCGGCGGCGCCGGCATTATCATCGACGGCGTCATGCGGGACCGTCCCAATGTCGAAAAGCTCGACCTTGCGCTCTGGCTCAAGGGCTGGTCGCCCAACTACCACGTGCAGACCGACATCTTCCCCAACGCCGTCAATGTCACCATAGCCTGTGGCGGCGTCACCGTCGTGCCCGGCGACATCATCGTGGCCGATGACGATGGCGCGGTGGTCGTACCGGTCTCCATGGCGCAGCAGGTGCTCGAAGACGGCCAGAAACATGCTGAATGGGAGGAATTCTCCCGCATGAAGCTCATGGCCGGCGAGCCGCTCCAGCGTTACTACCCCCTGCATCCGGATGCAGAGGAAGAGTATCAGGCCTGGCGCAAGCTCAATCCGGTCAAGCCGGCCTGACTGGCTGCAGCGGCATCATTCACATTTTCCATACAGACCTGCTTGGGGAACCAGCGTGAAGATTACCTCCGTCAAGACAGCGGCCACGGTCGGTCATTGCATGCATCTGTGGGTGCGCATCGAGACCGACGCCGGCATTACGGGCCTCGGCGAATGCGTTCATGGCGGGCACCAGGCCATTGCCATCATCGAAAAAGAACTGGCTGAAAAGCTGGTGGGGCGCGACCCCTTCGCGATCGACGCCATCTTCGAAGAAATCCGTCGCAGCCTCGTGTTCGAAGGCGGCTTTGCTGGCGCGCTGATCACCGCGCTGACCGGGGTGGAGATCGCGCTATGGGACCTCAAGGGCAAGGCGCTCAATGTGCCGATCTACGAGCTCATGGGCGGCAAGTTCCGCGACAACATCCGGGTCTATTGCGACTGCGAAGTGTCGCCGGGCATGAATATGGACGAGGTGCAGCGCGAGGTTGACCAGGTTCTCGAAGCCGGGTTCACCGCGCTCAAGGTCGACCTTGATATCCGCGCCTATGGTCATACCGGCACAGACACCGGCTGGTACGAAAAGGACGGGTTCAACATGACTCCCAACAAGTGGGAGCATGACCGCATGGTGCAATTGGCGGAGATGGTGGTGAAAGCCGCCGGAAAGGGCGTCGAGGTTGCCTGCGACCTGCATACGCGCCTCGACAAGCACAGCGCCATTCGGCTCGCCCGTGATCTCGAACACCTGCAGCTGATGTGGCTTGAAGAACCGATCCCGCCCGAAAATATCGACGTCATGGCCGAGATCACCCGCAGCACTTCGACGCCGATCTGCGCGGGGGAAAATCTTTATCTACGGCATGGCTTCCGCAAGCTGCTCGAGCAGCAGGCTGTCGACATCATCATGCCCGATATCCCGAAATGCGGCGGGCTATCGGAATGCCGCAAGATCGCCGAGCTGGCGGACCTCTACTCGATCCCGTTTGCGCCGCACAATGTCTCCTCGCCCATCGGAACGATGGCATCGGCGCATGTCTGCGCCACCGTTCCCAACTTCCTCGTGCTGGAGTTCCACTGGTTCCACCGCGACTACTGGTCGACGATCACGGACGGCGGAGAGATCATCAAGAACGGCAAGATCGCATTGAGCGACCGGCCGGGCATCGGGCTGGAGCTCAACGAGGAGATGGCAAGGGCGCACCAATATCCGGGCACGACCTGGTTTGCCTGAGCACTGAGGGATGCGTCGGGTCAATCGCAAAGCGCAGCCGGCGCGAGCCTTTATCGAATACGATCGCCCTTCTGATCGAAGAGATGGACGCTCGGTGCATCGAACCCCAGCGCAATCGCCTGGCCGACCTGGAGCTCTCCCTGTCCGGGCAGCGCGGCCGTGATCTCGCTTTCGTCGCCGAGGCGGATGCGAACGATGGTTTCGTTGCCTAGGCGCTCGACCAGGCGGACCTGCCCGGCCAGCGGCCCGCCCGACGCCAGGACCATTTCGTGCGGCCGAATGCCGAAAGTGACAGGCGCGTCCTCATGCTGACCGCCACTGTGAGCGGGCAGGACCACCGCAGCGGTCAGGGCCGTGGAGACCAGCGATCCATCCTTGCGCAGCGTGCCGCTCATCAGGTTCATCTTGGGAGAACCGATGAAGCCGGCCACGAACAGGTTTGCCGGATTGTTGTAGAGGTCGAGTGGCGAGCCCACCTGCTGCACCACGCCGGCATCGAGCACAACGATCTTGTCGGCCAAGGTCATGGCCTCGACCTGATCATGGGTCACATAGATCATGGTCGAGCCGAGGTCGGTATGGAGCCGGGCCAGTTCCATGCGCATGTCGCCACGCAGGGCGGCATCGAGATTGCTCAGCGGCTCGTCGAACAGGAAGACATCGGGCTCGCGCACGATGGCCCGGCCAATGGCAACACGCTGGCGCTGGCCGCCGGAGAGCTGGGCAGGCCGGCGATCGAGCAGATGCTCCATCTGCAGGACCCGGGCCGCCGCGCGGATCTTGGCGTCGCGCACATCCCTGGGTGTGCCGGCCAGCTTGAGGCCAAAGCCGACATTGTCGTAGACGCTCATATGCGGATAGAGCGCATAGGACTGGAACACCATGGCGACGCCCCGGTCGCGCGGTTCCACATCGTTGACCACCCGGTCGCCGATGCGAATGGTGCCATCGGTAATGTCTTCGAGGCCGGCAATCATGCGCAGCAAGGTGGACTTGCCGCAGCCAGACGGGCCGACAAAGACGACGAACTCGCCGTGCTCGATGTTAAGGTCCACGCCCTTGATGACGGGGACCTCACCATAGGCCTTGTGAACGGAACGCAGGGTAAGACCAGCCATGAGCGGGACTCCGGTTAGCCCTTCACCGCGCCCTGCATCAGGGCGGCGACGAACTGGCGCTGGAAGACGAGGAACAACGCCACGGTCGGCGTGAGGATGAGAAGCGAGCCGGCGCAGAGCAGCGGAATGTCAGTACCCCACTGGCCCTGGAAGGCGCCCAGTGCTCCGGCCATGGTGCGCTGCATCGGGTCCTGCACGAGGACTACCGGCAGGAGGAACTGATTCCAGGTCCAGAGGAAGAGCAGGATGGTCAGCGACATGATGGCGGGCCGGGCCAGTGGCACCTGCACCAGCCAGAATTCCTTCCAGCGGGTGGCGCCATCGAGTTGGGCGGCTTCGGTCAGATCGTGCGGCACGTTGAGGAAATGTGCGCGCATCCAATAGACCGAGAAGGGCATGTATAGCCCGATCAGCGGCAGGATGATCGCAAAGCGCGTATTGAGCAGGCCAAGCGCCCGGACTTCATAATAGAGCGGGGTAATGACCGCCTCGAAGGGGAGCGTCAGCCCAAAGACGAAGACCAGGTAAAGCCACTTGAACCTGTTGGTCGTGAGCTTGGCGAGGCCATAGCCCGCCATCGTGGCGATCAGCACCGCGATCGGCACAACGCCCAGAACGATGAGACCGCTGGACAGCAGGAGTTGATCCATCCGGGCGACCTCAAAGGCGCGGACAAAATTGCCCCATTGCGGATCGGCCGGCCATTGTAGCCCATTGGGATAGGTTCCCTGCGGCGCGAGCGCGGCCGACAGCATGGAGAGAAAGGGTAGGAGCGTCACGATCATCAGCAGGATGATCAGCCCGCGGGCGACGAGTGTATTGGATGGAGCGGTCTTCATTTTCTGTCCCGCGTGAACCACTGGACGGGGGCAATGCTGGCCAGGACCAGCACCATGAGGACAATGGCAAGCGCCGAGGCCAGCCCAACCTGGCGATGTGCGAAGGCCAGGCGGTAGATTTCGAGACCCGGCACGGTGGTGGTAATGCCTGGTCCGCCCTGGGTGGAGATATAGACGATGTCGAAGCTCGCCAGAGCCGCGATCACCGTCACCGTCACGCAGACGCCGATTTCCTGGCGCAAGCCCGGCAGGGTGATGTAGCGGAATTCATGCCATGGCCGGGCGCCATCGAGCCGGGCAGCCTCATAGAGGCTCGGGTCGATCTTGGTGATGCCGGTGACCAGAAGCATGGTGCAGAGCCCCAGCAGCACCCACGCGCCGATAATGCCGACGGCCGGCAGCGCCCAGACGAAGTCGCCCAGCCAGCCGCGCGCCCAGTCGGAGAGGCCGATGGCCTTGAGCGTCTGATTGACAAGGCCGGTTGAGGCGAACATCCAGCTCCAGGCGATACCGGCCGCAACCAGTGGAATGACCTGGGGCAGAAAAAGCACGGTACGCGTTATGGTGCCGAAACGGCCATCCATGTGGCTGCGGATGGCCGAGGCCACTGCCAGGCCGAGCAGCACCGGGATGAGGGTAAAATAGAGCACCAGTTGGAAGGCGTTACCGATGATCTGCAGGAGATCGCTGTCGGTCAGCACCGTGATGTAATTGGTCAGGCCATGGAAGCGGGCCTTGCCGATGCCGTCCCAGCGCAGGAAGGAATAATAGACGCTCATGCCAAGCGGCACGAGCACGAAGGCGGCATAGGCAAGGAAGGCCGGCGCAACAAACAGCCAAGCAGCCCGACGGGTCTTGCGGCTCCCCCTGGACGGAGGGAGCCGCTTTTTTTGTCCGTGAGCGTCCGGAATGGACGGCATTTCTTCAGTCATAATTCATTCCGAGCGCCGAGGGCATTGCGAGCCCTCTATTAGCGGGATAGCTGGGTCTCGTATTCATCCTGGACGGCTTCGAGCAGGCCCTGCGGCGTCTGCTGGCCACCCACCATCTTCTGCAGCTCGGGCGTCCAGCCCGCGGCAAAGATGGCACCAGTTGCGTTGGCGATAAAGTCCATCGCGCCGTCATCGGCCGCCAGTACCGCGCCGGCCGCCAGCGACTGCTCCGTCACCGAACCGGGCTCCACGGCCGGCATGGGCAGGTCGGTCGGGCCACCGGGGTTGGAGCCGCCAACGGCCACATTGATCTTGCGGGCTTCTTCGTTGGTCGCAACCCAGTCGAGGAAGAAGGCAGCGCAGTCCGGGTTTGCCGCATTGGCGGCGATACCGAAGGTCAGCGGAGCCGACATAGTGGCATGGCGACCGCCCTCCTCTTCGCTCGGCATGATGAAGAAACCGAACTTGCCAGCAGCGTTGGTGTCGAGATTGCCCGACTCCCAGTCACCGTTGAACATGAACAGGCCTTCGCCGCCGATGAAGCGGCTCATCATCTGGAAGTATTCGATGGCATTGGCGTCGGACGGGAAGTAGCCCGCCTTGATCCAGGCATCGAGATGCTCGGCGGCTTCGAGATTTTCCGGTGTGTTTATGGTGGCGCCGTCCTTCTGGAAGATCCAATCATTGATCGGCTCGGGGGCACTGTAGGCGCCCATCAGGTTCTGCAGCGGGAAGGCCAGCCCAGCCGTTCCCTTGTTCCACTGCATGATCGGCTGGATGCCGGCTTCCTTGGCCTTGGCAAGCAGGGCGTCGAGCTCGGCCAGCGTCTTGGGGGGCTCGGTCATGCCCAGCTGGGTGGCCAGTTCCTTGTTGTAGAACACGCCGGTCATCGAGTAGTTGAGGCCCATCGCGTAGAGCGAACCGGTGCCGCGCGGGCGACCGCCCTCCTCCACGCGCAGCTGAACCAACTGGCCGGCGGGGAAGGCATCCCAGCCGAACTCGGTGAAGTAGCCGTCCAGGTTGAGCAGCAGTTCGTTGGCGACGAGGTCGGTCAGCGACGGCAGGCGGATCAGGTCGGGAGCATTGGCCTCGGACAGGATGCGCGGCGAGTTCTCCATCATGTTGGCGAACTGGTCTTCCTTGATGTCGAATGTGACATTGGGGAACTGTTTGGTGAACTCTTCAGCCAGCTTGCTGGGCAGCGGGAAGCCGGTCTCGAAGTAAGAGTTGAGCACGACCGGGTCAGTGCCACAGCTGGGTGCGGCCATGGCCACGCTGGCCGTTGCGGCAACGCTCAGGCTCAGGGCGGCAATGCGGATTGCGTGGCGGGATGATTTTCTCACGACTACCTCCTCCAGGGTAAAGTCTGCAGTGGATGTTTCCGTCTGCTAAATGGATTTAGCGCATGAGCACAAAGCGGAGTCAATACGCCCTTTGGCCCCTGCGCGACGACTATATGACCTTGCGCAATGCCGAGATGATCTCGGTGGCACGCTGGTCTTCCGGCCCCATCATCCAATTGGTGACGAAGCCGAAACCGATCTGGCGCCGGGGATCGGCAAAGCCGACCTGCCCCCCCGCACCATCATGCCCGAAGCAGCCGTCGCCGAGATAGCGCCGGGCCTCGGAGTCGAGCTGGAAGCCATAGCCCCAGCGGGAATAGGGTGGATCACCGCCGAAGACCGATTGTCCTTCGCTTCGGGTGCGCGTGGCCTCGGCAATCACCGCATCGCCGATGAGGCGAATGCCTCTGGTGGGCACGACTGTCGCCGACCAGATGGCGGCCAAGGCCTGGGCCGTTGCGATACCGCCAGCGCCGGGAATTTCGGCGGCGCGTATGCGCTGCTTGTTGAACCCGCCTTCCCGGGTGACGAGGTCGGCGGGAAGTGCGTCGCCAAGTGTCATGGCCTTGTAGGGCCAGTTCGGCTCGCGCTTGCCGGCTTCCTCCGCCCAAAGCGCGGAGAGAGGCGCGCTGACCTGCAAATGGGCTGGCTTATCGGCGAGGGTATTGGGCAGGCCAATCCAGGCATCGACGCCGAGCGGCGCTACAATGACCTGGTTGAAATAGTCTCCTGGCGTCATCCCGGTGACGCGGCGAACCAGTTCGCCAGCCAGCCAGCCATGGGTGAGCGCGTGATAGGCATAGCCGGTACCAATGGGCCAAAGGGGCTCCTGCACCGCAAGAATGGAGACGACACGATCCCAATCGACAATGTCGTCCTCCGTCAAGGTTGCCCGCGGCGCCGACAGGCCGGCCCGGTGGGCCAGCGCCTGCCCTACGGTGATATCGGCCTTGCCTGCGGCGGCAAATTCCGGCCAGTAGCGGGCAACCGGCGCAGCATAGTCCAGCCGCCCCTCCTCGACGAGGCGGGCGACCAGGATCGACATCAGGCCCTTGGTGCAGGAAAAGACCACCGAAGGCGTATCCTTCGCCCATTGACGGCCGGTCCGCTCATCGGCCACGCCAGCCCAAAGATCAACAACGCTTTGACCACCAATGGTGACGTGCAGAGCGGCGCCCATAGTCGGACGACCTTCAAAGGCGCTGGCGAAAGTCTGCGCAATCGCCTCGAAGCCGGGCTCGGTCGAGCCGTGAACCTGGATCGTCATGGTACATACACCTGCATATAGCCGTCAGCGTCGATGGTGACGGGGATCGGATCGCAAATGCCACCCTGGAAATCGCCGCCGGTGGCGACGTTATTGAAAGCCAGGAGCCAGGGCGTGCCCTGCCGATCAGTCACGATCCTGCCAGCATAGAGCCGCTCATCGACAAGCAGGCGCGCGGCGCGGAAGTCCACATGCCCGGGCATGTCCCCCACCGGCAGCACGTAATCGACGGGACGCTGATGCGCGCGGTCGTCGAGCACCG
>CBIGSA010000028.1:0-19423 GCA_966192215.1 uncultured Devosia sp. | reverse complement strand
TTTCCCCTATAGCCGCGCCAGCAATTCGTTTGGCCGGGGGCTGAACGGAGGGTTTTTCGTTTGCAAGACCGAAAAATAGGGCATGTGCCCGGCCTCCCGTGTTCCCGCTCTTTGCAAGACTGCTTTGACGCCTTTCCCGGCTTCAAGGAGGCTCCGCGCCAGATGTTGCTGTGTTGAAACCACTGACGAAGGCGTATTCATGGCCCTTTACGAGCATATCTTCCTGGCGCGCCAGGACGTGTCCCAGCAGCAGGTGGAAGAACTGACCGCTGCGCTGACCGAAATCCTCGCCAATGGCGGCGGCAAGGTCACCAAGAACGAATATTGGGGCCTCAAGGGCCTCTCCTACCGCATCCGCAAGAACCGCAAGGCGCATTACACGCTGATGAACATCGACGCCCCGGCCCCGGCCGTTGCCGAAATGGAACGCCAGATGCGCATCAATGAAGACATCCTGCGCTTCATGACCGTGCGCGTGGACGAGCTGGAAGAAGGCCCGTCGGCAATGATGCAGAAGCGCGACCGCGACGACCGCGATGGCGCCGGCCGCCCCGATCGCGGCGGTGACCGTGGTGGCTTCGGCGGCGAACGCCGTCCGCGCCGTTTCTAATCTGAAGGACTGAACAGCTATGGCAATCAAAGACCTCACCACCGCCCAGGCCCGCCGTCCGTTCCAGCGCCGCCGCAAGACCTGCCCGTTCTCGGGCGAAGGCGCACCCAAGATCGACTACAAGGACGTGCGCCTGCTCTCCCGCTATGTGTCGGAGCGCGGCAAGATCGTGCCGAGCCGCATCACCGCCGTTTCGGCCAAGAAGCAGCGCGAACTCGCCCAGGCGATCAAGCGGGCCCGCTTCATCGGCATCATGCCGTATGCCGTCCAGTAAGCCACTGGTTCACTGAACGACTCGTTGGGGAAGCGGATGGTCCGCTTCTCCTAACCGTCCGAGAGACGGGACAGCCACAAGGAATACCCACATGAAAGTCATTCTGCTCGAGCGCGTCGGCCGCACCGGCTCGATCGGCGACGAAGTTTCCGTCAAGGACGGCTTCGCGCGCAATTTTCTGCTGCCGCAGGGCAAGGCGCTCCGCGCCACCGAAGCCAATCGCCAGAAGTTCGAGGCCGAACGCGCCCATATCGAAAAGCGCAATGAAGACCGCCGCAACGCCGCTGCCGGCATTGCCGAAGGTCTCAACGGCCGCGAAATCGTCATCATCCGTCAGGCTGGCGAAACCGGCCAGCTCTACGGCTCGGTCGCTTCGCGCGACATCGTCGAGGCGCTGGCCAGTGACGGCTTCACCGTGCAGCGCAGCCAGGTGGACCTGGCCGACCCGATCAAGTCGGTCGGCATCCACACAGTGGCGCTGAACCTGCATGCCGAAGTCGCCGTGTCGATCACCGTCAACGTCGCCCGCTCGGAAGACGAAGCCGCCCGCCAGAGCGCCGGCGAAGACGTGACCGTCACCGTCTATGAAGACGACGTGGAAGGCGACTTCGCCGCCGGCCAGGCCGACGCGGCCCAGGACGATCGCTTCGAAGAGTAAGCAGCCAGTTCTGCTGGCTGGAAAGGCCGGGCCTAGTGCCCGGCCTTTTTGTTTGGCCCGAGGGGGCCGACTCGCGCCATGTTCATGCCCTGTTCGCATGCAAGGTCATGTCGTCACATTCCCCGTTGTCCACAGAGTTCACAGGCAAGGGTCAAGGGTCGTTAACCCATCGTCGGATAGGCCAAGACTCATGGCCGCCTTGCGTGGTTAAGAAAGGTTAACCGACCCCCGGAGGCATCATGGCAGAGATCGCGCGGCTGCATCCGGCCGAAGACAAATCGTTCCGTCTGGCGCCCCACAATGTGGAGGCCGAGCAGGCGCTGCTGGGCGCCATCCTGCTCAACAACGACGCCTTCTACCGGGTTTCGGACTTTCTCGAGCCGGTGCATTTCTACGAGCCTGTTCACCGCGACATCTACGAGCTGGCGGGCAAGATCATCCGCGCCGGCAAATCGGCCGACCCGACCACGATCAAGACCCACCTGCCCGAGCAATTGCTGCCCGACGTGACCATGGCGCAGTATCTCGCCAAGCTGGCCGCCGAAGCGACGACGGTGCTTAACGCCGGCGACTACGGACAGGCGATCTACGACACCGCCATCCGCCGCAACCTGATCCTGGTGGGGGAGGAAATGGTGTCGGTCGCCTATGACGGCGATGTCGAGATGACGCCGAGCAAGCAGATCGAGAAGGTGGAGGGCGAGCTGTTCCAGCTTGCCGAAAAGGGCCGCTATGATGGCGGCTTCCAGAATTTCTCCAGCGCGCTCAGCGCCTCGATCCAGATGGCGGGCGAAGCCTATCAGCGTGACGGGGGCCTCTCCGGCATTGCCACGGGGTTGGACGATCTCGACCGGCAGATGGGCGGGTTGCAGGGCAGCGACCTGATCATCCTTGCGGGACGCCCGGCCATGGGCAAGACGTCCCTGGCCACCAATATCGCCTTCAATGTCGCCAAGGCGTGGAAGGGCGAAATCACCCCGGACGGGCACCAGAAGACCACCAATGGCGGCGTCGTCGGGTTCTTCAGCCTGGAAATGAGCTCGGAACAGCTCGCCACGCGTATCCTGGCCGAGCAGGCGGAAATCTCGTCGTCGGACATTCGCCGCGGGCGCATTCATGACAGCCAGTTTTCCAAGCTGGTGGATGTCTCCAACATGATGAGCAAGCTGCCGCTCTATATCGACGATACCGGTGGTATCTCGGTGGCGCAGCTCGCGGCGCGGGCGCGGCGGCTGAAGCGGCAGAAGGGCCTGGACTTCCTCGTCATCGACTACCTGCAACTGCTCTCGGGCTCGAGCAAGGCGTCGAGCCAGAACCGCGTGCAGGAATTGACCGAGATCACCACAACGCTCAAGGCGCTGGCCAAGGAGCTGGAAGTGCCCATCGTGGCCTTGTCCCAGCTCTCGCGCCAGGTGGAAGCGCGCGACGACAAGCATCCGCAACTGGCGGATCTGCGCGAATCGGGGTCTATCGAGCAGGACGCCGACGTGGTGCTTTTCGTTTACCGCGAAGAGTACTATCTCAAGAACAAGGAGCCCAAAGAGGGCACGCCAGAGCACATGACCTGGCAAGGGGAAATGGAAAAGGTGCACGGCAAGGCCGAAGTCATCATCGCCAAGCAGCGCCACGGCCCCACCGGCACGGTGCAGCTCAGCTTCGAGGCGCAGTTCACGCGCTTCGGCAACCTGGCGCGCGCCGACTACCTGCCCGAGCGCATGGAATAGGCATGGCGCTGACTTCAGGGCTTGGGGGCCAACTCAGCATCGATCTCGGGGCATTGGCCCGGAACTGGCGGGCACTGGACAAGGTGAGCGCCGGCGCGCTGACGGGTGCGGTGGTCAAGGCCGACGCCTACGGCACCGGCATCACCATGGCATCAAAGGCGTTGCATGCGGCGGGGGCCCGCTTCTTCTTCGCGGCGACTCCGGACGAGGGCATGGCGGTGCGTGCGGCGGTGCCCGATGCGCATATCTTCATTCTCAACGGGCTCTATCCGGGCGCCGCCAACCTCTATGTGCGGCAGAACCTGATGCCGATCATCTCCTCCATGGCGATGCTGGAGGAATGGCTGGCCAAATGCGTCGAGCGCAACGAGGCCTATCCCAGCGCCTTCCATTTCGATACCGGCATGAACCGGCTGGGCTTCCGACTCAACGAAGCAGCTCTGGTACGCGAGCGCATCCAGGGCCTGGGCTATGCGCCACAGATGGTGATGAGCCACCTGGCCTGCGCCGACACGCCCAACCATGAGAAGAACCGCACGCAACTGGCACTGTTCGGCTCTGTGATGACTCAGTTCCCCGGCATTCCCGCATCGCTGGCCAATTCGGCCGGGCTGATGACGGGCCGGGACTATCATTTCCAGATGGTGCGGCCGGGCATTGCGCTTTACGGCGGGCGGGCCGTCAACGGGCGCAAGAACCCGATGGCGCCGGTGGTGACGCTGCATGTGCCGATCATGCAGGTGAAAGAAGCGCGCACCGGGGAAAGCGTGGGCTATGGCGCGACGCAATCGCTGGCGCGCGACAGCCGGCTGGCCATTCTCAGCCATGGCTATGCCGATGGCTTCTTCCGCTCGCTCTCGGGCAGCAATACGCGGCCGGGCGCCAAGGTGGCGATTCGCGGCAAGCTGTGCCCGGTGATCGGGCGGGTATCGATGGACCAGGTGACAGTGGATATTACCGAGCTGGGCCCGGACAATATCCCCTTGCCCGGCGAAGGGGCGGAAATCCTCGGCGACATCGTCGGCGTGGACGACCTGGCCGATGCCGGCGGTACGATCGGTTATGAAATCCTGACCTCGCTCAAGGGCCGCTACAGCCGCAATTATGTGGGCGACGGCAATCTGCCACCGGGATGAGCACCTATATCGTCCTGCTGCGGGCCATCGGGCCGGTGACGCACAAGGTCATGTCGATGACGCAGTGGCGCGAGGCCGTTGCCGCGACGCTGGGCTATCACGACCCACAGACCTATGTGGCGACCGGCAACATGATCGTGGGCAGCGACAAGGGGATCGCCGAGGTGACCCGCGACATGAATGCGGTGGTGCGCGACCTCGGGCTGGGCCCGGGCAACGTGGCCGTAGTGCGCAAGGCGGCCGACCTGCGCAAGCTGGTGGCAGCCAATCCGTTCAGCGAGGCGGCGGCCGAACGGGCGAGTGAACTGGCAGTCTATTTCTTTGCGGGGACGCCGGATTTTGCCTGGCTCGATGCCTATGACGGGCCGGAAAGCTGGCATGTCGAAGGCAAGCATCTGTTCGTGGATTATGCGGGGCGCATCTCGCAGAGTCCGCGGCTGGCTGGCCTGGTGGAGAAACGCTCGGGCACCGGAACGGCGCGCAACTGGAATACGGTGAAAGCGCTGGCGGAGCGGGCGGGCGCTCGCCAGTAAGTTCACTTTTTGTTCTTGTCCGTCTTGGCCGGATCAGCTAGGGTTCCCGCCAGCATTGCAAGTGTAGAGTCCCCGACTTGGCCAAATCCCGTTCTTCCTTCGTCTGCCAGTCCTGCGGGGCCGTCACCTCCCGCTGGCAGGGGCGGTGCGATGCCTGTGGCGAGTGGAACACCATCGTCGAGGAAATCACCGATAGCGGCGTGGGCGCGGGGCCGAAATCGGCCAAGGCCAATGGGCGGCCGACCAACCTGGTGCCGCTGTCCGGGGAGACGGAGAGCGCGGCACGGGTAGTGACCGGGCTGGCGGAACTGGACCGGGTGACCGGGGGCGGGTTCGTCAAGGGTTCGGCACTGCTGGTGGGCGGCGACCCGGGAATCGGCAAGTCGACGCTCCTGCTGCAATCGGCGGCGGCCTTGGCCAACCAGGGCAAGAGCGTCGTCTACGTCTCGGGCGAAGAGGCGGTGGCGCAGGTGCGGCTGCGGGCGCAAAGGCTGGGCCTCGGCGAAGCCAATGTGATGCTGGCGGCCGAGACCAATGTGGAGATCATTCTCGCGACGCTGGAGAACGGCCCTGCCCCCGATCTCGTCATCATCGATTCCATCCAGACGCTGTGGACCGACCGGGTGGATTCGGCGCCGGGCACGGTGACGCAGGTACGCACCTCGGCGCAGGCGCTGACGCGCTTCGCCAAGAAGAGCGGCGCGGCGGTGGTGCTGGTCGGGCATGTGACCAAGGACGGGCAGATTGCCGGTCCCCGCGTGGTGGAGCACATGGTCGATGCCGTGCTCTATTTCGAGGGCGATGCCAGCCACACATTCCGGATTTTGCGCGGGGTGAAGAACCGCTATGGCGCCACCGACGAGATCGGCGTCTTCGCCATGACCGAGCTGGGGCTGGAGCAGGTGGCCAATCCCTCGGCTTTGTTCCTCGACCAGCGCGACGAGGGCGCGGCAGGCTCGGCGGTGTTTGCCGGCATGGAGGGCACACGGCCGCTCTTGATCGAAATCCAGGCGCTGGTGGCCCCCTCCCCGCTCGGTACGCCGCGCCGGGCCGTGGTGGGCTGGGATTCTTCGCGCCTCTCCATGGTGCTGGCCGTGCTCGAAACGCGCTGCGGGGTGCGGATCGGGGCCAATGACATCTATCTCAATGTGGCGGGCGGATTGAAGATCAACGAGCCGGCGGCGGACCTGGCGGTGGCGGCGGCGCTGATTTCCTCACTGACGAGCTCTCCCCTGCCGACCGACGCGGTCTATTTCGGGGAGATTTCCCTGGCCGGCGGCATTCGCCCGGTGGCGCATGGTTCGCTGCGGCTGCGCGAGGCGCAGAAGCTGGGCTTCAAGTCGGTATCGACGGGCCGGCTGGGCACGGCAGACCGGGCTTCGGGCCTGGCGGTTTCCGAATTCTCGGCTTTGTCCGAACTGGTGGGCCGGATCGCGGCGGCCGGCAAGCCGCGGGAGCCACAGCGGGACGAGTGGTAGTCAGGCTTCGACCGGCTGCCGCAGGATCTTGGCCATGGGACGGCCCTTGGCCAGTTCGTCAACCAGTTTGTCGAGGTAGCGGATTTCCTTCATCAGGGGCTCCTCGATCTCGGCCAGCTTGACGCCGCAGACCGAGCCGGTGATCAGTTCCCGCGCCGGATTGAGTTTTGCCTGGGTGAAGAAGGTCTCGAACGTGGTCTTGTTGGCCAGTTCGCGTTCCAGCGATTCCTGGCTGTGACCGGTGAGCCAGCGGATGACCTCGTCGACCTCTTCCTTGGTGCGGCCTTTCTTCTCGGCCTTCTCGACATAGAGGCGATAGACGCTCGCCACGCTCATGGCATAGACGCGCTGGTTGTTCTTGTTGCTGTTCATAACGTTCTCCGTCCGGAGCCAACAGTTTACCGCCTGGAGCGCGGCGTTCAACAGGACGTGCCGTTGCGCGTGGTGCTCCCTGACGCGGATGGGGCAACAGTTTCTTTGGAGATTGCCGCCCCACCCGGCCGGCTGCCCTTGGCATAGTGCCACAAAGCGGCTAAACGAGGCCCACAAAGCCGGGGCGGCAACTGGAGCCAGGTGAAAGACATATGCTGACAGCGTTCGACGTTGGTGTTGGTGTTTTGGTGCTGATTTCGGCGATCCTGGCAACGGCGCGCGGGCTGACCCGCGAAGTGCTGTCGCTGGCGACCTGGGCCGGTTCGGCCGCCATTGCCATCTATATGTGGCAGTATCACCCTGAAATCGCTCGGCAATATATTGCCGAGCAGATCGTGGCCGATATCGCCACCGTGGTCGTGACCTTCATCGTGGCGCTGATCGTGCTGCATCTGCTGACCATGCGCATCGCCGATTTCGTGGTCGACAGCCGCATCGGGCCGATCGACCGGACGCTGGGCTTCGTATTCGGCGTGCTCCGCGGCATCCTGATCGCCATCGTCATCACCATTTTCGGCACGTGGCTGCTCGGTACGAACCTGCCGAGCTGGGCGAAGGATTCCCAGTCGCTGCCGCATCTGCAGAATATGGGCCAGACGCTGATATCGCTGCTGCCCGAGGGTCTGGAGCAGCAGGTGACCGACGCGCTGCGCGGCGGCACGGGGCTGACCGAGGATTCGGAGTCGCCGGCCATTCCGCTGGATGAAGGCACCGACGCCACCGAGGATGGCACGGTGCCGCCGGAGACTGTGCCCCCGGCCGCTCCGACAGCGACGCAGACCTGATCATAATGTGGTGAGCGCGCCGCGCTCGCCACAAGTCTGACCGCCTTGCAAGGCATTGGTCGGCACACGCAAAATGGGCTATGGGAGTGGGAAACCTCTCATCTCGTGGCCCCGTCGCCATTGGCGGCACGCATCTAGCCTGCGGTTGAGGCAGCATTGGCATGGAGAGCCCGGTGAACCATCCGAGCGACGACTCTTTCGACGATCTTGAGGGCGACACGCTGCATGAAGAGTGCGGCGTGTTTGGCATTTTGGGACATAGCGATGCCTCGACGCTGGTCGCGCTGGGACTGCATGCGCTGCAGCATCGCGGCCAGGAAGCCGCTGGCATCGTGAGCTTTGACGGCAAACAGTTCTTCACCGAAAAGCGCATGGGCCTGGTGGGCGACCACTATACGGACCCGGCTTTGCTGGCAAAGCTCCCCGGCGCGATGGCCATGGGCCATACGCGCTATTCGACGACGGGCGAAGTGGCCCTGCGCAATGTGCAGCCGCTGTTTGCCGAGCTGGAAGACGGCGGCATCGCCATTGCCCATAACGGCAATTTCACCAATGGGCTGACGCTGCGCAAGCAGATCATCGCCACCGGCGCCATCTGCCAGTCGACCTCGGACACCGAGGTGGTGCTGCATCTGGTGGCCCGCTCGCGCCATTCGTCGTCCACGGACCGCTTCATCGACGCCATCCGCCAGATGGAAGGCGGCTATGCCATGCTGGCGATGACGCGCACCAAGCTGATCGCGGCGCGCGATCCCATCGGCATCCGCCCCCTGGTAATGGGCGAGCTCGACGGCAAGCCGATCTTCTGCTCGGAGACCTGTGCGCTCGACATGATCGGCGCCAAATACATCCGCGACGTGGAGAATGGCGAAGTCATCATCTGCGAAATCCAGCCCGATGGCTCGATCACCGTCGAGGCGCGCAAGCCGGCGCGCAAGCAGCCCGAGCGGCCCTGCCTGTTCGAATATGTCTATTTTGCCCGCCCCGACTCGGTGGTGAGCGGCCGCAGCGTCTATGCGGCGCGCAAGCGCATGGGCATGAACCTGGCCAAGGAAGCGCCCGTGGAAGCCGATGTGGTGGTGCCGGTGCCCGATGGCGGCACGCCGGCGGCGATCGGCTATGCGCAGCAGAGCGGGATCCCGTTCGAGCTGGGCATTATCCGCAACCACTATGTGGGCCGCACCTTCATCGAGCCGACCCAGTCGATCCGGGCCTTCGGCGTCAAGCTGAAGCATTCGGCCAACCGCGCCGAGATCGCCGGCAAACGCGTGGTGCTGGTCGACGATTCCATCGTGCGCGGCACGACCTCGGTCAAGATCGTGCAGATGATGCGCGATGCCGGGGCAACGGAAGTGCATATCCGCGTCGCCAGCCCGATGATCTATTATTCGGACTATTACGGCATCGATACGCCAGACCCGGAGAAGCTGCTCGCCAACCAGTATTCGAGCCTCGAAGCGATGTGCAAATTCATCGGCGCTGACTCGCTGGAATTCCTCTCCATCGACGGGCTCTATGAAGCAGTGGGCGGCGAGAAGCGGAACCCGCAGCAGCCGCAATTCACCGACCACTATTTCACGGGCGACTATCCGACGCAGTTGACCGATCTCAACGGGCGCGCCAAGAGCGAGCCCAAGACTATCTCCCTGCTCAAAGAGGCCGGTTAATGGCTGGAAATCAAGACCTTGCAGGCAAGGTCGTCCTCGTTACCGGCGCCTCGCGTGGCATCGGCTATGCCGCCGCCATCGAGGCCGCCAGGCGCGGCGCGCATGTGGTGGCGGTGGCCCGCACCGTGGGCGGACTCGAGGAACTCGACGACGAAATCCAGGACCTGGGCTCGGCAGCAACGCTGGTGCCGCTCGACCTGCGCGATGGCGACGCCATCGACCGGCTGGGCGCGGCAATCTTCGAGCGCTGGGGCGCGCTGGATGGCCTTGTGGCCAATGCCGGGCAGTTGGGCGTGCTGAGCCCCCTGCCCCATGTGAAGCCCGAGGATTTCGAGAAGGTCATGGCGGTCAATGTGACGGCCAATTATCGGCTGCTGCGCGCCACCGACCTGCTGCTGCGCCAGTCGACGGCGGGGCGCGCGGTGTTCGTGTCGTCTTCGTCGGCGCGGTCTGCACGGCCGTTCTGGGGACTCTATGCCGCCAGCAAGGCGGCCGTGGACGCCATGGCCAAGTCCTATGCCGGGGAAGTCGCGCAGACCAAGGTCAAGGTCAACGTGTTCTATCCCGGCGCGGTACGCACGGCGATGCGCGCCAAGGCCATGCCGGGCGAAAATCCCGACACGCTGCCCAAGCCGTCCGATATCGCGCCCAGGCTGATCGACCTGATCGGCCCGGCGGTGAAGGAAAGCGGGAAACTCTTCAACATCGAGACCGGCGCCTTCGAGGACATCTGATGGTCGAGCTGCGGCCCTATCGCGCCGACGATCTCGAGGCGCTCTACGAGATCTGCCTGCTCACCGGCGATGCCGGGCAGGATGCTTCGCCGCTGCACAATGACCGCAAGGCCGTGGGCCATATCTATGCCGCGCCCTATGGCGTGCTGGAGCCCACCAATGTGTTCGTGGCCGAGGACGGTGAAGGGGTGGCCGGCTATGTCGTCGGCACCTATGACACCAGGGCCTTCAACGCGCGGCTGGAGCGTGAATGGTGGCCGGCTTTGCGCGCGCATTATGCGCAAGCCACTGACCTGACTGCGGCCGACCGCGAGCGGGTGGCCTATATGCACCGGCCGGGCGACAATCCGGCCGATATCGTGGCGCAATACCCGGCGCATATCCACATGAACCTGTTGCCGCGGCTGCGCGGGCAGCGCGTGGGCACGGGGCTCTTGCAGTTGTGGATCGCGCAGGCGCGCGCTGCAGGGGTAAGCGGCATCCACCTGGGCGCCAGCCCCAGCAATGCGGGTGGCATCGCCTTCTGGACGCGCAGCGGGTTTACCCCGCTGCGGACAGAGGGCGCGCTGTGGTTCGGGATGGCGCTGTAGGGCGGATATTGCTGCATCGGTGCGCTTGGCCCCGCCCCACCCTCAATCCCTCCCCATCAAGGGGAGGGAGGCGCAAGCTCCAAGGCCAGCGTTCATCGTCTCCCTCCCCCTTGTGTGGAGGGATCAAGGGTGGGGGTGGTTTGGCCCGAATATCCGGGCTCTTGCGGCCGGCTAATCCAGCTTCGTCATCAGCACCTTGTCGATGCGGCGGCCGTCGAGGTCCAGGACTTCGAATTTCCAGCCACTGTACTCGAAGGTCTCGCCCACCGAAGGCAGCCGGTTGATGATGGAGAGGACGTAGCCGGCCACCGTCTCGTATTTGGCGTCGCGCGGGATGGCGAGCTTGAGCTTGTCGCCGAATTCATCGACGGGCATCCAGCCGGCGACGAGGTAGGAACCATCGTCGCGCTTGACCAGTGCGGGATCGTCGCCGGTTTCCTCCTGGAAAACGCCGGTAATGACTTCGAGGATGTCACCGGAGGTGACGATGCCTTCGAAATGGCCGTATTCGTCGACGACCAGCGCCATATGGACGGTGGAATTGCGGATCGCACGGACCACGTCCAGCGCATCGGCATGGTCCATGACCACGGGCACCGGCTGCACGAATTTGCGGATATCGAGCGGCTGGCCATTGGCGAAGACGCCGATAATGTCCTTGATGGCCACGACGCCGATGATGGAATCGGCATCGCCATCCTGCACCAGCAGGCGCGAGCGATGGGTATCGAGGATGGTGCGACGGATTTCGTCGCCATCGTCGGAAAGGTCGACAACGTCCACATCGAGACGTGGGGTCATCAGGCCACGGGCGGAGCGGTCGGCCAGGCGCATAACGCCCGAAATCATCGAATGCTCGTCGGTTTCGATGACGCCCGTCGTGGCGGCTTCGGCGATGAGGGTCTTGACCTCTTCCTCGGTGACCTTTTCCTCGGATTCACCGCCCTGCCCCAATAGGGTCAGCACGGCCTTGCCCGAAATATCGAGCACCCAGACCACGGGCGAGCCGATGGCGGCCAGCAGCTTCATGGCCGGGGCGACGCGGGCCGCAACGCCTTCGGCATCGCGCAGGGCGATCTGCTTGGGCACGAGTTCGCCGATGATCAGCGAGATATAGGTGATGAACACCACGACGACGCCGACGCCCAGCACATCGGCGACATTGTCGGCCACGCCGATCGATTCGAGCCAGTCCGTCAGGCGCAGGCCGAGCGTGGCGCCGGAAAAGGCGCCCGACAGGATGCCGACCAGGGTAATGCCGATCTGCACCGAGGAGAGGAACTTGCCGGGATCATCGGCAAGCTGGATGGCCGTGGCGGCCCCCCTGTTGCCCTGGTCGGCCATGGCGCGAAGGCGGGCCGGGCGGGCGGAAACGACTGCCAGTTCCGACATTGCCAACAAGCCGTTGACGATGGTCAGGACGACGACGATCAATATTTCTACGAACAAGGTCTTTTCATTGAATGCGGCCCCGCTCTCAGCATCGGGTCGCTTTGACCGGTGCAATATAGGGCCAAAAGACCGGCGAGCACCATGGGCAAGGAAAATATATCGCGGCGGGCCGTGATCGGCAGCAGCCTTGCTGTTTGGTGTTTGGTGCGGCTAATGATGCCACATCAACTTTAGTTCGAGACCTTTCCCATGCGCCTGCCCGGCCGCCTTTCTGCTGCCATCGACGTGCTCACCGATGTGGAGACGCGCAAGCGCCCCGTATCGGAGGCGCTTAAGGCCTGGGGGCTCAACAACCGCTTTGCCGGAGCCGGCGACCGCGCGGCCATCGGGAACCTGGTCTATGACGCGCTGCGACGGCGGGCTTCGCATGCCGCGCTGATGGGGAGCGATACGCCAAGGGCGTTGGTGCTGGCCGTGGCAGTGCGGGACTGGGGCGAGGACCCGGCAGCGCTGAACGAGAACTTTGCCAGCGACAGCCATGCACCCGAGGCCCTGAGCGAAGAGGAAATGGCGCGGGCGGTGGGCCAGCTCGGCGACGATATGCCAGGCTGGGTGCTGGCGGATGTGCCGGAATGGCTGGCGCCGTCGCTGGAGCGTGGCTTTGGCGACAACTGGATTGCCGAGGGGCAGGACATGGCCGGGCGGCCATCGCTGGACCTGCGGGTCAATACGCTCAAATCCAGCCGCGAGCGGGTGATGAAGTCGCTGGCGCGGTTTGCGCCGCGGGAAACGGCGATTTCGCCGTTCGGCATCACCATGCCGGCCGGACCGCGCGATGCGCGGACGCCCAATGTCACGACGGATGAGGGATATCTCAAGGGCTGGTTCGAAGTACAAGACCAGGGTAGCCAGATCGTGGCTATTCTGGCGGGGGCGCAACCGGGCGAGCAGGTGCTGGACCTTTGCGCGGGGGCCGGCGGCAAGACGCTGGCGCTGGCCGCCGCCATGATGAACAAGGGGCAGATCTTTGCCTATGACAGCGACCGCAACCGCCTGGCGCCGATCTATGACCGGCTGAAGCGCAATGGCGCGCGCAATGTGCAGGTGCGCGCGCCGCAGTCGGGCGCGCTAGACGACCTGATCGGGAAGATGGACCGCGTGGTGATCGACGCGCCCTGCACCGGCACCGGTACCTGGCGGCGGCGGCCGGATACCAAATGGAAGCTGACGCAGGAGCTGCTGGTCCAGCGCATGGGCGAGCAGGCGGCGATCCTTGCCGAGGGGCAGCGTTATCTGAAACCCGGCGGAACGCTGGTCTACATTACCTGTTCAATCCTGCCGGAAGAAAACGACGAGCAAATCGCAGGCTTTCTCGCAGCAAATCCAGGTTTTGCCACCGTCATGCCTGACGACATGTGGGCGGCGGCTTTCGGCACTGCCCTGCCCCCGGGCCTGGCCACTGCCCGCGGCGGCATAGCCCTGACGCCGCGGCTGACCAGTACGGACGGATTCTATTTCAACGCGATGCGTCGAACCTGATGAAACTTCGGGCCGCCATTGTGCGTTTCGAAATTATTGCACCTGCTTCGATCGCGAGACCATGACCGTACCTTCCCTTGCCGATTACAAGACCCCCCGTCCCTGGCTGACACTGGGCATCTTTCTTGTCGTTGTCATCGGCGTCGGTGCGCTGATCGGCACGCAATCGACGCCGGGCGCCTGGTATGAGGGGCTCACCAAGCCGCCGTTCAACCCGCCTAACTGGATTTTCGGCCCAGTGTGGTTCGCTCTCTATGTCATGATCGCGGTGGCGGGCTGGCGCATCTGGATGATCGAGCCCCGCAGCGGGGCGATGAAAATCTGGTTCGCGCAGATGGCACTCAACTGGGCATGGTCGCCGATCTGGTTCATCGGGCAGATGCTGTGGCCGGCCTTTGCGGTGATCGTGGCCATCCTGGCGCTGATCGTGGCGTTCATCGTTTCAGCGCGGAAGCTCGATCCCGCCGCGGCATGGCTCTTCGTGCCCTACCTGGCCTGGGTTAGCTTCGCGAGCCTACTCAATTTCTCCATCGCGGTGCTGAACTGATACCTCGCAATCCTCGTCTGCACGGGAGATGCTTGCGGAATCTGCGGCGTGGCGATAATGGCTCGCCATGCAAAGCACAGACCTGGCCGTTCCACCGCAATCGATCCTCATCGTCGACTTCGGTTCGCAAGTCACCCAGTTGATTGCGCGCCGCATTCGAGAGACCGGCGTCTATTGCGAAATCCACCCCTTCCAGAGCGCCGGTGCCGCCTTTGCGGCGATGCAACCGCGTGGCGTGGTGCTGTCGGGCAGCCCGGCCTCGACGCTGGACGCGAATGCGCCGACCATCGATCCAGTTATTCTCAATGCCGGCGTGCCGATCCTGGGCATCTGTTATGGACAGCAGGCGCTGTGCATGGCGCTTGGCGGGAAGGTCGAAGCGGGACATCACCGCGAGTTCGGCCGGGCCGAAGTCAAGGTCGAGAAACCCGCGTCGCTCTATGAGGGCGTGTGGGACCTGGGCAGCGAGCATCAGGTGTGGATGAGCCATGGCGACCGCGTCGTGGCGCTGCCTGAAGGGTTCGAAGTGGTCGGCACCTCGGCCAATGCGCCTTTTGCGATGATTGCCAACGAGGCCCGGCGCATCTGGGCGGTGCAGTTCCACCCCGAAGTGGTGCATACCCCGGACGGGGCCAAGCTCTATGCTAATTTCGTGCACAAGATCTGCGGGATCGACGCCAACTGGACCATGGCGGCCTATCGTCAGAAGATGATCGAGAAAATCCGCGCCCAGGTGGGCAGCGGCAGGGTGATCTGCGGGCTTTCGGGCGGCGTGGATTCGTCAGTCGCGGCCGTGCTGATCCACGAGGCGATCGGCGACCAGCTCACCTGCATCTATGTCGATCACGGACTGATGCGGCTCAACGAGAGCGAGCAGGTCGTGACCATGTTCCGCGACCAGTACAATATCCCGCTGGTGCATGTGGACGCGTCCAAGGCCTTCCTGCGCGAACTGGATGGTCAGTCCGACCCCGAGACCAAGCGCAAGATCATCGGGCGCCTGTTCATCGAGACGTTCGAGGAAGAGGCGCGCAAGCTGGGCGGGGCGCAATTCCTGGCGCAGGGTACGCTTTATCCGGACGTGATCGAATCCGTGTCGTTTACTGGCGGGCCGTCGGTGACGATCAAGAGCCACCACAATGTAGGCGGGCTGCCCGAGCGCATGAACATGCAGCTCGTGGAACCGCTGCGCGAGCTGTTCAAGGATGAAGTGCGCGTGCTGGGGCGCGAGCTGGGCCTGCCCGAGAGCTTCATCGGGCGTCACCCCTTCCCCGGCCCGGGCCTGGCCATCCGCTGCCCGGGCGGCATTACGCCGGAGAAGCTCGATATCCTGCGGCAGGCCGACGCCATCTATCTCGATGAAATCCGCAAGTCGGGCCAGTATGACAAGATCTGGCAGGCCTTTGCCGTGCTGCTGCCGGTGCAGACCGTGGGCGTTATGGGCGACGGGCGCACCTATGAATTCGTCTGTGCGCTGCGGGCGGTGACCTCGGTCGATGGCATGACCGCCGATTTCTACCAGTTCGACATGAACTTCCTCGGCAAGACCGCCACGCGCATCATCAACGAAGTGCGCGGCGTCAACCGGGTGGTCTATGACGTCACCAGCAAGCCGCCCGGCACGATCGAGTGGGAATAGGCGCCGGGCGTCGCGATAGCTACTTGTAGCGGTCGTGGCGGCGGACCCAGTCCATGCCTTCGTCCTCGTTGCGCCCTTTTGGCATGAGGTCGAGCATGGCATATGTGCCCATCATCACCTCCACGCCACGGCCGAAGTTGGAGTAGGTGTGGAAAACAGCACCCGTCTCGTCCTTGAAGAAGGCGCTCACGCCGGGCCATTCCTCGCCGATCTCGTCCCATTGGCCGAAATTGTAGTCGATATGGCCGCTGGCGACCTCTCCGGGCGTGAAACTGACCCGGAAATCGTAGTTGAACGGGCTGCCGTTCGACGACACCCAGCGGAACTGCCAGCCCATGCGCTGGCGATAGCGCTCGATATCGCCAAGCGGGGCACGCGACACGGCGATCATGGTCACGTCGTGATGCGCCAGATGCCGGTTCATGCCATCGGTGTGATCGGCCATGAAGGAGCAACTGGGGCATCCCTCCTTCCATCCCGGCGCGAACATGAAATGCTGCACCAGCAGCTGTGACCGGCCCTCGAACAGATCGGCGAGCGTGCGCGGGCCCTCCGGCGTGTCAAACACGTATTCTTTCTCGATGCGGACCCACGGCAAGGCCAGACGTTCCTGTGCGAGCTTGTCGCGGAGGTGCGTGACCTCCTTCTCCGCTTTCAGGAGGGCCCGGCGGGCGGTCAGCCACTCATCGCGTGACACAATTGGATGTTGCATTGTCAGTCTCCTTCGGTTTGGCGCCGCGCATGTGCGGAGAGAAGCTTCAGCCACGGCGACAGGTGAAAGACGCCCATCAGCAGATACATCAGGGCCATGTCGCTGATCGGCGACCAGGATATGGCGGAGGTACACATGGCAATATCGGGCGCGGTGATGGCGGAGGCCCCGCCCATCAACAGAAAGGTCGGGGCAGCGACCAGCGTCAGACCGCTGGAAACGACGACCTTCCATTCACCGAACGAACCGCCCGCCCTGCCTGTTGTGAACACCGCCACGTCCGATCCTCCGTCTTGATGCGACAACGCTATTCCGGTGGAGCGAGAGAGCGAGAGTTACAAGTGTGACGGGATTCGGAGATGGCGGTTGACCGACTTCGCCGGCCGTTCTACAAAAGAACAAATAGAGAACAAAGAGCCATGCCATGGAGATGCAATTCGAGCTTTTCGGAGGGGAGCCAGCGGCAGCGACGGCGCTGGAACATCGGTATTATTTCACGCTGCTGCCGCCACCGGCCTTGGCGCAGGACATTGAGTGGGGAGCGAAGCGCCTCGGGCGGCGACTGGGTGTGCGCAATGTGGTGCGGGCGGAGCGGCAGCATGTGTCGCTGCATGCGGTACAGCGTGGTGCGGAGATCAGCGACGACCTGCTAAGCGACGCGCTGGAGGTGGGCGAGGCCGTGCGGCGTCCGGGCTTCGACATTGTCTTCGATACGGTGATGACCTTTTCGGGACGGCGACCGAAGACGGGCGGACGGGCACAATATCCCACGGTGCTGAGTTGCTCGAACGGCGCGCGCGACCTGTTGGGCCTCTACGGCGACATCCGCACGCAGATGCAGCGGCGCGGCTTGCGGGTGGGGCCACGGGGCATCGCCCCGCATCTGACAATCTGGTATGGGTCGGAGCGTGTGACGGAGCGGCGCCTGCGGCGGCCTTATCGCTGGGCGGTGCGGAGCTTCTGGCTGGTGCATACCGTGCCAGGCCTAAGAAGGCCGGACTATCTGGCGGAATGGGAGCTGGGATAGGCCGCGGCAAGGTCCTGCGCGCATTTGCTTTCCACGGGAGCCATGCTAAACGTGCGCGCAATTTCAAGACGACCTCAGGCAGGCCATGTCCCAGGACAATATCTTCCAGGAAATCGACGAGGAGCTGCGCAGCGACCGCATGCGGGCGCTGTGGCGGCGCTTCGGCCCCTTCGTGATCGGTGCAGCCGTGGCCGTGGTGGTGATCGTTGCCGTCAATGAAGGCTGGACCTGGTATCACGCCAACAATGCCGCGAAGTCGTCGGACGAGCTTTATGCCGCGTTCGAAGCGATCGATGGCGGGGACCTGGCCGCGGCCCAGACGCAGCTCGACTCGCTGATCGCCGATGGCTCTGGCAGCTATCCCGTGCTGGCGCAGTTCCGCAAGGCGGGCGTACTGGCCAAGGAGGGCAAAGTAGACGAGGCGGTTGCCGCCTATGACGCGCTGGCCAATAGCCAGTCCAACGCGCACCTGCGCGAGCTGGCTTTGGTGCTGGGCGGGACGCTGATGGTGGACGCCGGCACGCTCGCCGATGTCGAGTCCCGTGTCGGCAGCATTGCCGCCGAGGGCAGCGCCCTGCGCAATGCCGCCCGCGAAACGCTGGGGCTGGCGCAATACAAGGCCGGCGACTTCGCCGCCGCGCAGGCCAATTTCGAAGCCGTGGTCAATGACCCGCTTGCGCAGAGCAATGTGCGAAACCGCATGGGCTATTACCTGGCGCAGTTGCTGTCGGAAGGCGCCATTGCCGAGGAGCCGGTGGCCGATGCCGAGGCGGCCGCGACGGCCATCGACGAAATCGTCAGCGATGAAGCGCCTGCCGCCGAGACCCCGGCTGCCGCTGCTCCCGCTGCCACCACCGAGGCCGAGCCGGCTGCTGAATAGGCAGCCGCTTTCGCCCGACGCCAGATCGGAATTCGCATGACCGTCACCGTTGCCATTGTCGGTCGCCCGAATGTCGGCAAATCCACGCTGTTCAACCGCCTGGTCGGTCGCAAGATCGCGCTGGTCGATGACACGCCGGGCGTGACGCGCGACCGGCGCGAGGCCGAGGGCCGCATTGCCGACCTCACCTTTCGCATTCTCGACACGGCCGGCTATGAGGACGTGACCGACGGGAGCCTGGAAGACCGCATGCGCCAGCAGACCGAGCTGGCCATCAAGGAAGCCGACGTCATCCTGTTCATGATCGATGCCCGCGCCGGCGTGGTGCCGCTGGACCAGCGCTTTGCACAAGTGCTGCGCAAGGCCGGCAAGGACGTGCGTCTGGTGGGCACCAGGGCCGAGAGCGGCGCGGCGGAGGCCGGGCTGGTCGAGGCGTTCAAGCTGGGCTTTGGCGAGGCCATTCCGCTATCAGCGGAACACGGCCTCGGCCTGTCAGAGCTGTACTCCATCGTGTCGGCTGCCATCGACCGCGCGGCGGCAGAAAAGGAGGCGAGCGAGATCGCCGACCTCGATGCCATGCCCGAAACCGATGTCGACATTACCGAAGACATGCTGGAGGGCGAAGGCGACGAGGCGACGTTGCGCTGGAACCCCAAGCGCTACCTCAATGTGGCCATTGTCGGCCGGCCCAATGCCGGCAAGTCGACACTGATCAACCGCATGGTGGGCGAGGAGCGCGTGCTGGTCGGCCCGGAGGCTGGCATTACCCGCGATTCCATCCTGGTGCCATGGGAATGGGAAGGCCGGGTGATCAACCTGGTCGATACCGCCGGCATCCGCCGCCGCTCGCGCGTCACCGAGAAGCTGGAAAAGCTGGCCGTGGGCGACAGCCTGCGGTCGATCCAATATGCCGAAGTCGTCGTGCTGATGCTGGACGCGACCATTCCCTTCGAGAAGCAGGACCTGGCCCTGGCCGACCTGGTGGAGCGCGAAGGGCGCGCGCTGGTCATCGCGGTCAACAAGTGGGACCTGATCGAGGACAAGAACGCGCATCTCAAGATGCTGC
>CBIGSA010000027.1:0-19560 GCA_966192215.1 uncultured Devosia sp. | reverse complement strand
GGACCCGCATCAAAACCGGCCAGTAAACCACGATCCAGGGGGCGGCCGCAGCCGCCCCCTCAGCCTTTTCAAGAGTCCGAGATGGCCAAGAAACCGCAGATCGCCGCCGATACCCGCCCCTGGCGCGATCCGGATGCCAAGCCCTTCGTGCGCATCAAGCATGTCACCAAGAAATTCGGTGATGTCGCCGCCGTTTCCGATGTGTCGCTCGATATCTACAAGGGCGAGCTGTTTTGCCTCTTGGGTGGCTCGGGCTCGGGCAAGTCGACGCTCCTGCGCATGCTGGCGGGCTTCGAGACCCCGACCTCGGGCACGATCGAGATCGACGGCCAGGACATGACCGACGTGCCGCCCTATAACCGGCCGGTCAACATGATGTTCCAGTCCTACGCTTTGTTCCCGCATATGAATGTGGAGCAGAACATTGCCTATGGCCTGAAGCGCGACGGCCTGCCGCGCGCCGAGATCGCCGCCCGTGTCGCCGAGCTGCTGGCTTTGGTGAAACTGCAGGACTATGGCAAGCGCAAGCCGCACCAGCTGTCGGGCGGGCAGCGCCAGCGCGTGGCCCTGGCCCGCGCCTTGGCCAAAAGGCCGAAACTTCTGCTGCTCGACGAACCGCTCGGCGCGCTCGACAAGAAGCTGCGCGAGGAAACCCAGTTCGAACTGGTCAAGATCCAGGAAACGCTGGGCGTGACCTTCATCGTGGTGACCCACGACCAGGAAGAGGCGATGAGTCTGGCCACCCGCATCGGGGTGATGAACCAGGGCGAAATCGCCATGATCGGCGAGCCCACCGATATCTATGAATTCCCCAATTCGCGCTTCGTCGCCGGCTTCATCGGCTCGGTGAACATGGTGGAAGGCACCGTGACCGAGGACGAGCCGGACCATGTGCGCATCCGCTCGACCGAACTGGGTTGCGATATCCATGTCGGCCACGGCGTGGACTGCGCGCCCGACCAGATCCTGTGGTGGGCCATCCGCCCGGAAAAGGTGCACCTGAGCCGCGAAAAGCCGGCCGATCCGCACAATGCCAACGTGACCCATGGCATAGTGGAAGATATCGGCTATCTTGGCGACATGAGCGTCTATCAGGTGGTGCTCGATAGCGGCAAACGCCTGCGCGTGACCCAGACCAATACGGTGCGCGGCAACCCTGATGCCATTACCTGGGACGAGCAGGTCTATGTCAGCTGGGGCGACACATCCGGCTCGGTGCTGACGGTATGACCGCCACATCCGAACTCACCATTCCACCGCCGCGCCGCCTCCGGCCATGGAACGCCGTGGAGCGCCGGCTGGCCAAGGTCGGCATTACCGGCCGCATGCTGGTGCTGGCCGCGCCCGTGCTGTGGCTGCTGGTTTTCTTCCTCGTGCCGCTGGCCGTGGTCTTCGGCATTTCGCTGGCCACCAAGCAATTCGGCCGCCCGCCCTATTCGGCTTTGCTCTCGACCGAAGAGGGCACGGTGCAACTCACCCTGCACCTGTCCAATTATATCAAGCTCTTCACCGACAACCTCTATGTTGCGGCCTATCTGAGCTCGATCCGCATCGCGGCCATCGCCACGGTGATCACACTCGTCATCGGCTATCCCATGGCCTATGCCATCGCGCGGGCACCCGACCGCTGGCGCAATATATTGCTGATGCTGGTGGTGCTGCCCTTCTTCACCTCCTTCCTGCTGCGCGTCTATGCGCTGACCGGCTTCATGCGCGGCAATGGCGTCATCAACCAGTTTCTTGGCCTGTTCGGCATCGAGCCGCTGGTGATGATGCAGACCGATTTCGCCGTCTATGTCGGCATCGTCTATACCTACCTGCCCTTCATGATCCTGCCGCTCTATACGACGCTGGTGAAGCTGGACGTGTCGCTGTTCGAGGCCTCGGCCGACCTGGGCGCGCGGCCCTTGCGCACCTTCCTCTCGGTCACTCTGCCGCTGTCGCTGCCCGGCATCGTGGCCGGCTCCATGCTGGTCTTCATCCCCGCCATCGGTGAATTCGTCATTCCCTCGCTGCTGGGTGGCCCCGAAACCCTGATGATCGGCCGCGTGCTGTGGGACGAATTCTTCGGCGCCACCAACTGGCCGCGCGCCGCCGCCGTGGCCATGGCCATGCTGGTCGTGGTCGTCGTGCCGATCATGCTGCTGCAACGTGCGCAAAGCGCCGTGGTGGAGAAGTAAATGCGCCGGGGCTGGTTCCTTCCCATTGCCGCCGCCCTGGGCTTCTCGTTCCTCTACGCGCCCATTGTGAGCCTGGTCGTCTTCTCGTTCAACGAGAGCCGGCTGGTAACCGTGTGGTCGGGCTTTTCGACCAAATGGTATGGCGAGCTGTTCAGCGACCCGCAACTGCTCGGCGCCGCCTGGCTGAGCCTGCAGATCGCCGCGCTGAGCGCCTCCATCGCCCTGGTGCTGGGCACGCTGGCCGCCGTGGCCTTGGTGCGCTTCCGCCGCTTCAAGGGAAGGACGCTGTTCTCGGGCATGGTCTCGGCGCCACTAGTCATGCCCGACGTCATCACGGGCCTGGCGCTGCTGCTGCTGTTCGTGGCCATGGAATCCACGCTCGGCTGGCCACAGGGCCGCGGCATGCTGACCATCGTCATCGCCCATGCCACCTTCTGCACGGCCTATGTCTGCGTCGTCGTGCAGTCGCGCCTCAGCGATTTCGACCGAAGCCTCGAGGAAGCCGCCATGGACCTGGGCGCCTCGCCCATCCGCACCTTCTTCGACATCACCCTGCCCATCATTGCCCCGGCTTTGGTGTCCGGCTGGCTGCTCGGCTTCACCCTGTCGCTGGACGATCTTGTCATTGCCAGCTTCGTCTCGGGGCCGGGTTCGTCGACCCTGCCCATGGTGATCTTTTCCAAGGTCAAGCTGGGCGTTTCGCCCGACGTCAATGCGCTGGCGACCATCATCATCGGCATCGTTGCCTTGGGCGTGCTGGCCGCGACCATTCTGCAACTGCGGGCCAAGCCGAAGAAGGCGCGGGCCTGACAAGGCTGGACAAGCCGGCAAATCGGGCGCACCATTCCCTCATGTTCAACCAACGTGAAGGAGGTGATCCAGTGTCGTTTGAGATTTTGGTACTCGAAGAAGGCCTTGGATATCGTGTGTTGATCGGGAGTGATCTCGGCTAGCACCTCCTTCCTCGGCACTCGAGGCCGATAAACTCAGGAAGGGTCGTCCCCCGGGGGCGGCCCTTTTTGTTTGCCGCTCCCCCGGGGGCGGCCCTTTTTGCTGCGCCCTTGACGAAACGATCCAAGCCATTGATACCGCGACCTGGTTTTCCCCGGAGTGCTGCGATGTCCACGGCCAGTTTCGTTCTCACCCTGTCCTGCGCCGACCGCCCCGGCATTGTCGCCGCCATCACCACCGAACTGGCGGCCCTGGGCGCCAATATCGCCGAATCCAACCAGTTCTGGGACCGCGAAACCGACCGTTTCTTCATGCGGCTGGCCTTTACCGCGCCCGACGGCGTGGGCCGCGACGCCATCGAGCGGGCGCTGAAATCGCCCATCGAGCGCTTTTCGATGAAGACCAGCCTCTCCGATGATGCACGCCGCAAGCGCGTGGTCATCATGGTCAGCAAATTCGACCATACGCTGCTGCATCTGCTCTACCAGATCCGCGTCGGCTGGCTCGACGCCGAAGTGGCGGCCATCATTTCCAACCACCCTGACACGCAGAAAATCGCCGACGATGCCGGCATTCCCTTCCACCTGCTGCCGGTGACCCGGGACACCAAGGCGGCGCAGGAAGAGCAGGTGCTGGCTTTGGTCAAGCAGAGCGGCGCCGACCTGGTCGTGCTGGCGCGCTACATGCAGGTACTGTCGGATAATCTGTCGACCCGCCTCTTCGGGCAGGTGATCAATATCCACCATTCCTTCCTGCCCAGCTTCAAGGGTGCCAAGCCCTATCACCAGGCCCATGAGCGCGGCGTCAAGATCATCGGCGCCACGGCACATTACGTGACGCCCGACCTCGACGAAGGCCCGATCATCGAGCAGGAAACCGCCCGCGTGACCCATGCTATGAGCCCCGACGATCTGGTCGCCGCCGGGCGCGACATCGAGAGCCGCGTGCTGGCACGGGCGGTGAAGCTGCACCTGGAAAGCCGGGTGATGCTGAACGGGAAGAAGACGGTGGTGTTCGGGTAGAGCAGGCACGCGTCAGTGGTTCGAGGGTCGCTACGCTCCCGCCTCACCATGAGGGCTGCTGAAACACCGACTTTGAAGTAGCCCTCATGGTGAGGTGCGCGTTCTTCACGCGCCTCGAACCACGAGGGCGTGGCGCAAGACTTAAACCGGCAAGTCTTCCAGCTTGAGCGAATCCGCCAGCGTGGTCTGGTCCAGCACGGCCCGCGTTGCCAGCGTGACCCGTTCGAAGACGTGGCGGATTTCGCAGGAGGCCTCGTCGCGGCAATCGGCGCATTTCTTGTAGGCGATCTTGGAGAGGCAGGGCAGCGGGGCGATGGGGCCGTCGATGAGCCGCAGCACTTCGCCGAACCTGATCTCCTCGGGCGCCCGCAAAAGTTCATAGCCCCCGGCCCGCCCTCGGCGGCTGGCAACGAACCCGGCCCGCTTGAGCTCGAGCAGGATCTGTTCGAGGAATTTCTTGGGGATCGCCTGTTCCTTGGAAATCTCGCCGATCATCATGGTTTCGCCGCGCTGGACCCGGGCGAGGGAGACCAGCGCACGCAAGGCATATTTGGCTTTTTGCGAAATCATCGGCCCAACAAAATTCCCGGCACAGCCATTGCAGCGCGCCCAACGCATGGGCAGCGGACGTACCCGCCACCCGCTAACTTCTATGCGCCCCCTGCCAAGCCTTTGACAAGACCTTAGCTTTTGGGCTCAGGCATCACCGGCGGCACGGCGTCGCGCTTGTCGGCTTCGGCATCGGGCTCGGCCGCAGGCTCATCATCCGGTTCAGCCGGGGCGATGCCGCCTTCGTTGGTCTCGGCCTCGGCCTCTCGCTCGGTTTCGGCGGCGATTTCGGCCTCGGTTTCCGTGACGGCTTCCGACTCGGCAGGCGCTTCCGCAACGGGCTCGCTTTGCGCCGGCACCACGACTTCGTCGATCGCGGCCGGCGCCTCGCCCACGGCTGGCGTCGACTCGACGGTTTCGAGCGTTGTCGCCGGCACGTTCGCCTCGGGTTCGACCGGTTCAGACGCTGCTTCCACCGCCGCGATGATAACGGGATCGGTCCCGGTCGTATCCGTCGCCGGCGGGGGCAGCTCGATGACATCCTGGGGCTCGGCCGCTGATGCCTCGGCCACGACCTCTGCCGCCACGGCGGCCGGGGCAGCAGCCGCCTTTTCCAGCAGATTTTCAACCACCGGCAATTTGGGTTCCTCGGGCACCGGGACGGCATTCGCGGCCGGATCGCTGCCATCGCCGCGCAGGAAGGTCAGGATGCCCTTGCCGATTTCGCGCTCGCCGCGAATGACGGCCGTAGCGCCCAGATTGCGCAGGAAGGTTTCTTCTTCCTCCGAATAGGCGCGCGTGATGATGGAAATGCCCGGATTGAGCTTGCGGCCGGATTCGCAAACCGAACCCGCCTCAAAACCATTGGAAATGGCGATCAGCAGGTTCCGCGCCTGCGGCAGGTTGGCGAGCTTGAGTGTGTCTTCGCTGGCGGCATTGCCGAATACGACCTCGAAACCCTCGGCCCGCGCGGCAGCCACATCGTGATCGGAATCCTCGATCACCACGAGCCCGCCGCCATCGGCCTTGATGCCGGCGGCAACGATGCGGCCGACCTGGCCATAACCCACGAGGACCGTATGGCCGACCTGGTGGGAGGGCTCGCCCGTATCGTCGTCGGCGCCCAAAGCGCCACTGTCGATGGCACCCTCGCTGGGGGCGTCCGATGTGGCCGGGCCATTGGCGGCCTCGGACAATTCGGTGGGCTCGATACGCACCTCTTCGGGTTCGACGCCCCGCGCCGCCCTGCGCGCTGCCGCCTTGGCCTCGATGCGCGGCTTGGCCAGGTCGACGGCCCAGAAGGTAACCGGGTTGAGTACGATGGAAATCAGCGCACCGGCCAGGATCAGGTCCTGCGCCTCCTTGGGCATGATGGCGAGCGACACGCCCATGCTGGCGAGAATGAAGGAGAATTCACCGATCTGCGCCAGCGAGGCGGAAATGGTCAGCGCCGTCGCCACCGGTCGCCGGAACAGCAGCACGATGCCGAAGGCGGCCAGGGATTTGCCGATGATGATGATGAACACCGTCGCCAGCAGCGGCAGCGGATTGGTGATGATGATGGATGGATCGAACAGCATGCCGACCGAGACAAAGAACAGCACGGCAAACGCGTCGCGCAAGGGCAGGGTTTCCTGCGCGGCGCGGTGCGACAGCTCGCTTTCGCTGAGGATCATGCCGGCAAAGAAGGCACCCAGGGCCAGCGACACGCCGAACAGCACCGCCGAGCCGAGGGCGACGCCCAGGGCAATGGCCAGCACGGCGAGGCGGAACAGTTCGCGGCTGCCGGTATGGGCCGTGGCATGCAGCGCCCAGGGGATCAGCCGCCGCCCGACCACCAGCATGAAGCCGACAAAGGCTGCCAGCTTGACGACCGTGAGCGCCAGCACGCCCCAGATGCCGACCGAGCCGCCGATGATGCGCTCGACGAAAGAGACGAAGGGGTCGTGAATGCCGCTATCGGCGCCTCCCAGGGCGGCGAAGGCCGGAATGAGCACCAGGGCCAGAACCATGACCAGGTCTTCCACGATGAGCCAGCCCACGGCAATGCGACCACGCTCGGTCTCGATCAGGCGGCGATCCTGCATCGCCTTGAGCAGCACCACTGTCGAGGCGCAGGAGAGCGACAGGCCGAACAGCAGGGCGGCCCCCATGTCCCAGCCCATCAGCGAGCCCAGGCCGAAACCCAGCAATGTGGCAAAACCGATCTGCGCAATGGCGCCGGGAATGGCCAGCGCCCGCACGCTCATCAGATCCTTGAGCGAAAAATGCAGGCCCACGCCGAACATCAGCAGGATAACGCCGATTTCGGCCAGCTCGGCGCCCAGCGCCTGATCGGCCACGAAGCCGGGTGTGTAGGGGCCGGCCAAAACGCCCGCCAGCAGATAGCCCACCAAAGGTGGCATTTTGAAGCGATTGGCGATCATGCCGAAAATGAAGGCCAGCACCAGACCCGCGACGATCGTTGAGATCAGGGGGGTGTCGTGGTGCATGATGCCTCCGCTTTTGGGAACGATCCGGACTGTGGGAAATCTCTACGGCCAAGATGGGGTATAAGCCCCTGTTGCGCAAGCATCGCCGATGCATGAAACGTCAGCAATTTGGCTTACTTGGCCAGAAATCTTCACGAGACTGGATGCAGCGGCGCGAGTTTGGCTTTGTTATGACGCTCAGGACACGACGGTGATCTTTTCCGCCGCCCGGGTGATGCCGGTATAGAGCCATCGCGCCCTCTCTTCGCGGAAGACGAAACTCTCGTCGAACAGATAGACATTGTCCCACTGGCTGCCCTGCGCCTTGTGGACGGTCAGGCAATAGCCGAAGGTAAATTCGTCGAACTGGCGCCGCTCGGGCCAGCTCATCGTATCTTCCTCGCCGGAAAAGAAGGCCTTGTGCGTCAGCACCCGTGCCTCGCCCTTGCCCTCGTCGGCACCCAGCAACAGGGAATATTTTCCATTGGTCCGCTTGGTGACCTCGGTGACGATCCAGATCTGCCCGTTGAGCAGCTTCTTGCGCGGGTTGTTCCTCAGGCACACCATGCGGTCACCCTCGACCGGTACGTGGAAGGGCAGGCCTTTCAGCTCGCGCAGGCGATCATTGTATTGCAGGCGCGTCTTGTTGCGGCCCACCAGCACCTGGTCGGCCTCGAGCACCGCATTGCGATCGACATTGTCGCGCCCGACAACGATGGAATCGCCATAGGTGCCGCGTTCGAGATAGCCGCCTTCGCGCACCTGCATGGACAGGTGGATGATGGGATTGTCCGCCGCCTGCCGGTGGATTTCGGTGAGCATGATGTCGGGCTCGTCGGCGGTGAAGAAGCCGGCGCCCTGCACCGGCGGCAGCTGGAACGGATCGCCCAGCACCAGCACCTTGACGCCGAAACTGAGCAGGTCCTTGCCCAACTGCTCGTCGACCATCGAGACTTCGTCGATGACGATGAGATCGGCATCTGCGGCCGGGCTCTCATCGTCGAGCACGAAGCGCGGCTCGCCATCCTTCTCGCTGACCAAGGTATAGATCAGGCTATGGATGGTCTGCGCGCCCTTGCAGCCACGCTTGCGCATGACCAAAGCCGCCTTGCCGGTAAAGGCGGCGTATTTGACTGATCGCACATCCTGCGCCAGGTGCACCGCCAGGGTCGACTTGCCGGTGCCGGCCCAGCCGAAGAGGCGAAAGACCTGCGGGCCGTTCTTGTCCTTGAGCCAGGCGGAAACGGCCTTGAGCGCGCCATCCTGCTGGGGCGACCAGACCGGCATCAGGCGATCCGCGTCCGCACCGTGCCGACGCCGGTAATTACCCCTTCCAGCACATCGCCCCGCACCACCGCACCGACACCGGCCGGCGTGCCGGTCATGATGATGTCGCCCGCCTTGAGGGCCACGAATTGGCTGAGATAGGCGATGGTGTCGGGCACGTTCCAGATCTGGTCGGCGAGATCGCCGCGCTGGCGCTCGACGCCATTGACCGAAAGGGTGATGGCGCCACTGTCCGGATGGCCGATGGTGGAGGCCGGCTCGATCGTGCCGATAGGCGCGGATTGATCGAAGCCCTTGGCCATGTCCCAGGGGCGGCCAGCCTTCTTGGCCAGCGCCTGCAGGTCGCGCCGCGTCATGTCGAGACCGGCGGCATAGCCATAGACATGGTCCAGCGCCCTCCCCGCATCGATACCGGACCCGTCCTTGCCGATGGCGACGACCAGCTCGATCTCGTGATGAAAGTCCCCAGTCTGGCTCGGATAAGCGATATCGGCGCCGCCGACCACGATGGCATCGGCCGGCTTGCCGAAAAAGAAGGGGGGCTCGCGCGTGTCATGGCCCATTTCGGCGGCATGCTCGGCATAGTTGCGGCCGACGCAATAGACCCGCCGCACGGCAAAGAGCCCGCCACGAGCGATGGGGATGGTCACGGGGGCATGGGGCTCGAAGAGGAAATCAGCCACGCTTGAACTCCTCGGCATAGGGCCCGATCAGATCGAGATCGATCTTGCCCAGCCGGTCCTGCGCCGTGAAGGATTGGTGCCAATAGGGATAGAGCAGGGGCGGTTGGCTGGCGGCGTCGAGTTGCGCGCGTTCCTCCGGGGTGAGCACGAGGCTGGCGGCCGCCAGATTGTCCTGGAACTGCGCCTCGTTGCGGCCGCCGATAATGACCGAGGTCACCCCCGGCCGCCCCAGCAGCCAGGCCAGCGCCACCTGTGCGCCCGACACGCCGTGCGCTTCGGCCACCGCCACCAGCGCGTCGATGATGTCGTAGAACTTTTCCCAGTCATAGACCGGGGGTTCGCGGAAGCCGCCAACATGACGCCCGGATTTGGGTCCACCATCGCGCCGGTATTTGCCCGACAGCAGCCCGCCGGCCAGCGGGGACCAGATGAGAATGCCCAGGCCCTGATCCTGGCTGATGGGGATCAGCTCATATTCGGCCTCGCGCGAATGAAGCGTGTAGTGAATCTGCTGGGAAATGAAGCGCTCGCCATGGCGCGCGCCGGCAGCGGCCAGGGCCTTGCTTATATGCCAACCGGAATAGTTCGAGCAGCCGATATAGCGGACCTTGCCGGATTTCACGAGCGTATCGAGGGCCTCCATCGTCTCCTCGATCGGCGTCTGCCCGTCCCATTCATGCACCTGGTAGAGGTCGATGACATCGGTCTTGAGCCGGCGGAGGCTGGCTTCGGCCTGGGCGATGATGTGGTGGCGGGAAAGCCCGATCTCGTTGGGCCCATCACCCATCTTGAAGCGAACCTTGGTGGCGACCAGCGCCCGCTGGCGGCGGCCATTCTCGGCCAGCGCCACCCCGATCATCTCCTCGGAAACGCCGGCATTGTAGACGTTGGCCGTGTCGAGCAGGTTGATACCGGCATCAAGGCACAGGTCGATCTGGCGCGTCGCATCTGCCTGCTCGGTACGGCCGACCTTCTCGGAGCCGCCGAAGGTCATCGTACCCATGGTCAGCGTGGACACCTTGAGGCCCGAGCGCCCCAGATAACGGTATTCCATGGATTCCTCCTTTGTTCCGTCGGCAAGGGCTAAAGGGTTGCGGGAACCGGGTCAAGGCAGGCCGTCGCCCTCTCGCAGAATCACGGCGGTTGCGTAATTCTCCCGGCCGCATTCATGGAGGGAACTTGATGCGCATCGGCCTCTTATTCATCGTCGCCTGCCTTGCGGCGATCGCTGCACCGGTCCGCGCGCAGGACAGCAGCGCCCCCTATGCCGGCGCTTGGCAGGTGAGCAGCGGCGACGGCGGCACCGGCATGTGCCGGATCGAGCTGGCCACCAGTAGCGGGACCTTCGGCCTGTGGGCCACGAGCCTGGGATGCCTTGGACCGCTGGCCATGGTCAACGGCTGGAAATCGGAGGCTGGCAATATGCACCTGCTGGGCTATGACGGAGCGACCGTCGCCACGTTCTCGCCCGACGGGAAGGCACTGGACGGCCGCTTCGCCGATGGGGGGCCAGTCGTGCTGGCGCCGCTGAACGGGCAGAACGTCGCTTCGCTCAACCCTCCGGCGGCGCAGAACTGCATCCGTAATCCGGCCAGCGGATACTGCGCTGACGCAGCCGATATCAACGTGCCCACCGCCTTTCCGCTCTGGGTCCGCGGCCTGCACCCGCTGGTCATCCGCGCCCAGCCCAGCATGGCCAGCAACAAGCTGGGCGAAACCACGACAGGACAATGCTTCATGATCGACGCGTGCCAGGGGACACCGGAGGGCACCCGCTGCCACATCGCTCCGGGCCAGAACGACCTGCCCACCGGCTACGTGCTCAAGCATTTCACCGACAGCGCCGGTACCTTCGTCGCCTTCCAGAACTTCTGCTGAAGCCAGCCGGTGACGCGGGGGGTGGAGCCTGCTAAACCGCACCGTCCCCGGAGCCCCACCCTTGCGGCCGCAATCCGTCATTTTCTCCGTCCTGCTCGTCACGCTGGGCATGGTCTTCACCCAGACCGGCGCGAGCTTTGCCAAGGGGCTCTTTCCACTCGTGGGCGCGGCGGGCGCGACAACCTTGCGGCTGGTGCTCGCAGCAGTCGTGCTGCTAACCGTGTTCCGGCCCTGGCGGCAGACGCTCGACACCAGGCAATGGCGCGCCGTTTTGGCCTATGGCGCCGTCATGGGAGCCATGAACCTCTTCTTCTATGCAGCGCTGCAAACCATTCCACTCGGTGTCGCGGTGGCGCTTGAATTCACCGGCCCGCTGGCCGTGGCTTTGGCCGGCTCGCGCAAGCCGCTCGATTTCGCCTGGATCGTGCTGGCGGTGGCGGGCCTCGCCATGTTGCTGCCGTTGGGGCAGGCACAGGGCGAGATCGCCCTGCCGGGCGTCCTGCTGGCGCTGGCGGCCGGCGCCTGCTGGGCCGGCTATATCATTTTCGGCCAGCGCGCCGGCACCGGCGGCGGTCCGCATATTACGGCACTGGGCGTATCGGTCGCCGCGGTGATCGCCCTACCCTTCGGCGTGGCGACAGCGGGCACGGCTTTGCTCGATCCCGCCATTTTGCCCGTCGCACTGGCCGTGGCTTTGCTGTCGAGCGCCATTCCCTATGCACTGGACATGGTGGCCCTGCCCCATATTCCCTCGCGGCTGTTCGGCATCCTTATGAGCGGTCAGCCGGCGCTGGGCGCGCTGTCGGGCTTCATCATTCTGAGCGAGACGCTGAGCCTGTGGCAGCTCGGCGGCATTATCGCCATCATCCTGGCTTCGCTGGGCGCGACGGTGACCATTGCGCGGAATAACCCTCTGCCAGTGGCATAGGCGCCATGCCCTCGTGGTTCGAGTCAAAAATCGCTTCACGCGCTGTCTGAATTGGGCATAGTCGCTCGTCATGTTTCCGACGAGGGATGTTTGAATGCTTTACGCTGTCCTCTGCTACAATGATGAAAACGCCGTCGCCACCTGGACCAAGGAGGAGGATGACGCCTGCATGGCGCGCCTCGGCGCCGTCGAGGATTCCATGAAGGCCAAGGGCAAGATGGGCCCGGTGGCCCGCCTGCTGCCGACGACGTCGGCCACCACCCTGCGCAAGACCAGTGGCGAACCGCTGATCATCGACGGGCCCTTTGCCGAAACCAAGGAACAGTTCCTCGGCTTCTACCTGGCCGATTGCGATTCGCTGGAAGAGGCCATTGCCTTCGCCAAGGACCTGGCCGAGGCCAATCCCGGTGCCGGCGGCTATGAAATCCGCCCGGTCGGCATCTTTCATCCCAGCGAGCTTGGATAATGGTCGACAACGCCTGGATAGCAGCGGCCCTGATGGCGGCGCGACCCCAGGCGTTGAGCGCCCTGCTGCGCTATTTCCGCAATCTCGATGCCGCCGAGGAGGCCTTCCAGGAGGCCAGCCTCCGCGCCATCAGGACCTGGCCCGTCAAGGGACCCCCGCGCGACACCGTGGCCTGGCTGATCTTTGTCGGGCGCAATAGCGGCATCGACGCGGTCCGCAAGGTGAAGAACAATGTCGCCCTGCCGCCCGAGGAGAGGCTGTCTGATCTCGACGATGCCGAGGCCGATATTGCCGAGCGGCTCGACACCGCCCATTACCGCGACGACATCTTGCGGCTGCTCTTCGTCTGCTGCCACCCGGACCTGCCGGCCAACCAGCAGATCGCGCTGGCCCTGCGTGTGGTGGCCGGCCTGCCGCTGCGGCAGATCGCAAGGGCGTTCCTGGTGAGCGAAGTGGCCATGGAGCAGCGCATCACCCGCGCCAAGGCGCGCATTGCGGCCAATAGTGTGCCCTTCGATCCACCCGATGCCGACGGCCGGCTGGAGCGGCTGGGCGTGGTGGCCATGATGATCTACCTCGTCTTCAACGAGGGCTATTCGCGCGGCCATTCCGACCCCGATGCGTCGCGCCTCTGCGACGAAGCGATCCGGCTCGGCCGGCTGCTGCAACGGCTCTTTCCCACCGAGCCCGAAGTCATGGGCCTGGTGGCGCTGATGCTGCTGCAGCATGCGCGGCATCGGGCGCGCCTGGATGGGCAGGGGCAGATCGTACTGCTGGAAGATCAGGATCGGACCCTGTGGGACGGCCCCATGCTGGCCGAGGGGCGGGCGCTGGTGGAAAAGGCTTTGCGCCACCGGGAGCCGGGCACCTATCAGGTCCAGGCGGCCATCGCCGCCCAGCATGCAAGGGCCAGGCGCGCCGAGGACACCGACTGGGGTGCCATCGACCGGCTCTACCGGACGCTCGAAGTGCTGCAGCCGTCCCCGGTCGTGACGCTCAATCGCGCCGTGGCAGTGAGCAAGGCCTATGGCCCGGCCGCCGCCCTGGCACTGATCGCGCCGCTGGGCGACAAGCTCGACGGCTATTTCCACTATCATGGCGTGCGCGGCGGGCTGCTGCTGCAACTGGGTGACGGCGCTGGCGCGCGCGAGGCCTTCAACCGCGCCATCGCCCTGGCTGGTTCACCAGCCGAGGCAGCGCATATCCGGCTGCATCTCGACCGGCTTTCCGCCCCGCCAGCTCTGCCGCCCGCCAGCGCTATCAATTAGCGGGCGTCGAACTGGCGCCGGACCGCTCGTCGTGCTTGCATGGGTCAATCGAGGAGAACAGCCATGACCGAATTTCGTCCCAAAGGGGGTGTCACGCCCTATCTCAACGTCGACGGCGCCCGCAAGGCGCTGGACTTCTACAAGGCCGCCTTTGGCGGCGTGGAGCAGGAAGCCATCAAGGCCGAGAACAGCGACAAGCTGATGCACAGCCAGATCGACATCAATGGCAGCCCGATCTTCGTTTGCGACTACTTTCCCGAATACGGCTATGCGCCGGTAAAGCCGCAGGGCTTCAACATGCATATCCATGTCGATGATGCGCAGAAATGGTGGGACCGGGCCGTCGCCGCCGGCTGCACCGTGACTTCGCCGCTCAAGGTGGAATTCTGGGGTGATATCTATGGCCAGCTCGAAGACCCGTTCGGGGTGACCTGGGCCATCGGGCAGAGCGTGAAGCAGTAGGCGCATAAGCCATCGTTCACCCGGCAATGGCATTGTGAGGCGATGGCGGCCGACAAGCTCAAGACCTATCGCGAAAAACGCGACTTCCAGCGCACCAGCGAGCCCTCAGGCGCGCTGGGTAGCGGGGGCAATCGCTTTGTCATTCACAAGCACCACGCCACGTCGGACCACTATGACCTGCGGCTGGAGCTCGATGGCGTGCTGAAAAGCTGGGCCGTGCCCAAGGGGCCCTCGCTCAACCCGGCCGACAAGCGCTTCGCCGCCGCCACCGAGGACCACCCGATCGACTATATCGACTTCGAGGGCGTCATTCCCGAAGGCGAATATGGCGGCGGCCCGATGATCGTCTGGGACACCGGCACCTGGGCACCGATGGGCGACCCGCATGAGGATTTGCGCAAGGGCGCTTTCAAATTCCGCCTGGTGGGCGAAAAGCTGCGCGGGGGCTGGATGCTCGCCAAGCTCAAGGGCAAACCCGAAGACAAGGGCAAGGAGGGCTGGATCCTGTTCAAGGAACGGGACACATCAATGAGCACCGAGGAAGACATTCTTCAAACCCGCCCGGAAAGCGTCAAGACCGGCCGGCGCATCGAGGAACTGGTGGCCCCGCCGCCCCCTGTACCGCTCAGGAAAGCCGGCAAGCCGCAGCCGGGCCGGCTGGCCGGCGCGGTGAAGGCGCCCCTGCCCGTGACCATGGAGCTGCAACTGGCCTCGCCGGTCGACAAGGTGCCGCCCGCCACCGCCAAATACCTGCACGAAATCAAGTTCGACGGCTATCGCACCCTGGCCTTTGTGGAAGGCGGCAGCACGCGGCTCATCACCCGCGGGGGGCTGGACTGGACCAGGCGCTATGGCGACCTGCCCGCGGCGTTCAGCGAGCTCAATTGCCGCGAGGCCATCATCGATGGCGAGATCGTCGTGCTCGACAAGCAGGGCATCAGCCGCTTCTCCATGCTGCAGGATGCGCTGTCGGAGGGAGCGGGCAACAAGCTGGTCTTTTATGCCTTCGACCTGCTGCATCTCGATGGCTGGGACCTGCGCAATGTGGAACTGGCCAAGCGCAAGGGCCTGCTGGCGCAATTGCTGTCCGGCCATGTGACGCCGCGCTCGGCCATCCAATATTCCGACCATGTCGAAGGCGATGGGCAGGTGCTGCTCGACCATGCCTCCGAGCTGGGGCTGGAGGGCATCGTCTCCAAGCGCGCGGACGGCAAGCACACCGCCGGCCGTTCGTCGGGCTGGCTCAAGATCAAGGCGCTCAAGACTGGCGACTATGTCATTGCCGGCTATAGCGAGAGCGCCGCCAATGGCGGCATCGGCGCGCTGGCCATGGGCGAATGGGTCGATGGCGAACTGGTCTATCGCGGCAAGGTGGGCACCGGCTTCGATGCGGCGACGATGAAGTCGCTGGTGGCCCGGCTGGCGCCGCTACGCATCGAGGAAAAACTGGAAGGCGCCCCCAGGGAAATCATCCCGGTCCGGCCCATCCTCACCGCACGCGTGCAATATGCCAACCAGACCAGCGACGGCATGCTGCGCCACGCCGTGTTCAAGGGCTTGCGGCAGGCCGAGCTGACGACCCCGGTTGCCGCCCCGGTCAAGCGCATCATTTCCGATGCTGACCTGGCCGGCATCTGGGTCACCAATCCCACGCGGCGCCTGTTCGGCAAGACCGGACCGACCAAGCTCGATATCGCGGTCTATTATGCCGGGGTGGGCGACTACATGCTGCCGCACCTGTTCAACCGGCCAGTCTCGCTGTTCCGCTGCCCCACCGGCAAGCCGCATGACTGCTTCTTCCAGCGCCACCCCTTTACCGGCATGCCTGATGGCCTCAAGAGCTTCGAAACGCAGAATTCGGAAGGCGAGAAGCAGACCTATATTTCGGTCGAGAGTGCCAGGGGCTATCTCGCCCTCGCCCAGTTCGGCGTGGTGGAATTCCACGCCTGGGGCACCCACCAGAGCCATATCGACAAGCCGGACCGGGTGATCTTCGACCTCGACCCCGGCGAGGGCATAGAGTGGCGCGACGTGGTCAATGCCGCCGTGCATCTGCGCGGCGGGCTGGAGGCCATGGGCCTCAGGCCATTCGTCAAGACCTCGGGCGGCAAGGGCGTGCATATCGTGGTGCCGACCACGACAAAACTGACCTGGAAACAGGCCCATACCGCCTGCGCGAGCATTGCGGTGGCCCTGGCAAAGACCGGCCGCGACACATTCACGACGACCATGGGCGCCGAGCACCGCAAGAACCGCATCTTCATCGACTATCACCGCAATGCACGCAGCGCGACGGCGGTCTCCGCCTATTCGTTGCGGGCGCGGCCACATCTGCCGGCCTCGACGCCAATAGACTGGCGGGACCTGGAGTCCATCGACTCTCCGGAGGACCTGAATTATTCTACTCTTCCGGGTTTGTTAACCACGGCTGGCGACCCCTGGGCCGACATTAACGAGTCAGCACGGGATTTGGCGCCATGAATGACTGTTGTTTGCGGATTGTATTTGCGTAGGAGGCGACAATGGCACCCAGGGCAAGCTGGAAAGGCCATATCAGGCTGAGCCTTGTCAGTTGCGCGGTGAAGCTGTTTCCGGCGACCTCGACGTCGGATCGCATCAGCTTCAACCAGCTGCACAAGGATACGCATAACCGCATCAACATGAAGCCGGTGGACCCCGAACTGGGCCTGGTCGAACGAAGCGACCTGGTGCGCGGCTACGAATATGAAGACAAGCAATATATCATCATCGAGGATTCCGACCTCGAAGCGGTCCGCATCGAATCCAATCACACGCTCAATATCGAAGCCTTTGTCGACGAGAGCGAAGTGGACGTGATCTACCAGGACGCACCCTATTACCTGGCACCCGACGGGGCCATGGCCGAGGAAACTTTCGTCGTGCTGCGCGAAGCCATGCGCAAGAGCGGCAAGGTGGCGATTGCCCGACTGGTCCTTTCCAGCCGCGAGCGCGTGGTGACCATCGGTGCGCGCGAAAACGGCATGTTCGTCACCACCCTGCGCAACCCCAACGAGGTGCGCGGCACATCGGAATATTTCGACAATATTCCCAAGGGCAATCCCGACGCCGAAATGCTCGACCTGGCGCAGAAGCTGATCGAGCAGAAGGTGACCCATTTCGACCCGCGCGCCTATGAGGACCGCTACGAGGTCGCGCTGATGGCCATGATCAAGGAAAAGCTCAAGGGCCACAAACCAATCATTGCAGCGGCGCCCGAACGCGGCAATGTTATCAATCTGATGGACGCGCTGAAGGCGAGCCTGGGCGAAGCCAAGCCGGCCGCCAAGAGCAAGGCCAAGGCGCCGGCCGCACCCAAGGAATCCGCCGCCAAGGCATCGCTCAAGGCCGCATTGGAAGCATCCAAGGCCGCAGCACCAAAGGCGGCCGCGAAAAAGAAGGCCTAGGACATGCGTGCAGGCGGGGAAAGCTATGGGGTGATCGGCGCCCTGCAGGCTTTCCCGCTGCGGCTTGCCACTCGCCGCGTGCAGAGCCTGGGCGGGCGGCTGCATCGCAACATCACCCGCGGCACCACGGCCGTTGTCTTTGGCCGGACCCTGTTGGCCCGCAAGGACGAGGCCGAAATCGAGCGCCGCGTGGCCGAGGCCCGCGACAAGAGTGTGCCGCTCCTCAGCGAAAACGGCTTCCTGCGCCTGTTGCGTAGCCTGCCGCCGGTGCCGGCGGCCAATATCGGCCGGCAATCCATGCTCGACCAGTCCAGGCTCGATGGCGACATGCTGGACCTGCTGGCTTTGTTCGATGCCTTCGAGCATCCATCCGAGCCTTTCTCCTTCCGCGATGTGATCCTGGCGAAAAAATATGCCGGGCTCGTTGCCACGGGGGCGAGCTGGAGCGCCATTGCCCGCTCGGTGCACCAGATCGGGCCGGTGGGGTCGCTGACCGCCTTGACCCTGCAGGCCGACGGGCCGGCGCGCATCGTGGCGAAGGACGCTCATTCCCTGGCCGAACTCGATGGCCAGCGCCTGCTGCCGCTGCCCGAGGTGGACGAGGATGCCGAGGACTATTTCGGCCTGGCCGAAACAGCCGAGGCGGCCGAACTGTTTGCCGAGGCAGCGACGCTTTACGAGCATTGCTCGGCCATCGACCCGACCGACGCCGTGGCCGCTTTCAATTTCGGCAATTGCCTGCGCAAGCTGGAGCGGCTGGAAGAAGCCGCGACGGCCTATATCACCGCCATCAAGCGCGACCCCGATTTCGTCGAGGCCTGGTTCAACCATGGCGGCGTGCTGCGGGACATGGGCCGCGTGGCGGCGGCACGCGAGCATCTGGCCAGGGCCGTAGCGCTCGATCCCGACTATGCCGACGCGGTCTATAACCTCGCCGCGCTCGAATATGACGCCCATGACCTGGCGACGGCCCGGCAATGGTGGCTGCGCTATCTCGAGCTGGACAGTGAATCGGACTGGGCAAGACGGGCCCGGGCCGGAGTTGGGCTGGCCAACAGGGTGTTGAACAAGGCGGGGTAGTGACACGCCCTCGGGGGTTCGAGGCTCGTGAAGAACTTGCACCTCACCATGAGGGCTACTCTTAGCTCAGCATCCTCAACAGCCTCATGGTGAGGCGGGAGCGCAGCGACCCTCGAACCACTGACGCGTGGCGCGGAGCGTCCTCACCGGCTACAGTGCCCCAAACCACGGGGACCCATCCATGCCCACGACCTTCCTCTTCGACGGCCCCGAAGACGCCCGTGTCACCATCCTCCTCGCCCATGGCGCCGGGGCGCCGATGGATTCCGCCTCCATGAATGCGACGGCCAAGGCGCTGGCGGCCGAGGGGTTTCGCGTCGCGCGGTTCGAATTCGGTTATATGGCCAGCCGCCGCACGCCGGCCGGCAAGAAGCCGCCGCCCCGGGCCGACAAGGTGATGCCGGAATTCATCGCCGCGGTGGACGATCTCGGCCCCACCAATGGTCCGCTATTGATTGGCGGCAAATCCATGGGCGGACGGGTGGCCAGCATGGTGGCCGATAGCCTCTTCGAGGCCGGCCGCATCGCCGGGCTGGTCTGCCTGGGCTACCCGTTCCATCCACCGGGCAAGCCCGAGACGCTGCGCACGGCGCACCTGGCCGAGCTCAGGACACCGACCATGATCTTTCATGGCACGCGCGACGAATTCGGCAGCCCCGAAGAGATCGCCGGCTATACGCTATCGCCTGCGATAACGGTGCAGTATCTCGAAGATGGCGACCATGACCTCAAGCCGCGCAAGGCTCTGTCGGGCTTTTCGGCCGCCGACCACCTCAAGACCATCGCCACCAGTATCGATGCCTGGACCAAGCGCGTCACGACGTGAAGATCGCCACCTACAATATTAACGGCATCAATCGGAGGCTGCCCAACCTGATGGAATGGCTGGCCGATGCCGCGCCGGACGTCG
>CBIGSA010000026.1:0-19657 GCA_966192215.1 uncultured Devosia sp. | reverse complement strand
CCATGGCAATGCCGATGCTGACCCCGATATTAATCTGGTCGTCGTCGATCACATAGGCCTGCTTGATCGTCTCGATCAGGCGGCCCGCCAGCCCGCCGATACTCTCCACATTGCAGTCATTGGGCAGGATGATGGCGAATTCGTCGCCCCCCAGCCGCGCTACCAGGTCCGTCTCGCGCACCTGGCCCTGGATGCGCCGCGCTACCTGGGTCAGCAGCCGGTCGCCCGCCATATGCCCACGGCTGTCATTGACCGATTTGAACTGGTCGAGATCGAGGAACATTACCGAGAAGGGCGTGCCATAGCGTTCCAGCCGCGCCACGCAGGAATTGAGCTGCTCGGTAAACTTGGTCCGGTTGAGCAGGCCCGTCATCGGATCGTGATGTGCCAGCATGGTGATGCGGCGCTCCGCCAGCTTGCGCTCGGTCACGTCGGAACCGGTACCGATATAGCCCAGGTAATTGCCTGCTTCGTCGAAGGCCGGCTTGCCGGTCAGGTTCCACCAGCATTCCTTGCCATCGGCAGTCACCCGCAATTCGATATCCTGGAAGGTCTGCCGACCCTCCACGTCCCGCTCCAGATGCACCACCAGCGGATCATCGGGCGGGGTAATGCAGCGCAGGAAATGCACGAAATCGGCGCCCAGCAGCGCCTCCTCGGTCACCCCGGTCGCTGTGGTGAAGCCGGCCGACATGCGGTTGATGGCCCCATCGGCATCAAAACCCCAGATCCAGTCCGACGTGCTCTGCTCGAATTCACGCAGCAGCAGGCCAATAATTTCGCCCTTTTCCTTGAGCTGGGTTTCCGAGCCGCGATGGGCCACGAAGCCCGCGGCGTGATTGAATGAAATGACCACCATCACGAAGGTGAAGGTCGTCAGCATCACGCCATGCACCCAGACGTCAGGCGTGGCGTCGAGCCCGAGCACCGAGCCCAGCGCTCCGACGATCAGTGGAATCGAAAAGGCCGCCAGCGCCTGCGGATAGACCACCAGCGCCATCATGCAGATGCAGAGCAGTCCGCCGGCCCCGATCGTCGCCGCGCCACGGAGGGCGGGATCCTGGTCCACCGGCAGCACATTGAGCACCAGGCCCCAGAGCGTGCCCAGCAGCAAGGCATAGGTGATCGTGCGCATGACGGCCTTGCGCGGCGGACCATCGGCGTTTTCCTGCGGATGCACGAAGGCCAGGTAGGACCCATGCAGGCAGATCAGCACAATGATGCTGCAGGCGATGAGGATCGGCCAGAACCGTGACGTCTGCCAGGTCATCATCAGGAACACGCCCGAAACGACCAGCGATGCCGCCAGTACTGCGGGCGTCATGCGCGAGACCGAGCCAAGCTGCTGGCGCAGCAGCTTGTCGCGGACGCGCGGCTCCAGCCCGTCCGCGCCGATGGCGCGGTCGACAAAGCCGTTTATCAGGGAAAGCAGGCCCGAACCCGGTACGACGCTCATACCCTAACATGCGGTGGCACCACTTAATTTTGCGTATGTGGTTTCCCTTGGAGGCAAGCAAAATGGGCACGAATTACTATTCATTAAGCTCAAACACACAGCTTTGCGAGTTACGCAAAATAAACCGCGACGTTTAAATCGTTTTTCAAATGACATCAGTAGTTTTGCGCAAGGAGAGGGCAAAGAATGCCCCATTCTTGGAGAGCGTCATGGACATCAACACCAATTCGGTTCCCGAAGCTGCACTCATGGGCAGCCTGCGTGACTTCCGCAGCCCAGAAGGCTCAGACCTGATCCGCCGGACCGACGGTTTCTATGATTGGCAAGACCTGCGCCGTCAGCACGAGCTATGGCCCTATGCCCGCTCCACTTCCACCGCGCCCCAGGCCCGCTGCGAAGCCCGCAGCGATACCGGCGAGGCGTTCTCCGGCATCAATTTCGCCAGCCAGGACTATCTGAGCCTGTCGTCCCATCCCGCCGTCAAGGCAGCGGCCATCGCCGCGATCAATGAATATGGCGTCCATAGCGCCGGCTCGGCCGCGCTGCTCGGCAATACCGCCAATTCGCTGCTGCTCGAACAGGGCCTGTCCGAATTCCTCGGCGGCCGCGAGATCGTGCTCTATCCCACCGGCTGGGCAGCCGGCTATGGCTCCGTGCAAGGCTTCGTCCGCGCCAATGACCATGTGGTGATGGATATCCTGGCCCATTCCTGCCTGCAGGAAGGCGCCAAGGCAGCCACGCAGAACATCCACTACCACGGCCACCTCAACCTTGACGCCCTGGCCCGCAAGCTGCAGCGCATCCGCGCCAGCGACACGGAAAACGGCATCATGGTCGTGACAGAGAGCCTGTTCTCCATGCATTCCGACACGCCGGACCTCTTGGCCATGCGCGCCCTCTGCGACCAGTTCGGCGCCACGCTGCTGGTGGATTGCGCCCACGATCTGGGCTCCATCGGCGATGATGGCCTGGGACATCTGGGCCTGCAGAATGCGCTCGATGCCGCCGACATCATCATCGGCAGCTTCTCCAAGACCTTCGGCTCCAATGGCGGCTTCATTGCCGTCAAGAGCCGCGCCACGGCCGAATATCTGAAATATTACAGCGCCACCCACACCTTCTCGAATGCCCTGTCTCCGGTGCAGGCCGCCTCCGTGCTCTGCGCGCTCAACATCGTGCGCTCCGAGGAAGGCCGCATACTGCGCCGCAAGCTGATGGACAATATCCTCTATCTGCGCGCCGAAATGACCCGGGCCGGGCTCGAAACCCTGGGCGATCCCTCGCCCATCGTGCCGGTGAGCCTGGGCCTCGAAGGCGTCGGGCGCTTCGCCAGCCGGCACCTGATGGCCATGGGCGGCATCGCCAACCTGGTGGAATATCCCGCCGTGCCGCAGGGCGGCGCCCGCTTCCGCTTCCAGGTCATGGCCGCCCATACGCGCGAGGATATCGACCAGGTCGTTTCCATCCTTGCGAAGGCCATGCGCGAAGCCGATCTCGAATATCGCCTGGGCCATGAAGGCCGCCAGGATGCCGGCCGCATGCGCCCGGCCAGTGCCGTGGCCTGACGGAGTTTGCTATGGCGCCTAAGCTTCTCGCCGTCGATGATGATGCGCCGTCAGCCGAACTGATCGTCCGGGTGGCGGAGCGCTGCGGCTATGATGCCTTTGCCATCTCGGACTCGCGCGGGGTGATCAATCTCGTCGCTGCCCTGCGGCCCGACGTGATGGCGGTGGATATTTCCATGCCGCATGTCGATGCCATCGAGCTCTTCCGCCTGCTGGCGGAAGCGCATTATCCTGGCGACCTCATCATCGTCAGCGGTCAGGACGAACAGACGCTGGGCATGGTGCAGCGCTCAGCCGAACTCATGGGCCTCAACCGCCCGCATGTGCACCAGAAGCCCCTCGATTTCGCCCACTTGCGCGAAACGCTCACGGTCAGGCTGGCCAGGGCAAGCTGACCTCTGTCACCTCCCCAAGGGCGAGGTGAGGCGCCCTACCCCATAATCACTGCAGCTTCGGGCGTCTTCGGCCCCAGTACGGCCTGCATCTTGCCGAGCAGGCGGGGCAGATCCACCGGCTTGGTATCGAAGTCAATGCACCCGGCCGCCAGCGCATTGGCGCGGTCGCTTTCAAAGGCACTGGCAGTCAGGGCGATGATCGGCAAGGCCGCTGTCTCGGGGTCCGAGCGGATGCGGCGCGTGGCCTCGCAACCATCCATTTCGCCCAAGCCGATATCCATCAGGATCACGTCGGGCATCAGCGCCTTGGCGGCCTCTATGCCGCTCGGCCCATCTTCTGCGAAACGGATAGAGTAGCCGCGGCGCTCCAGCCGCCTTCCCAGCACATCGCGATTGATCGGATTGTCTTCGACAATGAGAACCAGGGCCATGTCGATGCTCCGTTTAATGATTGACGGCCTTGGCGCGCGGCTGGCCGCGTGTCGCCTTCAGCCCCGCCAGGGCGGCCTTCACCTTGCTCGCGTCGAACGGCTTCATGACGATGCCGTCCGCCCCCGCCGCCAGGGCCTTGGAGCGTTCGCTGAGGATCGAGATCATGAAGACCGGGATATCCGCAGTCACCGGATCGGCCTTGAGCGCCGCCAGCACGTCCCAACCGTCGAAGCCCGGCATCAATATATCGAGGAAGATCGCCGCCGGCTTCACCGTGCGGGCAATCTGCAGCGCCGATTGCGGGGCATCGGTGCAGATCGGAGTATAGTCTTCCTTGATGAACAGCCGCTCGGCCAGTTCGAGGAAATTGCGATCGTCGTCGACCACCAGCAGCCGCGGGCGCTTGTCATGATTGGGCATATGTCCGCTCATGCCGGCAAAGCCAGCCTTGCGCTGGCCCAGCTCGGCCTCGCTTTCGGTCAGGAATTCATCGTCCCGCGGTGCGGCCGGTCGGGCCAGCACGGCCGCGGGCACCGCGGGTTCAGCGGCAGGCTGTTCGCCCTGCGCCGGCAGGCGGATGGTGAAGCGGCTGCCCTTGCCAAGCTCGCTTTTGATCTCGATCCGCCCGCCCATCAGCCGGCACAGATTCTGGCTCAGCGACAGGCCCAACCCGGTCCCGCCATAGACCGCGGCAATCTTGGAATTGGCCTGGGTGAAATTGGAAAACAGCGCATTCTGCTGCTCACGCGAAATGCCAATGCCCGTATCAATCACGGCGATTTCTAGCCATTCCGCATTGCGCCTGGCGGCCAGGGTGATCTGCCCGTTCTGGGTGAACTTAGCCGCGTTGGAGAGCAGGTTGAAAATAGCCTGCCGCAGCTTGGTAGCGTCAGCCTTCATCGTGCCGAGCGCTGATCCGCGCTCGACCACGAAACTGTTGGTGTTCTTGGCGGCCAGCGGCCGCGCCGTGGCCTCGACATCGTCGATCAGCTTGTCGAGATCGACGTTCTCCAGATGGAGGGCCATCTTGCCGGCCTCGATCTTGGAAATGTCGAGAATGTCATTGACCATGGCCAGCAGGTGCTTGCCGGCGGCGCTGATCTTCTGCAGGTCGGCGATCTGTTCGCCACGCCCGTCCAGTTCGGCATCCTCGAGCAGGATTTCCGAATAGCCCAGCACGGCGTTGAGCGGGGTGCGCAACTCGTGGCTCATCTTGGCGAGGAACTCCGACTTGGCGCCATTGGCCCGCTCGGCCTCGTCCTTGGCCTGGGTCAGCGCCTTGAGCGTATATTGATGCCGGTCGATTTCCTTGATCAACTCGGACTGGCTATCCACCACGCTCGAATAATAGGCGGCCATCATGAACACATAGATGTTCGAGCCCAGCGCCGACAGCACCCCGGCCACGACCATGTTCTCGACCGGGATATGGGTGGGGAAATCACCATAGAGGTAGAAGCCGTAAAGGGCGGCAATGCCCAGCGTAATCTGGCTGAAGACGAAGACTCGCGCCGTCCAGGTCGAGCCCAGATACATGAAGGCGAGCAGCGGCACGAGCACTAGCCACACCAGGAACGGCGAGCTGGTACCGCCGTAATTATAGGTGCCCCACAGGATACAGAAGGTCAGGTTCAGCACTGAGGCCATGGCCAGCGGCGTGTAGGCGCGCGGAAAGAGCTTCACCAAAGCCAGGAACGGCCAGAAGCCATAGATCGACGCCGCCAGGATCGGCACATGCCACAAGGGCTGCGGATCGGCGAACCACAGGAAAAGCGGGATCGGCGTGGCGATAACAGGCCCGAAAATGTGGCTGACGATGAACATCTGCACGCGCTTGCGCGTGTGCAGGTCGCCACTGAGATGCGCGGGGATGAACCAGTTCATCATCCCCTGCAGGAAGGTCAGGATAGCCACGGGGTCGCCTCGCGCGAGAACACGCTCCGAGATTGGCCGCAACACTTTGAAAAGTCGTAAACTATCGTTCCGAAGGTGAAGGTAACTGGGGCCTAGAGCCCCAGCACGCCATGCTCCAGCGCCGTCATCACGCCGCGGAGCTCGGCCAGCCCCTTCATCCGCCCGATCGTCGGATAGCCCGGCTGCGAGCGCCGGCCGAGATCGTCGAGAATATCCTGCCCATGGTCGGGGCGCATGGGGATGATGTGGTCCTTGCGGCCCGCCGCCTTGCGCTTCTTTTCCTCGCGGACAATGGCCGCGATCAGCGCCACCATGTCGGTATCGCCGGCCAGGTGCTCGGCTTCGTAGAACGAGCCGACAATGTCGTCATTGTCGCGCTTGACGTTGCGCAGATGCAGGAAATGCACCTTGTCGCCCAGCCGCTCCATCATGCCCGGCAGGTCATTGTCCGGCCGCGCGCCGAGCGAGCCGGAGCACAGCGTCATGCCATTGGCCGGGCTGTCCACCGCATCGAGAATGTAGGTGTAATCCGCCTCGGTCGACATGACGCGCGGCAGGCCGAGCAGGGCAAATGGCGGATCGTCCGGATGGCAGCAGAGGCGCAGGCCGAGGTCTTCCGCGGTGGGCACCACCGCATCGAGGAAATCGACGAAATTGGCCCGCAGGCGCTCGCGGGTGATGGCGCCATATTCGTCCAGATGGGCCTGCACATCTGCCAGCGTCATCGACTCCGTCGAGCCCGGCAGGCCCATTGTCACATTGCGCGCCAGTTGTTGGCGCGCCGCCTCATCCATATTGGCAAAGCGCCGTTCCGCCTCGTCGGCAATGGCATTGGTATAGTCGGCCGCCGCCCCCTGCCGCTTGAGGACATGGATGTCGAAGGCGGCGAAATCGTTGATGTCGAACCGCATGCACGAGCCACCATTGGGCACGCTCCAGCGCAGGTCGGTACGCGTCCAGTCCAGCACGGGCATGAAATTGTAGCAGATGACCTCGATGCCGCTATCGGCGAGATGCTTCATCGAGATCTTGTAGTTCTCGATATGCTCACGCCAGGCATTCTTCTGCTTCTTGATATCCTCGGAAACCGGCAGGCTTTCCACCACGTCCCAGGTCAGGCCTGATGGCGTGCCATCCTTGCGCGTGCCGATCTCGGCATGGCGCTTGGCAATTTCCTCCGGCGTCCAGACCACGCCATTGGGCACGTGATGCAATGCGCTGACGACCCCGACGGCACCGACCTGGGTAATGTCGTCGATGCTGCACAGGTCCTTGGGACCGAACCACCGCCACGTCTGTCGCAAATCAGGCACTCCGTCGTTCTTGTATGGTAGTCCTGCCACAGGACCGCCCTGGCGCAAAGCCCTATTCGTTTGCCAGCCGCAACAGCGTATCGACATGGCAGGGTGAGCCCGCCCGGCACCAGCAGGCGAGGTTCTTGCCGCCCAGTTCCGCGCGAATTTTCTCACGCGGCGGCGGCGGCTTGGGTCCGTCGATTTCGCCACCGACCCAACGTCCATAACGCGCCACGGCTTCGGCCTGCGCGGCATCCTTGTCGAGCCCGGTTTCCGCCATCACATCGGCGATGGTGAAGGGATTGCCCCATGGCCCGGGCCGGGCAACCGATTGGGCCGGCAGCCCGTTCAGCGCCTGCGACACGGCCTGCAGGTCGAAGCCTGCACGCCGCGACAATACAATTCTGGCCGCCTTCATTTCCGCATCTCCCGGTCATAGACGAATTTCGGCATTTCCCAGTGGAAGACCAGCGCCAGCACGCGTAGCCCGAAGCCCAGAACGATAGCCACAATGACCATCAGGTCGCCAGGCAATCCCCCGGTGAGGCCCAGGTAGTAGATCACGCCCGCCACCATCGAGACGGTGGCATAGAGCTCGCCCTGGAAGATCAGCGGAATGTCGTTGCACAGCACATCGCGTAAGATGCCGCCCGCCGTTCCCGTCACCATGCCGGCCACAATGACGATGATCGGATGCACGCCCGCCTCGATGCCGATATTGCAGCCGATGACCGTAAACACTACCAGCCCCAGCGCATCGAGCAGCAGGAACGGCCAGCGCAGCCGGTCCACCAGCCGCGCCAGCGGAATGGTGATGAGTGCCGCGGCACATACCTCCAGCAGCAGGTAGGGATTTTCCACCCAGGACAGGGGATAATGGTCGAGCAGGATGTCGCGCAGCGTGCCACCGCCCAGCGCCGTAACACAGGCTATGAGGCAGACGCCGAACCAGTCCATGTTCCGCCGCCCGGCGGCGAGCGCCGCGGTCATCGCTTCGGCGGCAATGGCTATATAGAAGGCGATGAGCAGCATGGCGCCGTCCTTACTGTGTCGAAACCGGGTTGCGCCCCGGCCGTTGCTCCACCAGCATTTGCCCACACCACCCCGATGAAGCAAGTCCCATGCGCCAGCCCCGATCCGTCAAAGCCCTCGAAGACCTGGGCCGCGTCCGCCTCAGCGAGAACTTCTTCCTGCGCGATTTTCTCTATTCCGAAATCGCCGTCATCAACGGCTTCCAGAACATCCCCGACGACCCCGACCTGGCCATATCAGCGGGACGGGCATTGTGCGAAACCCTGCTCGAACCGCTTCAGGCGCGCTTCGGCAAAATCTCCATCCGCTCCGCCTATCGCTCGCCCGAGGTCAACCACTTCGGCAATATCAACAAGCTCAATTGCGGCCGCAACGAAACCAATTTCGCCGGCCATATCTGGGATCGCCGCGACGCCGCGGGCCGCATGGGCGCCACGGCCTGCATCGTCGTCAACCGCTTCGTGCCCTTTTACGAACGCACCGGCGATTGGGAAGCCATGGCCTGGTGGGTGCACGATCACCTGCCCTATCACGACATGGAATTCTTCCCCCGCTATGCCGCCTTCAACCTGCAATGGCGCGAAGACCCCACCCGCCGCATCTATAGCTTCATCCCGCCCCGGCGGGGCAGACTGACCGAACCCGGCAAGCCCAATTGGGCTGGAAAGCATGAGGATGCCTATGCGGCCATGCTAGCCCAGATCGGCTAGAGAAAATCCTGGCGCATCGGCGTAAACACATCCACCAGCCGACCGCGCGTCAGGGCCACCACGCTATGCACCAGCCCTGACGGTACGATAAAGCTGCCGCCCTGCTCCACCACCTGGGTCTTCCCGTCGATCGTCACCTCGAACCGGCCTTCGGCCACATAGCTCACCTGGATATGGGGATGGCTGTGGGGGGCGCCGACGGCGCCCTGCTCGAAGCCGAACTCGACCTGCATCAGTTCGGGCGTATGGATCAGCACCCGGCGCGTATTGCCCGGTGCCAGTTCGGTCCATTCGGTTTCATTGGGCTGCGCGAACAGCTTCTGTTCCGTCATTTCGTCACCTCGCCAGCCACCCGCCATCCACCGGGATGACGGCGCCATGCATGTAGTTGGAAGCCTGCGACAGCAGGAACACTGCCGCATCGCCAATGTCGGACGGTGCGCCCCAGCGCCCCGCCGGAATGCGCCCCAGGATCGCCGCCGACCGGTCGGGATCGGCCCGCAGGGCCTCGGTATTGTTGGTCTCGATATAGCCCGGCGCGATGGAGTTGACGTTGATGCGCCTGGCCGCCCATTCATTGGCCAACAGCCGCGTGATCCCCAGCACGCCGCTCTTGGACGCCGTGTAGCTGGCCACCCGAATGCCGCCCTGGAAGCTCAGCATCGACGAGATGTTGACGATCTTGCCCTGCCGGCCCGCCGCCAAGGCCTTGCGGCCGAACGACTGGCAGAGGAAGAACATCGTCTTGAGGTTGATGTCCATCACCTGGTCCCAGTCGGCCTCGGTGAAATCCACCGCATCGACCCGCTTGATGATCCCGGCATTATTGACCAACCCGTCGATAGGTCCATGGGCGTCCCAGGCCGCATCGAACATCGCCTGCGCCGACGCCGCCGAACCCAGGTCCGCCCGCACTTCGATGAAGTCCGCGCCCAGCCCGGCCAGCAGCGACGCCGTTTCGTCCATGCCCGACCGGCCGACGCCGATCACCCGCCCGCCGGCCCGGCCGATGGACAGGGCAATGCCCTGCCCGATGCCGGTATTGGCCCCGGTGACCATGATGGTCTTGCCCGAGAGGCTGAAGGCCGAAAGGTCCGTCACAGCAATTCGTCCATGCCGACCTTTTCGACGTCGGTATAGTCGACATTGTCGCCGGCCATGGCCCAGATGAACGTATAGGAACCGGTGCCCGCACCCGCATGGATTGACCAGGGCGGCGAGATGACCGCTTCCTCGTTGCGCATGATGATGTGGCGCGTTTCCTCAGGCTCGCCCATCAGATGCACGACGAAGGCGTCGGGCTTGAGGTCGAAATAGAGATAGGCCTCCATGCGCCGGTCATGCACATGCGCGGGCATGGTGTTCCACACCGAACCCGGCGCGAAACTGGTAAGCCCCACCACCAGCTGGCAGGTCTTGACACTGTCGGCATTCACATACTGGAAGATGGTACGCTCGTTGGCCGTCTCGTTGCTGCCCATTTCGAGCCTTTTGGCGTCGCTCTGGCGGAGCAGTGTAGTGGGGTGGCTGGCATGAGCTGGCGCGCTCAGCAGGTAGAATTTCGCGCCCGCCCCGGAAAAGCGCACATCCCGGGCGCCCATGCCGACATAGAGCATGTCGCGCGGACCGACGGCATAGTCCGTGCCATCGACCGAGATCGTGCCTGCCGCCCCGATATTGACCGCGATCAGCTCGCGCCGGTCGAGAAAATTGACCGTGCCCGTCGGCTTGATCGTCTCGAGCGCCAGCGCCTTGCCGCCGGGCACCGCCCCGCCCACGGCCATGCGGTCGTAATGGGTATAGGTCCAGTTCACCGCACCATCAGCAAACAGATCATCGATCAGGAACTGCTCGCGCAGCTCGGCTGTATTCATCGTGGCAGCGCTGACGGGATCGATGGCGAAACGGATATCGTAGTCGGTGGTCATGGTGGTCCTACTGTCTTGAATCGGTAGACGGCCCGCCTTCGCGCAGCCGTTGGCGATAGAGTTCCTGGCTGCGCACCAGGTGGCGGCGCATGCCGGCGCGCGCCGCGTCGACATCCTGCTCGCTGATGGCCGAGATGATCGTCCAATGCTCCGCTTGCACGGCGCGCTGATATTCGTGCGATAGGAAAGTTTCGATCCGCCAGGGCGAGGTAACGTCGCAGGGAATGGCGCGCGTGCCCAAAGCGTCGAGCACCTCGACATAGAACGGGTTGTTGGTCGCCGCCGCTATGGCGCGGTGGATGTTGAAATCGGCCGGCCCGGTCGGCTCGTCGCGTTCCAGCAGCCGGTCGAATTCGTGGAAAGCCTCGTGGATCGCAGCATCCTGCGAATTGGTGCGCCGCTGCGCCGCCAGCCCCGCACTCTCGATCTCGATCCCCATGCGCACTTCGAGCACGTTGATCGCATCCGAAATGCGGTTGCCGCTATCGATGGCGCGCAGGCCCGATCGCGCCAGCACGAACACGCCTGCGCCCTGCCGCGCCTCGACGATGCCATCGGCCGCCAGCGCCGCAATGGCCTCGCGCACGACCGTCCGGCTGACGCCAAAAATCTTGGTCATCTGGCTTTCGGTGGGCAGCTTGGCCCCAGTGTCATATTCGCCCGTGCCGATGCGCTTGCGCAGCGTGTCCACCACCAGCTCGGCCAGCTTGGGCTTGCGCGTGGTCGGCACCGCCCCGATGTCGGATATGCTCATCTGCTAGCCCCGGAACAGCGAGGGCAGCCACAGCGACAGCGCCGGAATGTAGGTCACCAGCCCCAGCACCACGATACCGGCCAGGTAGAAGGGCCAGACGCTCCGCATTGCAGTCCAAATCGAAATCTTGCCCACCGCCGCGGCGACGAACTGCACAGGGCCGAGCGGCGGAGTATTGAGACCGATACCCAGATTGAGAATCATGATGACGCCGAAATGCACCGGGTCCACGCCGAACGAGGTCACCATGGGCAGGAAGATCGGCGTGGTGATGATGATCAGCGGCCCCATATCCATGAACGTGCCGAGCAGCAACAGCAGCACATTGATGAGCAACAGCACCATCAGCGGATCGCTGGTCAGATGCCCGACCATCTCGGTGAGGATCGGCGCAACGCGCAGATAGGCCATCAGCCAGCCGAACGAGGCGGCCGCGCCAATGATGAACAGCACCATGGCCGTGGTTCGCACCGCCCCCAGGACACAGTGCACGAAGGTCGACCAGCTCATGGTGCGATAGACGAGCAGAGTCACGAGGAAGGCGTAGATTACCGCGATGCAAGAGCTTTCCGTCGCGGTGAAGATGCCCGAACGGACGCCGCCGAAGATAATGGCAATGAGCAGCAGGCCCGGTATCGAGATCAGGAAATACTGCATTGCTTTGGCCAGGCCCGGGAAGGGCTCGGTCGGATACCCGCGCTTGCGAGCCACCACATAGGCGGTGACCATCAATGCCAAAGCCAGCAACAGGCCAGGGATGACACCTGCGGTGAAGAGGTCCGCAATGGAAATGCGGCCGCCGCCTGACAGCGAATAGATGATCATATTGTGGCTGGGCGGCAGCAGCAGCGCGATCAGGGCTGCCATCGACGTCACGTTCACCGCATAATCGGCGCCGTAGCCGCGCGCCTTCATCTGCGGGATCATGATGCCGCCCACGGCCGCCGCTTCAGCCACAGCCGACCCGGATATGCCGCCAAACAGGGTCGATGCGAGCACATTGACCTGCCCCAGGCCGCCACGAATATGGCCCACTATCGAGCCGGCAAAGGCAATGATCCTGGCGGCAATACCGCCGCGCATCATCAGGTCGCCGGCAAAGATGAAGAAGGGAATGGCCAGCAGCGTGAAAGGCGAGACGCCCGAATTAAGCTGCTGGAACACCACCACGGGCGGGCGGCCGATATAGACGATAGTGGCGAAGCTGGCGATGCCGAGACAGAAGGCAATGGGCGTGCCCACCACCATCAGAAAGCCGAAGACGCCAAAAAGCACCCAGTATTCCATGGCGATCAGGCCTCGTTGACGGTGTGGTCGGTGGTGTCGGCATCCACCGGCTCGCCAGCGAGCCGCAAAGTCATGCGCTCAGCCACGAACAAGCAGATCAGAACGCCCGAAACCACGATTGGGAGATAGGTGAAGGTCTGCGGCAGCCCCAGGACGGGGATGCGCACTGTCCAGCCTCGAATAGCCAGTTCCAGCCCGTAGAAGACCATGCCAAAGGCAAAGGCGAACATGGCAATATCGCTGATGCTGCGCAGAAGCGGCTTGGCCTTGGGCACTGCGTAGAGCAGTACATCGAACCCCATATGGAACTTCTCGCGCACGCCGACGGCAGCGCCCAGGAAAATGAACCAGCTCATGATCATGATGGCCGCGCCCTCGGTCCAGGGCGGTGACGCATTCACCACGTAGCGCATATAGACCTGGTAGGCGACCAGGAGCGTCATGGTGACAAGGCCAATGCCCGCAGCCCACAAGGCGGCGGTCGAAATCGCGTGAAAGACGCGACTTAGCGCCAGAAGCCCGCTTCTCATCGGTTCAGTCTCCTCAAGACAATCCGGGCCGGCGCATGGCCGGCCCGAACCTTGATCAGTTCAGCGATCAGCCTTCGGTGGCCTGGATGCGTGCCACCAGATCCTGCAGCTTCGGATCGGTCACGTACTTGTCGTAGACCGGCTTCATCGCGTCGATGAAGGGCTGCTTGTCGACTTCGTTGATGGTAGCGCCCAGGGCTTCCACTGCGGCCTTGGATTCAACTTCCTTGGCGGCCCAGAGCTCGCGCTGGTAGGCCACCGATTCCTTGGCAGCTTCGCGCATGGCGGCCTGGTCCTCAGGGCTCAGCCCATCCCAGACGATCTTGGAAACGACGAGGACTTCCGGAACCATCAGGTGTTCGTCGAGCGAGTAGAACTTGGCAACTTCGGCATGACCGGCAGTGTCATAGCTCGGATAGTTGTTCTCGGCGCCGTCGATAACACCAGTCTGGATGCTCGAATAGACCTCGCCATAAGGCATCGGCGTGGCATTGCCGCCCAAGGCGCCGACCATGTCCACGAAGATGTCCGAGCCCATGACGCGGAATTTCAGCCCCGCCATGTCGGCAGGCGAGTTGATGGGCTTGGAACTGTTGTAGAACGAGCGCGCGCCACCGTCGTAGTAGGCCAGCGCCACGACGTCCACGGAATCGAAAGCAGCCAGGATTTCCTCGCCGATCGGGCCATCGAGCACATTGTGGAAGTGCTCAGCCGAACGGAAGATATAAGGCAGCTGGGTCACGGTGGCTTCCGGCACCTGTGTGCCGAACGCGCCGATCGAAATGCGGTTGAGGTCGATCACGCCGAACTGCGTCTGCTCGATCGTGTCCGCTTCCTGACCGAGCTGGGCGGAGTGGAACACTTCGACCGAATAGCGGCCATCGGTCTTTTCCGACAGAAGTTCACCGAACTTCTTCACCGCTTCGACGGTCGGATAGCCATCGGGATGAGTGTCGGACGAACGCAGCACCGTCTGGGCGCTGGCCGTCGTAGCCATCAGGGCAGCAGCGACAAGCGCAGTCGCTGCCAATTTAGGCAGATGAAACATTAGAATGTCCTCCCATGGGTCACACCGGCCCGGCGCGTCCTCCGCGTCGTTTTCGACCGATGCCGTTGATCTGCGACCGGGTTTCCCTCCCGTCGCTCAAGCCCGCCTTGCGCCCTCTGGACTCTTGCCGAGCTTGGTGCTGAAACTGGTATGGAAGCCAAAATCATAAGTCAACATACAATATTCTGTATGTTGTATGATGACTTTTAGCCTGAACCGGCCCCCTAAGGGGCCAAGTTTTCCGGGCACCGGCGCCCCGCTCCGACCCCCGCTTGCCTGTTGTGGCAACGAAAACGCCGCCGGGATGAGCCGGCGGCGCAATGACTTAGCTTGCAGCCGATCAGATGTGGATCGCGCCATCACCCAGCGACAGGGCCGCCTCGCGCACCGCTTCCGATAGGGTCGGATGCGCATGGGTCGAGCGCGCCAGGTCTTCAGAGGAACCGGAGAATTCCATCAGCACGACCAGCTCATGGATCATTTCGCCGGCATTCTTGCCCACGATATGGGCGCCCAGCACGCGGTCGGTTTCGACATCGCTGAGGATCTTCACGAAGCCCTGGGTCGCCAGCATGGCCTTGGCGCGGCCATTGGCGGTGAAGGGAAACTTGCCGATCTTGTAGTCGACACCCTCGGCCTTGAGCTCGTCTTCCGTCTTGCCGACCGAGGCGATCTCAGGATTGGTATAGACCACGGCCGGAATGGCCGCGTAATTCACATGGCCGGCTTGCCCGGCGAGGATTTCCGCCACGGCAATGCCCTCGTCCTCCGCCTTGTGCGCCAGCATCGGCCCGGCAATCACATCGCCAATGGCATAGATGCCGTCCACCGATGTCTTGTAGTGCCCATCGACCCGCACGCGGCCGCGCTCGTCCAGCGCCACCCCGACAATGTCGAGGCCCAGGCCTTCAGTGAAGGGTTTGCGGCCGATGGCGACCAAAGCCACGTCGGCATCGAGGCTCTCCATGTCCCCGCCCTTGGCCGGTTCGACCCGGACCTTGAGCGAACCATCGTCCTGCTTGTCGATGCCAGCGACCTTGCTCGACAGCTTGAACTCCATGCCCTGCTTCTGCAGCATGCGCTGGAACTGGCGGGCCACTTCGCTATCCATGCCAGGCAGGATGCGGTCGAGATATTCGACCACGGTGACCTGCGCCCCCAGCCGCGCCCAGACCGAGCCCAGCTCGAGCCCGATCACGCCCGCACCGATGACCAGGAGCTTGCCCGGCACCTTTTCCAGCGTCAGCGCGCCGGTCGAGGTCACCACGCGCTTCTCGTCGATCTCGATGCCCGGCAGGCCGGCAGAGACCGAGCCGGTGGCAATGACGATATTCTTGGTCTCGATCTCGGTCGGCGCGCCGGTCTGCGGCGTCACCAGTACCTTGCCCGGCGACACGATGGTGCCGATGCCGCGCAGGGTGGTAATCTTGTTCTTCTTGAACAGGTAGTCCACGCCACCGACATTGGCCGCGACCGTCTCGGTCTTGTGGTTCATCATCTGCGGCAGGTTCAGCACCGGCGCAGGAATGTCGATACCCAGCGCCTTGAAGCCGTGCCCGGCCTCCTCGAAGAGCTCGGAAGCGTGCAGCAGGGCCTTGGAGGGAATGCAACCGATATTGAGGCAGGTGCCCCCCAGCGTCGCCCATTTCTCGACCACCGCAACCTTCATCCCAAGCTGCGCCGCACGGATCGCCGCGACATAGCCGCCCGGACCCGAGCCGATGATGGTGAGATCGAACGCATCTGCCATTTGTAGCCCCGAAAACCTGTTAGTGTTGCTGCGCTATCGCCACGCGGACGGCCAGCACAAGGAATGTAATGCCGGTAACCCGATTAAACCACCGGCCGAAACGGAAAAAGCCTTGCCGTACCGAGGGTGTCGTAAAGAAAACCGACACCAATGCGAACCAGGCAAAAAGCATGAGGCTCATGCACAGGACATAGAGCACCTTGATGTCGCCGCCCGTATGCGCCGAGACCAGCGTGGTGAAGAGCGCAAGGAAGAACAGCACGGCCTTGGGATTGAGCAGGTTGGTGAGGAAGCCCAGCGCGAAGGCGGCGAAATCGCCCCGCTTCGCCGCGGCCAGGTCATCATCCGCCGGCGGCTTTGGCGCCGGGCCGCGCAGGGCCGAAATGGCCAGCCACACCAGATAGGCCGCGCCGATCCACTTGATGATGTTGAAGGCCAGTAGCGACTGGCTGACGATGACGCCGATCCCCAGCAGCGTATAGCTGCCATGTACCAGGATGGAGGTGGCAATGCCCGCCGAGGTAAAGAGAGCCGCCCGCCGCCCATGGGCGATGGACTGGCGCAACACCATGGCGAAATCGGCGCCAGGAATGACCGCATTGATGCCGAAGGCCAGCATCAGCGCGGCAAATTCGAACCAGGGAAAGCTCATGGCATGCCACCGCAATTGTTGCGGTTCAGCAGTTACACGAGGCGCGCGCCGGCGGCAATGTCGTCAGTCGCATCCCACAAGGGTAAAGGCATCGCCGATGTCGGCGCCGCCAAGCCACTCGGTCTGTCGATAGTTGGAATACCACAGGCTTGCCGCCAGATTGGGCAGGATGACCTGCTCGGGCACCGCTGCCCCGGCATCGGTATCGAGGAACTTCACCTTGCCATCATACTCGCCATAGATGGCCGGATACTGGCTGTCGTCGAGAAAGCTGCAGAACTCGACCGGCGCGCCTTCCTCGGCAAGTTCGGGCGGCGTGCACGGGCCTTCCAGGGACCAGAGCGGCGAGCCGAAGCCATTGGGAATGCTGACCCCGCCCTGCATCTCGACGCCCGAATTGGGCAATTCGAGATAGAAGGCGGCCATCTGGTTGGGCGCCGCGAACTGTGGCAGGCGCTTGAAGGTGAGCCACCATGGCGCATCGGGCTGCTTGTAGCGCGCATCGGTCAGCGTGCAGTCCGCGGCCTGGACAGGAAAAGCCAGCAACAACGCGCCCAGGGAAATCGACCGCCACATGATACGCCCCCTTTTTCAATACGAGGACAAGGTAGCGCAATGCGGTCCCCCGCCAACCCGTAAGTTGGGGTAGCCTCTACTCTGCGGCGATGTCCTGCGCCTTGGCCAGGGCGTCGGGCAATTGCTTGTCGATGTCGAGCGCCCCGCCATCGACCTGTTCGAGGAAGGTGCGGCAGAAGCTGTCCTTGTCGGCGGCCTGGTTATAGGCGCTCATGATCTGGCTGCCGCCATAGGTTTCTGCGGCCTGCTGCTGGCCTTCGGCGCCCCCGCCCAGCCGGGCGATCACCCGGTCGGCAAGGTCGAGAAAGCCGATATTGCGCAGATACCAGTTGTCGCTGGCCGTCTTGTAGGCCTGGTCGAGCCCGGTCGTTTCGTAGCAATGGGTGGTCATGGCCGAAACGATGGCCTGCGAGCCGTGGAAGGCCATCAACTCGCCGATCAGTTCGGCGTCGGCGGCATCCTGTGCGGCTGCGGGGACAAGAGTGGCGAACCAGATGACAACGGGAAAAATGAGGGGACGCAAAAGGCGTACTACTCCGAAAAACGCGTTAGCACTGGAGCACCGATGTTAACAGACTGTTAGCATCGAGCACCGCCACCATCACAAAAACGCCAGCTATGCGTTGCCGCGCGGGGCGCCCCCCGCTCGTGACCGGACAATGCGGCAATTTCTAGGGGTGAATCCCCCGCCCGCCGGTGACGTCGATCACCGAGCCCGTCGTGTAGCTCGCCTCGTCCGACAGCAGCCAGAGGATGGCGCGCGCCACCTCGTCCGCCGTGCCGACGCGCGGCATGGGCAAGCTGGCCGCCATGCGCGCCGCCCGCTCCGGATCGCCTCCCGAGGCATGGATGTCGGTATCGATGATGCCCGGTCGCACACCATTGACGCGGATGCCCTCGCCCGCCACCTCCAGCGCCAGCCCCACCGTGAAACTGTCCACCGCGCCCTTTGCGGCCGCGTAGTCGACATAGGTGCCCGGAGCGCCCAGCTTTGCCGCTGCCGAGGTGACATTGACGATGGCGCCGCCATTGCCGCCATGGCGCGTGGACATCCGTCGCACCGCGCGTCCGGCACAGAGGATGGTGCCCAGCGTATTGATCGCGAACATGCGCGTGAGCCGTGCCAGGTCGAAGTCCTCGACCCGCGCCACCCTGTCGACGACCCCGGCATTGTTGACCAGCCCGGTCAGAACCCCCAGCCGGTCGGCGGCATCGAAGATGTGGTCGATATCGGCCTCCACCGCTACATCGCCGCGCACCGCAACAGCCGTGCCGCCATTGGCGTGGATGCGGGCGCAAACCGCCTGCGCGGCCTCGGCTCCGGCCACATAGTTGACCACGACGGCATAGCCCCGTGCTGCGGCCAGCATGGCAGTCGCCGCGCCGATGCCCCGCGAGCCGCCGGTGACGATGACGACATTCCGCTCCATCGCCTGTCCTCCCAAGTGAAAAGGGCCAGAGCATTGCTCTGGCCCTTCGCAAACTAGATGGTCGAACCCTATAGGTCGAGCACCAGCCGTTCGGGCGCTTCGAGGCTTTCCTTGACGCGGACGAGGAAGGTCACCGCTTCCTTGCCGTCCACGATCCGGTGGTCATAGCTCAGCGCCAGATACATCATCGGACGGATGACGATCTCGCCGCCCACCACGACCGGCCGCTCCTGGATCTTGTGCATGCCCAGGATGCCCGACTGCGGCGCGTTGAGGATAGGCGTCGACATCAGCGAGCCATAGACGCCACCATTGGAGATGGTGAAAGTCCCGCCCTGCATGTCGGCCATGGCGAGCTGGCCGTCGCGCGCCTTCTTGCCCAGCGTGTTGATCGACTTCTCGATCTCGGCAATCGACATCTGGTCGGCATTGCGCACTACCGGGACCACGAGGCCCTTGTCGGTGCCCACGGCCACGCCGATATGGGCATATTGCTTGTAGACCAAGTCGTCGCCATCGATCTCGGCATTGACCGCCGGGATTTCCTTGAGCGCGTGGACCACGGCCTTGGTGAAGAAGCCCATGAAGCCGAGCTTGACGCCGTGCTTCTTCTCGAACAGCTCCTTGTACTTGTTGCGCAGATCCATCACCGCCGACATGTCCACCTCGTTGTAGGTGGTCAGCATGGCTGCCGAGTTCTGGGCTTCCTTGAGGCGGCGGGCAATGGTCTGGCGCAGACGCGTCATCTTCACGCGTTCCTCGCGGGCCTGGTCGTCGGCCGGCGAGGCGGCGCGCGTCACTGCGGGCCCGGCGGGGGTCGCGGCCGGGCTCGTGCCCTTGGCGATCGCGGCGAGCACGTCCTCCTTGAGGATCTGACCGCGCTTGCCGGAGCCTTCGACATCC
>CBIGSA010000025.1:0-19816 GCA_966192215.1 uncultured Devosia sp. | reverse complement strand
GCCCGGGCGCGACCTTCTTCTGGTCCAGGGGCGCGCTATACGGGGTTGCACACACTATGAGCGCGGCCGGGCCAAACGGTCGGGCCGCTTCGCTTTGGACGGACGAATCTGCATGTATGCATGGCAGGCGGGGTTGCGCCGGAAGCCCGCTTGCCTACACTCTGCCGCGGGAAATCGGATAGCCACGTACTGTGCTCAATCGCGTCTACATCGTCGTCGGCCTGCTGGCGATCATCGTGCTGGCCGGTGCGTTCATCGCGCCGCATTTCATCCGCTGGAGCGATTATCGCGGGCGGATGGAAGAATTGGCGACGAATATGCTCGGCACGCCGGTCACAGTACGCGGCGAGATCGAATTTACGCTGCTGCCCCAGCCGCGGCTGCGCTTTTCCGATGTGCTGGTGGGCTCGCCCGAAGAACCGGCAGCAACAGTGGACAGTGTCGAAGCCGAATTCTCGCTGATCGACTTCCTGCGCGACAACTACAATGTCACCAGCCTCATCCTGCGCCAGCCGGTGATCGATTTTGCCGTCGATGAAAGCGGGTTTTTCGGCAGCGGCGTGGCGCTGGCCGCCGGTACCGGGGGCGTGGGGCTGGGCCAGACCACCGTGGTCGATGCCACGGTGCGGCTGATGGACCGCCGCTCGGGCGAGACGTTCACGGCCAGCAATGTGAGCGGTGATTTGCGGCTGGCTGGCTTCAGCGGGCCTTTCTCCTTCCAGGGCAATGGCAACTATCGCGGCGAGCCCTATGGTCTGCGCTTCAATTCAGGCGTGCTCGAGGAGAGTGGCAAGGCGCGGGTGTCGCTCTTCCTGCAGCCGCAATCGGCGGCCTTCTCCCTCTCGCTGGAGGGGCTGCTTGAGCCGGGCATGGCACCGAAATTCGATGGCGACATGGTCTATCGCCAGAAGCCGCCGGCCACTGACGTGGCGACCGATATCCGTGGCGACCTGGTGCTGGAAAGCAAGGTCACCGGCTCGACCGATCGTATCGTCCTCTCCGGCTATACGCTCCGGCCCGACGAGAACCGGGCCGGCATGCGGCTTACCGGTGCGGCCAGCATCCAGCTTGGCGATGTCAGGAGCTTCGATGCGGTCATTTCGGGCGGCGTCTTCTCGCTGCCACCGCGCGACGCCAAGGAAGACACATCCGCCTTGCCCTACGAGGCCGTGCGATTGCTGGCGGAATTGCCCCCGCCGATCATTCCGCCCATGGCCGGTCGGGTCGGGGTCGACCTGGCGGAAGTGGGGCTGCGCGGTTTTGCGCTGCGCAATGTGCGCATGGATGCCCGCACCGATGGTTCGGCCTGGCAGGTCGAGCAGTTCATCGCGCAATTGCCCGGTGACAGCGAATTGCGGGCCAATGGGCAATTGACCAGCGATAGCGGCCGGCCGGCCTTCAGCGGCGAGGTGTCGCTGGTGAGTACAAGGCTGGACGGACTGGCCGCCATCTGGCGCAAGCCGGCCGAGGACAATCCGCTGTTCAGCGAACCCGGTTCGCTCAGCGGACGCGTCATGCTGGCTGGCGATGCCTTCGGGCTTGTCAATGGCGTGCTGACCCTGGCCGAGCATACGCATAGCGTCGAAATCCGCCTCGGTTTCGGCGAGGAAAAGCGCCTGGACCTCGTGGCGCATTTCGACGAGTTAGGTGCGCGCGGCAGTGCGCTGGTCGGGGCGCTGCTGCCCAATATCGCGGCCGAACCAACCTTCGGCATCAGTTTCCCCTATGGCAGCTTCTCGCTGACGGGCGAGGGTGCGCGCGTCTTCGGCTTCGATGGCACCGGGCTGGTGGCCGAGGGGCAGTGGCGCGATGCCGAAGTCAGCTTCTCGCGGCTTTCGGCCGAGACCTGGGGTGGCATAGGGTTCGATGCCACGCTCACGGCGAGCGGCACGGTGGCCGAGCCAGATATTTCCGGGTCGGGCATGGTGCGGATCGATGCGGGGGATGCACCGGCCCTGGCGGGCCTGCAGGATGCGCTCGGCATGCCGCAAAGCTGGCGCACCTTCCTCGCGGCCTCGGCACCGGCTGATCTGCTGGTCGATATCGGCGAATTGGTCGATGGCAGCCAGACGTTGACGCTGGCGGGCGCGCTGGGTGCTGGCGAACTCAACCTGCGGGCCGAGCTCGGTGGCGGGATCGGGGCATTGGCCACGGCGCCGCTGCGGGTCACGGCGGGGCTTGAATCCACCGACATTGCAGGATTGACCGAGCAGGTCGGGCTGGGCGACACGCCGCTCTTTGCCGGCGATGGCTCCATGTTGGTGAGCCTCAATGTCGAAGGTACGCCGAGCAACAGCCTTGAGAGCAGCATCACCGCCAGCCTGGGCGAAGAAAGCATCAGCTATGCGGGCAATCTGCTGTCGCTGGACAATGGCGAAATCCAGGGGACGGGGCGACTGGACATTGCCCTGGCCGATGCCGGGGGCCTGGCGCGGATCGTCGGCGCGCGCGGGCTGACGCTGCCCATGGCGCAGGGCAGTGCGCAACTACATTTCGAGGGCGAGCGGCTCGCGCGGCTGACCGAAATAAGCGGCCGCTCGGGCGAAACCGGCTTTGCCGGCGAGCTGTCGCTGTCCCGCACGGGCAGCACGGCGGCCGTTTCCGGCACAATAGCGGTGGATATGGTTTCGATTGAAGGGCTGGCCGCGACCATGTTCGGGCCGGCGGCACTGGTCGGGGGCAGCGATGTCTGGCCCGAGGGACCGATTGCGCAGGCCGACCAGGCCCGGCAGACACGGGGAGCGGTGACGGTTACCGCGGGGGCGCTGGCCGCGGGCGGCGTCGAGCGATTGGGCAAGACGAGCTTTGAATTGAACTGGGACGAGACGCGCATACGGCTGGCCCGGCTCGAGGCTGTGGCCGACCTGGGCACGATCAAGCTGGACATGACCATCTGTTGCGCCGGGCCGTTGGCCGACAAGACTGTCAGTGGCCGCATGAGCCTGGCGGCCGTGCCTATCGGCATGGTGGCGACACCGGCGGTTGCCGGGATGCTGGACGGCCTGCTTGATGGTGGCGTCCGGTTCGAGGCGACAGGGGCCAGCCTGGCAGAACTGCTGGGCGCCATGGCCGGTGAAGGCAATTTCACGCTGAGTGAGCTGACGGTCGAGCAGATGTCGCCGCAGGTCTATCCAACGGTAGCCGGGCTCGATGACGTGCTGGAAATGGAGCCGGACGCGATGGGCGCCGTCATGGGGCTGGCGCTGGGGCAGGGCGCCTTCACCGCGCCTTCGGCGACCGGCGCCTTCTCTATTGCCGGCGGGGTCGTGCGGCTGGCCAATTTCATTGTCGATGGTGCCGGTGCGCGCCTTGCCGGCGACATCATCCTGGCGCTGGCCAATCTGGGCCTGAGCGGCAGCTTCGTGATGACGCCACGCGACTTTGCCGATACGAGCGGTCTCGTTGCCGCCGACACGTCGCGCATCATCACGAGGCTCTCCGGTACGCTGCTGGCGCCCGATGTGACGCTGGACCTGGAAGAAATGATTGCGGCCGTGCTGGTGCGCGCCAATGAGATGGAAGTCGACCGCCTCGAAATCCTGCGCGCTGAAGATGCCGAGCGCCAGCGCGCCGCTGCCGAGGAGCGTAATCGGCTGATCGAGGAGCAGCGCCGCCGGGCCGCCGAGGAAGCGGCAAGGCTGGCTGCCGAGGAGGCCGCACGACAGGCGGCCGAAGAGGAGGCCCGGCGCCTGCAGGAACAGCAGTTGCAGCAACAACAGCAGCAGCAACAGACAAGCCCCTCAATCCAGACCTTGCCGCCCGAGCCGATCCAGGGACCGCTGGACCTCGGCCTGCCGCCGCCACAGGTCAACCAACCGTTTGGCCCGGGCGTCAACCAGCCGACGTTCTAGGGCTATTGGGGCACCTTGCCCTGATACCAGCGCAGCACGGCCAGTCTTGTGGCCGAGGACAGGTTAGCGGTGTCACGATTTTCGTCGATGTCGCGGATCAGGCCGGCCATGGTCTGCGATTTCTCGGCGGCCATGGCTTCCAGCGCGGCCCAGAATTCGGGTTCCAGCGCGATGGAGGTGCGGTGGCCCGATATGGACAGGGAGCGTTTGTCCATCAAGGACTTGTCAGGGTTTCTTGCGGAAAGCGTCGAGGCTGACGACCTTTTCGCCGGGCTTTTCGTCGCCGGCTTCGGGGGCGCCGGAGGCTGCCGCAGCTTCCACCTCGGCATCGGCGCTGGCCTCGACCGCCGCAGCGCCAGGCGCCGTGGTGGGGTCGAACTGCAGGCCGAACTGCACGGAGGGATCGAAAAACCCTTTCACCGCCGAGAAGGGGATGACCAGTGTTTCGGGAATGCCGTCGAAGCTGAGGCCGACCTCGAAGCTGGTCTCGCTGACCTTGAGGTCCCAATACTGGTTCTGAATGACGATGGTCATTTCCTTGTCATACTGGCCGAGCAGCTTCTCGCTCAGCCGCACGCCGGGCGCGCGGGTCACGAAGGAAATGAAGAAGTGATGCTCGCCGGGCAGGCCGGTCTTGGCGACCTCGGCCAGCACCTTGCGCACGACGCCGCGCAGGGCTTCCTGGGCGAGAATGTCGTATCGCATATGGTCTTCGGCCATCGGCTCACTTCCTGTCACTAGGGATAGAATCCCGAACGGCCCATATCAGCCTCACGTTCCACGAGAATTCAAGGAGAAAGGCACGCGAGGCGCAGAGAATGAGGGAGGATGCAGGCTTCTGTTGCCAGGTGCCTGCGGACCCCGCCTGTCAGCCGGCTAGGGCTGGAGGACTTAAATTCCCAGTGCTAGCACCGCATTACGCAGCGAGAGCAACCGGAGCCTTATGGTTGTCATTGGCAACTATAAGTTTTCGGACCGATAACGGTGGTACCTCACCGAGCAAAAGCACACCCTTTACGCCCTCGTCGATCCTGTTTCGCCCCCATTGGCTGCCCCTCAAGGGGTAGATGGTGGAGGCGCCGGGTACTGCCCCCGGGTCCGAAAGGTTTATTACGATGACCGTTTATCGCCATAGCTCTTGCGAGCAGGTCCTATATAGGCGCGGTCGGGCCGGGATGCAAATCAACCGTTCCATTTCATCCCCATATAGACCCCGCCGGCTTCGAGCTCTTCGAGCATCTGGGCCAGGTGTTTCTGCTTGGTGTCCTCACGCTTCACCTTGTTGATCCACAGCAGATAGTCGTTGCGTTGATAGGGCGGGCGGGCGTCGTAGGCCTCGCGCAGACCGCGGTCTTCGAGCGCCTCGCGCACGAAATCGGGCATGTCCTCGCGCTTGCGCAGCGGGCGAAGCACGGGGCTCATCGCAACACCGCCTGGGCTTCTATCTCGATGAGGAAATCGGGATTGGCGAGGCCGGGGACGCGGAAGCCAGTCACGGTGGGCGGATTGGGGCGCTGGCCCCACACGCCCATCCAGACGCCAAAGGCGGCGCCGAGGTCGATATCCTGCTGCATGATGATGGTCGTCTTGACCAGGTCTTCCAGGCGCCCGCCGGCGGCGGCGAGCACATTTTGCAGATTGTCCAGCGCCTGCTTCGTCTGGGCCACGACATCGCCCTTGCCGACGATCTCGCCCTGCGCGTTGACGGCGTTCTGCCCGCCGATCAGCAGCAGCCTGGCATTGGCCGGCAGGATGATGCCCTGGGAGAAAACCGGGCTTTTGTGCATTCCATCGGGATTGACATATTCGATCTGCATAATGGTCTCCTTTGCTTGCTGCACCAAGGATAGAACGGGCATACTGACAGCATGTGGCAGGGAAATCTGCGGTATTCTATTACCTGCGAGGAAGCTGAATTGCCCGCAGGCGAGCGAGGGCGAATCGACTAGACTGAGGGTATGCAGCCCTATCTCAAACTCCTCTCCGACATTCTCGAACATGGTGCCGATAAATCCGACCGCACCGGCACCGGCACGCGCTCGCTGTTCGGCTATCAGATGCGGTTCGATCTCAATGCGGGTTTTCCGCTGCTGACGACCAAGAAGCTGCATCTCAAGTCAATCATATACGAGCTGCTGTGGTTCATTCGTGGTGAAACCAATGTGCGCTGGCTGCAGGAGCGGGGCGTCAAGATCTGGGATGAATGGGCCGACGAGAATGGCGATCTCGGCCCGGTCTATGGTTCGCAATGGCGGAGCTGGCCAGCGCCGGACGGGCGCAAGATCGACCAGATCGCCAATGTGATCGAGTCCATCCGCACCAAGCCGGATTCGCGGCGGCACATCGTGTCTGCCTGGAATCCGGCCGAGGTGGATGAGATGGCGCTGCCGCCCTGCCACTGTTTGTTCCAGTTCTACGTGGCAAATGGCAAGCTGAGCTGCCAGCTCTACCAGCGCTCGGCCGACACGTTCCTCGGGGTGCCGTTCAATATCGCATCCTATGCGCTATTGACGCATATGGTGGCGCAGGTGACCGGGCTCGGCGTGGGCGATTTCGTCCACACCTTCGGCGACGTGCACCTTTATGCAAACCACTTCGAACAGGCGCGGCTGCAATTGACGCGCGAGCCGCGGGCGCTGCCAAGGCTCAAGATCAATCCCGATGTGAAGCGGCTCGAGGATTTCGTCTTCGAGGACTTCGCGTTCGAAGGCTACGATCCCCATCCGCATATCAAGGCCGAGGTTTCGGTTTGAGCTGCACGCTGGCTGAGCTCGCGCCGCTGGTGGCGGAGGTTTCGGACACTTATGCGTCGCGCAATGGCATCAGGCGCGACGACGACTGGTATCTGCTCAAGCTGCAGGAAGAGCTGGGCGAGCTGACCGCCGAATATCTGAAGGCCACGGGACGCGGTCGAAAGAAAGGTGCCGGGGCGTCCGCCATCCGCCAGGCGCTGGAGGATGAGGCGGCGGATGTGCTGGCCACGCTGCTGCTGTTCGCGCGTCACAATGGCGTCGATCTCGAGGCCGCGCTGGAGCGGAAGTGGTTTCAGTATCTGGGACGCGGCGGCTGAGGCCATGCTAAGCAATGGCGCGGATATCGGGAGGATGGGATGCGATCGCTGATTGTTGCGGGCTTGCTGCTGGCTGCCGGCCCGGTGCTGGCTAACGATACGTCGGCCGTGCTCACCACGCGCGGGCTGGAATTCATCACCAACCAGGACATTGTGATGGAGAGCGAGGAGCTATTCATCTCGAAGGATGAAATCCGCGTTGTCTATCAGTTCCGCAATACCGGCGCGGAAGACCAGAATATCCTCGTGGCTTTCCCCATGCCCGATATCGTGCCCAACTTCTGGTCGCCGGTGGCCTTTCCCATGGGGCCAGATGACAATCTTTTCCAGTTCGAGACCACGCTTAATGGCGTGCATGTCGAGACGGAATTGCATGAATATGCCTATGCCTTCGGGGTCGACCGCACCAAGGTGATCAGGCAGCTCGGCCTTCCGCTGGTACCGATCACCAGTGAGGCGAGCGATGCCACCGATGCACTGGATGACGAGACGACCCAGCGCCTGCTGCATCTGGGGCTGGTCGTGCCCGACGAGTTCGATGCCGGCGAGGGCTGGGAAAAGCATTACTGGCCGGCCTGGACCTACAAGGCGACCTATACCTGGGAAGGGCTGTTCCCCGCTGGCGAGACGGTGACAGTGGAACATCGCTACAAGCCGAGCGTCGGCGGCACGGTGGGGGTGAGCTTCCTCAGCGAGCCCTATGAGGATTACGACCCAGCCGCCGAATATGCGGACAAATACTGCACCGACGAAAGCTTCCTTGCGGCGGTGCGCAAGACGCTGACCAACCCTGACGAGCCATGGTCTGCCCCGTTCTTCGAGAGCTGGATTTCCTACATCCTCACCACGGGCGGTAACTGGGGCGGTGGCGCCATCGGCAAGTTCCGCCTGGTGGTCGACAAGGGCAGCACCGACAATCTCGTCTCGTTCTGCGGCGAGGGCATCAAGAAGATCGGCCCGACCACATTCGAAATGGTCAAGGAAGATTTCTGGCCGCAAGAGGAGCTGAATATCCTGATCCTCGAGCGGCAAGCGCAGCAATAGAAGGATGCTGGAGCGAATTCCCCGGAGGCTGGGTACCGCGCTGATCCTTTTCGGTGTGGTGGTCATGCCGGTCTGCTACTATGCAATCAGCCTGATGCTTCGGCGCGAAGCGGCGTGCGCCGGCGCAGACGCCCGGTGCCTGGCGGATGCCATGTTCTGGCGAGACCTGGCCACAGCCGGTTTCGTAGCTGCGCTGGCCATCGGCACCATTGGCGTCGTCCTTGATCGGCTCCGAAAACGAAGATGAAACAGATCGCCCTATCGTCCTCCAGTTCCAGTATATGCAACCGTGACTGACCCCTCCCTTGTCATCCGCCCCGCCACTGTCGCAGATGCCGGCCTGATTGTCGGCTTCATCGAGAAGCTGGCCGATTACGAGAAGCTGAGCCACGAGGCCAAGGCCACCGAGGCCGACATTCTGCGCGACCTGTTCGGGCCGGAGCCCAAGGTGTTCTGCGAGATTGCCGAATGGGATGGCGAGCCGGTCGGCTTCACGCTCTGGTTCTATACCTATTCCACCTTCCAGGGCCGGCACGGCATCTGGCTCGAAGACCTGTTCGTCGATCCCGCCATGCGCGGCAAGGGGATCGGCAAGGCACTGCTGGTCAACCTGGCGCGGCGCTGCGTGGCCGAGGGGCTAGGGCGGTTCGAGTGGTGGGTGCTGGACTGGAACGAGCCCAGCATCGATTTCTACAAATCGCAGGGCGGCGTGATGCAGGACGAATGGACCAAGGTGCGCGTCGATGGCGAGGCATTGCTGAAACTGGGGGCATCATGACCATCAGCATCGCCATGATTGCCGGGGTGGCGGAGAACGGCGTCATCGGCAGTGACCAGACCATTCCCTGGCGCGTGCCGTCCGACATGGCGTTTTTCAAGCGGACCACGATAGGCAAGCCTGTCGTCATGGGTCGCAAGCAATATGAGACTGTGGGCAAGCCGTTGCCGGGGCGGACCAATATCGTCATCACCCGCCAGCGGGACTACCAGCCCGAGGGCGTCCTGGTGTTTCATGACATCGACGCGGCGTTGACCAGGGCGCAGGAGATCGCTGTGGCTGATGGCGTTGACGAAATCATGATCATCGGCGGCGGTGAGCTTTATGCACAGCTCATGGACCGGGCCGACAGGCTGTACATCACTCATATCGACCTCAGCCCGGACGGAGACGTGCGGTTTCCGGCGATTGAGCCAGAGCAATGGGCGGTGGTCGACTTGCCCGAAGTCACCCCTTCGCCCAAGGACGAGGCGACATACCGCGTCAAAGTGTACGAGCGCCGCAGGCCCGGGGCGCATTGATCGGTTGAAGGCCTTGCCTATATAAGTCCTCAACGAAACGAAATTTTTCGAAAGGGACGCGATGCCGTGGGAGAGTAACGGAGGCGGGGGTGGCCGCAACAACAATGGCGGCCCCTGGGGTCAGGCGCCTGGTGGCGGCAGTGGCCCGCGGCGTCCGGGTGGCGGCAATACGCCCAACCTTGAGGATATTCTCAACCGCGGCCGCGACCAGTTTCGCGGCGGTGTGCCCGGCGGTCGTTGGGCGCTGATCGGTGGTGCGCTGGCGCTGGTGGCCTTCTGGGCGCTCAATTCGATCTATACTGTCGATCCGCAGGAAGTCGGCGTCGAGCTGCGCTTCGGCGCGCCCAAGCCCGAATTGTCCATGCCGGGCCTGCATTTCCACCTCTGGCCGATCGAGACCGTCGAGCGCGTCACCGTTACGGTGAACCAGACGACGATCGGCTCTTCGGCGGCCGGTTCGCGCAGCAGCGGCGAAGACGGGCTGATGCTGTCAGGCGACCAAAATATCGTGGATGTGCGTTTCTCGGTCTTCTGGGCGGTGGCCAATCCCGTGGAATACCTGTTCAACGTCCGCGACCCTGAGGATATGGTGCGCAACGCCGCCGAGAGCGCGATGCGCGAAGTCGTCGGCCGCCGCCCGGCCAATGACGTGTTCCGCGACGACCAGGCGGGCATTGAGGCGCAGGTACAAGAAATCACCCAGACCATTCTCGATAGCTATGGGCTGGGCGTCACCGTCAGCCAGATCTCCATCGAAGGCGCGGCGCCGCCGGCCGAAGTGGCCGATGCCTTCAACGAAGTGCAGCGCGCCGAGCAGGACGAGGATCGCGTGCAGGAAGAAGCGCGGTCCTATGCCAATACGCTTCTCGGCGATGCCCGCGGACGGGCGGCCGCCTTGCGCGAAGAGGCGGCCGCCTATGCCAACCGCGTGGTGCAGGAAGCAACCGGTGAGGCCGAGCGCTTCAACGCCATCTATGCCGAATACGTCAATGCCCCCGAAGTGACCCGCAAGCGCCTGTTCCTCGAAACGATGGAAGAAGTGCTGGGCGGTTCCGAGAAAGTGCTGATCGAGAGCGGCGCCAATGGCCAGGGTGTCATTCCCTACCTGCCGCTGCCAGAACTGCGCCCCGGCACCACGACCAACACGACGACGACGGGGAACTGAGCCATGAACAATCGTCTGATCATCATTGGCGTCGTTCTGCTCGCCGCCCTTTACGTGTTCTTCTCGTCGATCTACGTGGTCAACGAGCGTGACCAGGCCATCGTGACCCGCTTCGGCCAGATCACCGATGTGCGCACCGAACCGGGCATCTATTTCAAGATCCCGACCGACATCGTGGACAGCGTGCAGATCATCGAAGATCGCCTGCTGCGCCAGGATATCGGGGACCTGCGGGTGCAGGTCTCGGGCGGTGCCTTCTATGAAGTGGATGCCTTCCTCACCTATCGCATCACCGATCCGCGCCTGTTCCGCGAGCGCGCCCAGGGTCAGCTTGCGGTGGTCGAAGACCGTATCGCCACCCGCTTTGCCGCCGTACTGCGCCAGGTCTACGGCCTGCGCGAGTTCAACGCGGCGCTCTCCGAGCAGCGCCCGCAGATGATGCTGGAAGCCCGCGACCTCATCCGTCCGGACGTCGAGCAGCTCGGCATCGAGGTCATTGACGTGCGCATCCTGCGCACGGACCTGGCCGCCGACGTGTTCGAGCGGACCTATGAGCGCATGCGCGCCGAACGTCTGGCCGAGGCCGCCCTGCTGCGCGCCCGTGGCCAGGAGCAGGCGCAGAGCCTGCGCGCCATCGCCGATCGCCAGGCGGTGGAAATCGTGGCGGCTGCCACCCGCGATGCGGAAATCATCCGCGGTACGGGCGACGCCGAACGCAACCGGCTCTATGCGGCCGCCTATGGGCAGGACCCGGAATTCTTCGAATTCTTCCGCTCGATGGAGGCTTACCGCAAGGCGCTGGTCAATACCGGCACCACCATGGTCCTGTCGCCCGAGAGTGAGTTCTTCCGCTACTTTGGCTCCAACGGAGCAATCCCGGCGGGCAACCCCAACCCGGCGCCGCCGATCCAGCCCACGGCGACGCCGATCACGGCTCCGGCTACCGACGAGCCGGCGCTGGACGGGCTCGGCATCGAGGAGACCACTGTTCCGAGCATTACGCTCGAGGATGGTTCGGAGCTGACGCCGACGCAGGGCACCGAGGTTCCGGTGCCGGCCGAAGAGCCCGCAGCGGCGCCGGCCCAATAAGGGTCAACCACCGAAAAAGAAAAGCCGGCGCTCAGCGCCGGCTTTTTGTTGGGCTCACGGTCGGGTGTTTCGAGCCGATATGACAGCGCTAAGGCGTTAACGCACGATCTCTTCGTCGCTGTAGCCCTGGAGGTAGAGCAAGGCCGTCAGGTCACCGTGGTCGATGCGGATGCCGGCCTCGGCAGCCACGGCGGGCTTGGCATGCAGCGCTACGCCGAAACCGGCAATGCGGATCATGTCGAGGTCGTTGGCGCCATCGCCTACGGCGATGGTCTGGCCGAGCGGCAGGTTGCGCTCGGCAGCCAGTGCGGTGAGGCGTTCGCGCTTGGTGTTCTTGTCGACGATGGGCTTGGCAACCGTGCCGGTCAGAGCGTCGCCATCGAATTCGAGCACGTTGGCAATGGCTTCGTGGAAGCCGATGCGTTTGGCGAAATAGTCGGCGAAGAAGGTGAAGCCGCCCGAAACCAGCGAGGTATAGGCGCCATATTCCTTCATGGTCTGGATCAGGGCGCGACCGCCCGGCGCCAGGGTGATCTGCTCACGGCGAATTTCTTCGATCACCTTGCGCTCCAGCCCCTTGAGCAGGGCAACGCGCGTGTCGAGCGCCTGGCCGAAATCGAGCTCGCCGCGCATGGCGCGATCGGTGATCGCGGCCACCTGCTCCTTAAGGCCGAGCGCTGCCGCCAGTTCGTCGATGCACTCCTCGTTGATCATGGTGGAATCCATGTCGGCGACGAGGATTTGCTTGCGCCGATTTTCCGTGGGGACCAGCGCGGCATCGACCCTGGCGGCGCCGATGACCTCGCGGGCCAGGGCCAGCGCATCGGTTGACTTCGGCTCAATGATCTCGCAGGCAATGGAATGATTGAGCCAGTTGAGCTCGCCGCCGGTTTGCTGCATCACGGCAGCGGCCAGCGCCGGATCGAGTTCGGAATCGGCGGGGTTGGCGATAAGGCAGAGAACCGGCATGAGGGCTACTTTTCGGAGGAATGCGTGACAGGCCGCAGGCGCGCCGTCCTGATAGCGGGTCCGACTGCCAGCGGCAAGTCGGCACTGGCGCTCGCCATGGCGCGGCAGCAGAACGGCATTATCGTCAATGCCGACGCCATGCAGGTCTATGACACATTGCAGGTGGTCACAGCCCGGCCCAGCGATGCGGAAATGGCGCTGGCCGAGCATCGGCTCTATGGCACGGTGCCGGCGAGCGTACGGTTTTCAACCGGGCAGTGGCTTAGTGCGGTGCGGGAAGTCATGGACGAGGCCGATCCGGCCCGACCACTGATTTTCGTTGGCGGAACAGGGCTTTACTTCGATGCGCTGCTAAACGGATTCGCCGATATTCCCGAGGTGCCCGCCGAGGTGACGCTTCAAGTTCAACAAGAGATTCAAGCGCTTGATGGTGCGCAGCGGTTGGCTTTGTTGCGACGGGAGGACCCTGAAACAGCCGAACGGCTCAAGGTGGCCGACCCGCAGCGATTGACGCGCGCCCTGGCCGTCAAGCGCGCGACTGGCCGCAAGCTTTCCGGCTTCCAGAGCCAGCATGCTGCCGGTTTGCTGGCGGATTTCTGGCTCGATCGCATGGTGCTGGACCCTGACCGCCAAGTGCTGCGCGAGCGCATCGCGCTGCGGTTCGAGGCTATGTTCAATGGCGGGGCAGTGGAGGAGGTGAAGGCGCTGCTCGCCCTTGATCTCGATCCGTCGCTGCCGGTCATGAAGGCCATCGGCGTGCGCGAGATCGGCGACTGGCTCGACGGCGTGACGGGGCGCGACGAAGCGATCACGCTGGCGACCATCGCCACCCATCAATATGCCAAGCGCCAGCGCACCTGGTTCCGCAACCGGTTCGGCGACTGGCCACGTCGGGGTATCGGCGGCGCCTAGCGCGGGCGCAGCAGGCCCAGCCGTTCGCGCATGGCGAAGCGCGTCACCAGCACGACGGCGACAAAGGCCAGGCCGGATGCCAGGCCGATCCAGATGCCGACACCCTCCCAGCCGGCCACGAAGCCGAGCATGTAGGAGATGGGCAGGCCGACGCCCCAATAGCCGAGAATGGCCAGCAGCATGGGTATCTTGGTGTCGCTGAGGCCGCGCAGGGCATGCGCCGCAACGACCTGCGCGCCATCGACAAGCTGGAACACGCCTGCAACGGCGAGGAATGCGGCGGCCAGCCCCAACGCATGGGCGTTTTCCGGCACGCGCGGATCTAGGAACCAGGTGACGATAACCGGCCCCAGGGTAAGGAACAGGATACTGGCCATGGCCATGAATCCCACCCCGAGCGCAAAGGCGGTCCAGCCGGCCTTGCGGATACCCTCCGGGTCGCTGCGCCCGTATGCGTGGCCCACGCGTACCGTCGCCGCGATACCAAGGCCGAGCGGCACCATGAAGGCCATGGAGGCGCATTGCAGGGCAATGGCATGGGCGGCCACCTCATCGGTGCCGATGCGGCCCATCAGCAGCGCTGCGGCGGTGAACAGGCCCACCTCGGCCAGCACGGTCAGCCCGATCGGCGTGCCGATGCGGAAGATTTCGCGGAAGCGCGGCCAGTCGGGTTTCCAGAAACGGATCAGCACGTGGAAGCGCTTGAAGCGGCGATGGCGCAGCACATAGGCCAGCATCAGCGCGAACATGACGATGTTGGTCAGCAGCGTCGAGAGCGCCGCACCACGCAGTTCCAGCCGCGGCAGGCCGAGCGTGCCGAACATCAGCAGGTAATTACCGATGGCGTTGACGACGACGCCGCTCACGGTGATGACGAGGATGATCCGGGTCGCCTCGAAGGCAGATAGCAGCGAGCGCAGCACGATGATGGCCAGGGCCGGAAACAGCATCCAGACCGCGACCTGGATATATTCCTCGGCGCGGATGGTCGCCACAGGGTCCTGCCCAAGCAGGGTAAAGACCGGCCGAATCTGCAGGATAACCGGGATCAGCAGCATGGCGAGCAGGATAGCTACCCAGAAGCCCTGGCGAGCGATGCGGCGAATGGCCTTGATGTCGCGCGCGCCCCGTGCCTGGGCCACCAACGGCGCCACTGCCCCGACTATGCCGATGCCGAACAACAGGAATGGCATCAGGAAGGTGGTCGCCAGCGTACCTGCGGCCAGGGCCTGTGGTCCCAGCCAGCCCATCATGATGACATCGGTGGTGGTGAGCGCTGTTTGCGCCAGTTGTGCGATGACGAGCGGCCAAGCGAGCGCGAAGGTGGCGCGCAATTCTGCGCTCCAGCTACCGCCCGGGGAATGGCTGAGGTCGGCCGCGCCGGGCGCAACCGTGACTGGCTCGTTCATCTGAATGTCCTACTCGCGGGGGATTGCTCTAAAGGAATCCGCCCGGTAGCGGAAGGGGCGAGGCGGAGGTGGGCGGATGAACGGACGAAAAGACCTGGCGTGGCGGCTGGTATTGGCCCTGGCCGGCGTGATCGGGGCGACCGGTGTCATGGCCGCCGCGGCCGCATCGCATGGCGGGGGGGCGCGCAACTTCAGCGCTGTCGCGGCTATCGGTCTGGCCCATGGTCCGGCGCTGCTGGCACTGGGTCTGGCGGGCCGGGGGCGGGTACTAGGAGTGGCAGCGGGCCTGCTTGCGACTGGCACGCTGGTCTTTATCGGCGATCTCGGCATGCGCGAATGGCTGGGGCAGGGGCTCTTTCCCGGCGCCGCGCCTGTGGGTGGCGTAGGCATGATAGGGGGCTGGATCGCTATCGTCGTTGCTGCCCTTGTCTGGCGGCGCCACTGAGCTCGATGCAAATTAGTTAAACTGCAGCCGGAACCAAATGCCGGCATGCCGCATTCTTGCCCTCGATAGTTCCTGGAGGGTTACCAATGCACAAAATCCTGATCATCGCCGCGACCTGCCTGTCGCTGGCAGCCTGCTCGACCACAGAGCAGGGCGCTGTCGTTGGCGGCGTCGGTGGCGCCGTTATCGGTGCAGCCACGACCGGCAACGTTGTCGGCACTGCCGTGGGTGCCGGTGTCGGTGCTGTGGTTGGCGCGGCGGCAGGCAATGTGCTCGGCCGCGTGGCTGGCACCAGCGATATCTGCATCTATGAACGCGCCGACGGTAGCCGCTACCGCGATACCTGCCCGCGCGGCTGACGGAAGTTGCAGCATCGCCCCATGCTGCAAGCGCCCCATGGGCGCCAAGCCCTCGATCCGGAGTCCCTCCTGGATCGGGGGCTTCCCATTGACCAGTGAAACGCCTTGAACTTCTGACAGATAGCCGACATATTTTGTGATGACGACACATCTTGCAGCGCTATCTGATCGACCGGCAGAAGGCTGGGAACTTGGCTACCTCCTGATCTGTGACTCGTTTAGGCCGGGCTGTCATGGCCCGTTTTCAACCCGTAGCCGCCGCGGCGGCGTCGACTCGTGAGGACAAGTTCCATGGCTACCATCACTGGTACCGTCAAATTCTTCAACACTACCAAGGGCTACGGCTTCATCTCGCCCGAGAATGGCGAGAAGGATGCGTTCGTGCACATTTCCGCAGTGCAGCGCTCGGGCCTGCAGGGCCTCTATGAAGGCGACAAGGTGACCTATGAGCTCGAAACCGGTCGCGACGGCAAGGTTTCGGCCACCAACCTCACCCTGCTGCCCTAAGCGCCGGTCATACGCCTTTCCGAAGGGCCCCATGGGGCCCTTTTTTGTTGGCTTTTGCACAGTGCCAATTGCGCCGCATCGACAGCGCAGCGCCGGGCATGGCAAAGTCCGGCTGTCCAACTGATGGAGCAGGCCATGTTGCGCGAATTTCTGAGGCACTGGAGCCCGAGGGTTGAGACCATGCCGGGTCTGCGGCAATCAGGTGCGCTGCCCTATTCGGTGGTCGAGGGGCGAGTAGTTTTCCTGCTGATTACCTCGCGCCGTACGGGCCGCTGGATCTTCCCCAAGGGCGATATCGAGCCCGATATGACGCCATGGGACAGCGCGGCCTTGGAAGCACTCGAAGAAGCGGGTGTCAGCGGCGAGATCGGCACCGAGCCGGTCGGCAGCTATCGCTCGAGCGCCAGCACGGATGGGTCGAGCCTGGTGGATGTCGACCTCTATCCGCTGCGCGTTGAAACCCAACTCGACATGTGGAAGGAGATGGACCAGCGCCTGCGCCACTGGGCGGTGCTGCCCGAAGCCCGGCGGCTGCTGAATGACAGCGCCCTCTCACGTCTGGCGGTGAAACTGCAGGCGCAGTTGCGCAAGGCTCACTAGGTTATTGTCTTGCCGCGGTTCCGAACCGCAAAGCCGTTGCCACTTTTGCTGGAAACGCTCTAGCCGATCACCAGGTCGAGGATCCAGAACAGGGCGGCGGCCAGCACGGCGGAGGCCGGTACGGTGATGACCCAGGCCGCCGCAATGCCGGTCACATGCTGGCGGCGGACCAGCTTGCGCCGCTCGCTCTTGCGCTCGCGCGACAGGGCGTCTTCCGGCGTGGCATTGAGTGCTGCCGGATCGACATGCTTGGCGTGAACAGGCACGGCGGCAAAATCCAGGTCACGGCGGGAATAGTATTCGCGCAGGAAGCCAACACCGAACACGCCACCCACGGCAATATGGGTCGATGATACCGGTAAGCCCAAAGCCGAAGCGACGAGCACGGTGACCGCCGCCGACAGGGCCACGCAATAGGCGCGGATTTCGTTGAGCTTGGTAATCTGCTCGCCGACGGTGCGGATCAGACGGGGCCCGAAGAGAGCCAGGCCGAGCGAAATGCCGATGGCGCCGATGGCCAGCACCCAGAAGGGCAGGGCCAGGCCCGAGGACTCCATATGTCCCGACTGCAGCGTGGTGACGATGGCGGCGAAGGGGCCGACGGCATTGGCTACGTCATTGGCGCCATGGGCGAAGGAGAGCAGTGCCGCGGCCACAACCAGCGGCAGACGGAACAGGGTAGAAACGTGCTTCTTGCGGTTTTCGAGCCCGACCGACTGATAGCGGACCAGCGGCATTGCGCCGATCCAGCCCAGTGCTGCAAAGACCAGACCCAGGATCAGAATCACAGGCACGCCTGGCTTCCAGACGCGGCTCAGGCCCTTGGTGGCCATGTACATGGCAAAAATGCCAGTCATGCCGGCAACGATAATCGGTACCCAGATACGGGCCGCCGACACCTTGTCGATACGGTCAGTAATGGTGTGCTTGATGAGCGAGAGCAGCAGCGCCGCCACGATGCCGCCAAGCACGGGCGAGATAACCCAGCTGGCGGCAATGGTACCGATGACCGGCCAGGCCACGCTATTGAAGCCGGCCGCCGCCACACCAGCCCCCACCACGCCGCCAACCACGGCATGGGTGGTAGAGACGGGCGCGCCGATATAGGTGGCGAGGTTGACCCAGAGCGCCGAGGCGAGCAAAGCCGCCATCATCAGCAATACGAACTGTCCAGAGGCGATGGCGTCGTCGACCAGCAGGTCGCGCGCCACGGTATTGACCACATCGCCGCCCGCCAGCAGCGCTCCGGCAGCCTCGAATATGGCGGCGATGAACAGGGCGCCGCCCATGGTCAGGGCCTTGGAGCCAACCGCTGGGCCCATATTGTTGGCAACGTCGTTCGCACCGACATTGAGCGCCATATAGCCGGCGATGACAGCCGCAATGACGACCAGGTAGCTCATCGGGCCGTCCATGGTGAAGCTGGCCCAGACGGCCGCCGCAAGCAGGAAGACGAGCGCTATGCCCGGCGCAGCCATGGAGCGGGCAAGGTCATGACTGGCCGTTTCCAACCCAGCCACCCGCTGCAGATCCTTATCCAGGACGCTTTTGTTCATCTGTCATCAAACCGTCAAAGGTCCATCTCCCGCGCCAATAGCATTGTATGGCGCGATGGCCACCTGTTTTGCGCGGGGTTGGAGGCGTCCTCCACGGTTTTCAACGCAGCGACGGGCATGTGGCTGCATCGCCATGCAGCCTGCCCTTGACACATTTGCGCCAATGCACCTATCAATGCGCCCACAACTTTTTGGAGAGGTCCCGTGCGGGCACTCATTCTCGTAGTAGGCAGGCGCATCGGCAACGTGGGGTAAAACCCTGCGCGATAGCTGGTGCGCCGAAAACAGGTCCCGATGGGGCCTTTTTTATTGCCCGGTTTTCGCCGCTACGAGACTGGGCCAGGTTTAGGATGGTCGCGCTTCCGAACCGCAAAAGTGGAGCCACTTTTGCTGGAAACGCTCCAGGTAGGACTGAGAAGGGAATTGACGATGGCCGAGAGAATGACCGGCGCGGAAATGGTGATCCAGGCGCTCACCGACCAGGGAGTCGAACATATCTTCGGCTATCCCGGCGGCGCGGCCCTGCCGATCTATGACGCGATGTTCCAGCAGGACGTGGTCAAGCACATCCTGGTGCGGCACGAGCAGGGCGCGACCCACATGGCCGAAGGCTATGCGCGCTCCACCGGCAAGCCGGGCGTCGTCCTGGTTACATCGGGCCCCGGCGCGACCAATGCGGTTACAGGCCTTACCGACGCGCTGATGGATTCGATCCCGCTGGTCTGCATCACCGCGCAAGTGCCGACCACGCTGATCGGCACCGACGGCTTCCAGGAATGCGACACGGTCGGCATTACGCGGAGCTGCACCAAGTACAATTACCTGGTGAAGCGCGTGGAAGACCTGCCGCGCATTATGCACGAGGCCTTTCTCATCGCCACGACCGGCCGTCCTGGCCCTGTCGTGATCGACATTCCGAAGGATATCCAGTTTGCGCTGGGCGACTACTACAAGCCCGACCTCGAAACGCTGCGGCACCAGTCCTATCGTCCGCAGATGGATGGCGATGCCGCCGCCATCGAGGCGGCGGTCGATCTCATGCTCAAGGCAGATAGGCCGATCTTCTATACCGGCGGCGGCGTCATCAATGCCGGGCCGCAGGCTTCCGAGCATCTGCGCGAACTGGCCGAGCTGACCGGCTTTCCGGTCACCTCGACGCTGATGGGGCTGGGCGCCTTCCCGGCTTCCAACCCGCAATGGCTGGGCATGCTGGGCATGCACGGCAGCTACGAAGCGAACCTGGCCATGCATGACTGCGACGTCATGATCAATATTGGCGCGCGGTTCGATGATCGCATCACCGGGCGCGTTGATGCCTTCTCACCCAATAGCCGCAAGATTCATGTCGATATCGATCCGAGTTCGATCAACAAGGTCGTGCATGTCGACCTGCCGATTATCGGCGACTGCGAGCGTGTGCTGGCCGAAATGGTCCGTGTGTGGCGCAGCAAGACCAACCAGCCGCGCACCGAGGCTATCGCGCCGTGGTGGAAGCAGATCCAGAAATGGCGCGATGTCGGCTCGTTCAACTTCAAGAATTC
>CBIGSA010000024.1:0-19833 GCA_966192215.1 uncultured Devosia sp. | reverse complement strand
GTGAAGCAGATCAGGGCCGCCGATATCGGGCGCGTGATGAAGGGCATGAGATCGCCCCCCGAGAACATCATGGCGCGCCTGAGGTTGGTTTCGAAGATCGGGCCCAGCACGAAGCCGAGAACCATGGGGCCGAGCGGGAAGCCGTATTTCTCCATGCCATAGCCCAGGACGCCGAAGGCGAGCATGATCCACACTTCGAACAGGCGATTGCCCGAAGCATATGTTCCCACCACCATCAGCACGATGAGGATCGGCAGGAGCAGGTGGCGCGGCACCAGCAGGACGCGCGGGAACAGCCGGATCGTCAGCAACTGGATCACCAGCAACAGCACCGTCGCGGCGAAGAAAGCCGCATAGATCATGCCGATGAGGTCCGGCTCGTTGCGGAACAGCAATGGACCCGGCTGCAGGCCGTGAATTGTAAAACCGCCGATGAGCACAGCCGTCACCCCGTCACCCGGAATGCCCAGCGTGATCAGCGGCAGCAGCGCGCCGCCGACGCTGGCATTGTTCGCCGTTTCCGACGCATAAATGCCCGCCACATTGCCCTTGCCGAAGCTTTCGGGGTCCTTGGACGCCTGGCGCGCCGCGCCATAGGCCACCAGGTTCGACGCTGAGCCGCCGATGCCGGGCAGAACGCCGATGACGATCCCGATAACCGCCGAGCGCAGCATGTTCCAGCCATTGCCGATGAACTCGGCCAGGCGAATACCAGTGCCGCGAATATCGAAATTGGGCTTGATGCGCAGCGACGGTTCGGCGATCTGCCGGATCATTTCGGAAATGGCGAACAGGCCGACCATGAAGGGCACGATGCCGATGCCCGCGGCCAGGTCGATCGAGCCGAAGGTGAAGCGCTGCGAGGCCCCGATAGGCGCAAAACCTATAGTTGCAATGGCGAGCCCGAGCGCCGCTGAAAGCAGCCCCTTGATCATGTTGGCCTGCGACAGCACCACCACCAGCATCAGCGCCGCGATGGTCAGCGCGGTGAATTCATGGGCGCCAAAGCGAATGGCGAAGCGTGCTAGTGTGGGCGCGAACGCGACCAGCACCAATAGGCTCAGCAAACCGCCGATGGCACTGGCGACCATGCCGGTGGCAAGGGCTTTGGTGGCTTCGCCCGCCCGGGCCAGCGGATAGCCGTCGAAAGTCGTGGCAATCGAAGATGGCGTGCCTGGAATGCGCAGCAGCGTGGCCGAAACCAGCCCGCCGGTCACGCCGCCGATATAGGTGGCAACCAGTGTGGCAATGCCGACATCGGGTTCCATGGCGAACGTGACCGGCAGCAGCAGCGCCACGGCCATGGTCGCGCTGAGGCCCGGCAATGCACCGAAGAATAGGCCGACCAGCAACCCGCCGACCCTTGCGGCCAGCGTCACGGGGTACAGGAGCTGTCCCAGGTTGACGAAGAAGAGTTCAAACATGGCTCTATCCAAACAATACGCCGGGCAGCGGCACGCCAACGCCCAGCTTGAGGCCGGTACCGACCACCAGGGACACCAGCGCAGCGGTCACGACAGCGACGATGGCGCCGCGCAGGGAGCGTGCGCCGAGCAGGAAGATGGCGATCGCCAGGAAAATGAAGGTGGAGAACGTGAAACCCAGCCGCTCGAACAGCACCGCATAGGCCAGCAGGTTGGCGACGTGGATGATCTGCATCAGCGGAGGCTCTGCAGGCACCAGCGTCGCGGTGTCGGCATCGTCGAACAGCGGCGCCTCCCCACCAGCCGCTGCGGCAGGCTTGCGCAGGCTGAGCGCCGCGCCCAAGAGCGCAATCAGCACGCCCAGGGCCAGCGGCAGCACTTGCGGGCCTGGGTCCCCCTCGCCCAGCATGGGAAAGGCGATCTGGCTGGACGCCCACGCCATGACGACCCCCAGAATGAAAAATCCCGCACCAATAAGGCGGTCGGCAGCCATGTCATCCTCCCTGTAGAAGCTGGACCGCCGTAGCGGCCCAGCAGGATTGCGTTATTCCATCAGCGACTTGACGAAAGCCAGTTCGCTTTCCAGGAACTCGGCCGTCTCGGCCGGACCACGGAAGGCCGGAACCTGCGCAGCAGTTTCAAGCGCCTCGGCAAAGCCGGGATCGGCCTGCATGGCCTCATAAACGGCCTCGAATGCGCTCACAGCCGCCGGGTCCATGTTGGGCGGACCATAGACGGTGAAGACCAGCGGGAACGAGATGTCCACGCCCTGCGACTCGGTGGTCGGGAAGTCCGGTGCGAACGGGTCCGCATTCTTGTTGATGACGGCGAGCACCTTGATCTGGCCGTCCTCGGCATATTGCCGGGCATTGGCGACGCTCATCGAGATCACGTCGACCTGCTCGCCCAGCAGGGCGATGATGCGATCCGATTCACCGCCCGCGTCGACCACGCGCATGGAGCCGTCGGACAGGGCATTGATGGCATCACCCTTGATCTGCGTCGTACCGCCGAACTGCGAACCGATCGTAACGCTGTCCGGGTTGGCCTTGGCATATTCAGCCAGTTCGGGCAGGGTCGAATAGGGCGCATCGGCACGCACGGCATAGACGTCATTATACTCTGCCACGGTCGCCAGCGGCGTCAGGTCGCTATAGGCGAACGGCGACTGGCCGGACAGATTTGTCGTATGCACGGCGGCATGCCACACATAGAGCGTGCTGCCGTCGCCCGGCGCAGTGGCCACCGTCTGCGCCGCCACCACGCCACCGCCAGCCGGCTGGTTCACGATAGCGGTCGAGGCCGTCGCGTGCTTCTGGAAATATTCGCCGAACACGCGGGCATCGACGTCGGTCGAGCCGCCGGGTGAGGCCGGGACCATGATGCGGACCGCGTCCACCGGATAGTCGACCTTGTCCTGCGCCTGTGCGGCACTCAGTGCCACCAGGCTGATGCCGATCCCGGCAAGCAGCGTTGTGATGAATTTCATGAAGGTTCCTCCTGTTGATTATCTGGTAGTCAGCCGGCGTCGCTTTCCGAGAACGCGCCGGTATCGGGGTTGGCGTCGACGAATTCATGCTGGAAATTGTCGATGTTGAAGACGGCGACGATGGTCCCCTCCTCGAGCGCGATGGGCGAATGGGTCACGCCCTTCGGGATCATCGTGCCTTCGAACTGGCGCATGACGATGGGCTCGCGACCATCGACGTCGATCTGCAATCCGCCCTTGAGGATCAGCCAGCCCTCGTCGCCATTGGTGTGACGGTGCCAGGGAAAGCGGCCGGTCACCTCGGCAATGCGCAGGTTGTATTTGTTGTCCAGCCGGAACACGTTGAAATTGGTGCGGGGCGGATGGCCTTCCAGCATCGACATGACGTTGAAGTGGCGGAATGCCCCCAGTCCGTTCTCGTTCATTGCGGTCTCCTCAATCCGAAACGTAGTTGGCGCCGTGCGCGGGCCGATCCCACTCGACCAGCGGCGCCTTGAGGGCCTCCAGCTTGTCGCGGTCGAGCTCGAAGCCGAGGCCCGGTTTGGTGGGGATGATGAGGCGCGATTCCTCGTATTTCAGCGTCTCGGTGACCACGTCCTCGGTATAGAGCAGTGGCCCCACCGGATCGCCGGCATAGTGCAGTTGCGGCACCACGGCAGCCAGGTGCGCATTGGCTGCGGTACCCAGGCTCAATTCCTGCGTAGTCGAGATCAGGCATTTGAGCCCGGCGGCTTCCGACAGGTCGAACAGCTTCTTGGCCTGGTAGATGCCGCCTGACTGGATGGTGATGTTGAACACGTCCACCGCATTGGCGCGGATCATCCGCATGGCCTGAGCGAAGCTCGAAATATGCTCGGAAATATCCACGTCGATCCGCTTGCGCAGCTCGGCCATGCCCTCATAGTCCTCGGCCAGCGTCGGGCTCTCGATCAGCTCGAACCCGTACTGCTTGAACCGGTCATAGATGCGCAGCGTATCGCGCCAGTGGTGGTGCCCCTGGAAATCCAGCGCCTTGAGCCGCACCTTGTCGCCGAACCGGTCGCGGAAGGCGATGAGGAACTTCTCGTCCTGCTCGAAATTGACCCCGACATAGTAGCGGAAGCGGGTCACGCCCTCGGCAATCAGGTCGTCCATATAGCCAAGGTAGCGCTCGGTATCGCTTTCCTTCTTGGCCTGGAACACCGGATAGGTGATCTCGAAACTGTCGCGCTGCTTGCCGCCCAACAGATTATAGACCGGCGTGCCGAAAGCCTTGCCCACGATGTCGTAGAAGGCCATTTCGACGCCCGCCGCGATCTGCGAAGCCGGCGTGAAGGGTGGATAGGTGTTCGCGTAGCGGAAGTAGGACGGCATGTAGGCCAGCAGCCGCTCATGCAGAGCCGCGATCTCGAAGGCATTTTGCCCCAACGCTACCTTCTCTATGCCCACGCGCACCGCCTCGGGGTCCGGCATGTACATGCGATAGCAGTCCAGGTCGGAAATCTCGCCCAGGCCCGTAATGCCCGCATCCGTCGCCAGCTCCAGGATCATGTGCGAGCTGATGGCTCCGGTGCGGCGCTTGGTCTGGATGGTGGTGAGCTTGACGCCCGTGATGCGGATCGTATCGCGGGTTGTGACGTCGGGATGCAGCATAGAGGGGTCTTTCAGTTGTTCTCGGGTCTGCGGTGGCTTCGCCCGAAGCGAGAAAATCAAATGTGCGGCGGTCATCGGTCGGCGCGCCCGGCCTGCGCTCCCCGTGATGCCGAAAGTCGTACCAGACAAAAATCTGTTATACAATCTCCCCTCATTTACAAAATCATTATACCAAACTATGCAAGGGCAAAATGCGGAGAGAGACAGAAAAACATGACGCAGACAGACATCGCAGCCCGGATCGGCCAAACCGTCGTGGCGGTTCCCCCTGTAGCCTGGACGCCCAACCTCGATCTGGCGGAAGCCGAAAATCACAAACTAATCAAGCATATAGAACATGGTGGCGTTGGTGCCCTGCTCTATGGCGGCAATGCCAATCTCTATCACTATGATCGCGGCCGCTTTGCCGCGCTGATGGATCTGCTAGGCGAGGCGCCGGCGCCGGAAACCGCCGTCATCCCCTCGATTGGTCCGGATTTCGGCAAGTTGTTGGACGAAAGTCGCATCCTGCGCGATCGTAAATTCGCCGGTGTCATGGCCCTGCCCATGAGCTTCCCCACCCACCCCGCCGGGATCGAAAAGGCCCTCCGAGCCGCCGCCGACACCCTTACGGCGCCGCTGATTCTCTACATCAAGCGCGAAAACTACCTTGCGCCCGACCGTGTCGCCGCCCTGTTGGCCGACGGCGCCATCTGCTTCGTCAAATATGCGGTGGAACGCCCCGACCCCGCCGGCGACCAATATTTGTCTGACCTTTGCCAAGCCATTGGACCGGGCAAGATTGCCAGCGGCATGGGCGAGACGCCCATCCATGTGCATCTGCCTGACTATGGCCTGCGCACCTATACGTCCGGCGGCGTCTGCATTGCGCCCCATGCGGCCATGGCAATCCTCGCGGCCTACCGGGCCGGCGACCGTGCTGAGGCCGTCCGCCTCTCCGCCCCTTTCCTCCATTTCGAAAAGGTCCGCGCCGCCATCAATGGCTTTTCCGTCATGCACGATGCCGTCACCCTGTCCGGCATTGCCGATATGGGCCCCATCCTGCCCATGGCCGGCAATATCGCCGCGGCGGACCGCCCTGTTGTACAGCAGGCCGTGGCTGCCCTTGTCGCTCTCGACAAGACCTGCCAGAAAGCCTCTGAGCCCGATATTGTCCAACAACGAGCCAGCAGGGTATGACCGAGTCCGTTCCACAGAGCCCCAGGGCCACCGCAGGGCGGTCCCTGAGCGATGCGATCTATGAACAGATCTACGAGCGCATCTCCTCGGGCGAGTGGCCGGAGGGCACGCGTCTGCCCACCGAGATCGAACTTGCCGACACCTTCGGCGTATCCCGCACCGTCGTGCGCGAGGCGCTGTTGCGCCTGCGCATCGATGGGCTGGTCGCCTCGCGCCAGGGTGCGGGCACCCGCGTCATCGGCGCGCCCAGCCAGCACGTCCTCGAATTCGCCGAACCCGGCAGCATCGCCGACATCCAGCGCTGCTACGAATTCCGCGTCGGCATCGAAGGCGAGGCCGCCCGCCTCGCCGCCGAGCGCAATTCCGAAGCCCGCATTGCCGACATCGAAGCCGCCCTCGAAGCCATGCGGCGCTGCATCGCCAAGGGCGGCCTTGGCGCCGACGAGGACATCGCCTTCCACATCGCCGTCGCCCAGGCCAGCGAGAACGACTATTTCGTGCGCACCATCCATTCGGTAACCCGCGCCATTCGTATCGGCATTTCCATCGCCGCAACCCTCTCGACCCGGCCCACCGCGGAGCGGCTCGCCACCGCGAACCAGGAGCACGAGGCCATCTTCGACGCCATTCGCTCCGGCGACGCCATTCTGGCCCGCGAGCGCATGCAGGCTCATATCGAAAGCGCCCGCCGCCGCGTCTTCGTCGGCCGCTGACCGCGCGCCGGCCGGCCCGGTGACCATCGGCAAGGCCGGCCTTGCTATGTCATTGCTGCATACCAATATTACCGAATTTTCATGTTTGGTAACTTGCCAGCGGCAAGCGACAGGAGCACGCTGGCAACACGCGCCGTCCCCCTCGGCGCCAGTTGAGAAATTGATAATTGCGTACCACCGTTTCCACGGCCGAAGCGGCGTGGCAGCTCTTTGCTGCCGGCCGTTTCGCCGATGCGTCCGATATTGCTCACGACGCCCTGTTGCACGATCCCGACAATGCCGCGGCCCTCACCTGTGCCGCAGTGGCCGATTGGGAAATGGGCCGCGACATAAACGCGTCCCTGGCCATGATGCAGCGCGCCTCCCGCCTGGCGCCCGACAATGCCGCCGTCTGGCATAACCTGGCGACGCTCCACGCCTCCCGCGGTGATCTCGAGGGCGCCTGCACCGGCTTCGAGCAGGCCCTGCGCATCAATCCTGAAGATACGCGGGCCTTTTTCGGCCTGGCGCAGAACCGCCGCTTCACCGAGGAAACGCCACTCGTCCAGCATATGCTGCAGCTCTATGGCTCCGGCCTGCTCGATCGGGCCGCGCTGGAATTTTTGTGTTTCGGTCTCGCCAAGGTCTATGCCGATCTGGGCAATCCCAGCCGCGCCATCCATTTCTGCATCGAAGCCAACTGGCTGGCCCACCGCCCCTTCGACATGGAGGCCGAGCGCCGGCGCCTTGCCACCATCCGCGATCTGGCGGCCAGCGGCGCCTTCGCCCGCGGCCGCAACAATATTCCTGGCCCTGCCCCCGTTTTCATCGTCGGCATGCCGCGCTCCGGCACCACGCTGGTCGAAGCCATCCTGGCCCGCCACCCATCCGTCCATGTCCTGGGCGAAACCAATCGCATGGCCGATCTCGACCGCACCCTCACCGGCGACGATCCGGCCGGTCTGGCCGCGGTCCCGCGTGATCGCCGCCGTGCCGCCGCCGAAGCCGCGCTACGCGAAATGCGCGCCGGGGCCGCGTCCGACACACGCTATGTCGCCGACAAGACGCCGGACAATGCCTTCCGCATCGCCACCATCGCCGCCCTTTTCCCCCAGGCGCGCATCATCCACATGCGCCGCCATCCGCTCGATTGCGGCCTGTCCAATCTCTTCACGCGCTTCACCTCAGGCCAGGGCTTCTCTTTCCGCCAGCCCGATCTTGGCGAGCGCATCCGCCAGACCGCGGAAGTCATGACCATCTGGAAAGAGGCCGACCTGCTGCCGATTCTCGATGTAAGCTACGAGCTGCTCGTCGCCGAACCCGAAGCCCAGGCCCGCCGGCTCATCGATTTCCTCGATCTCCCCTGGAACGATGCCTGCCTCACCCCGGAACGGGCCCGCCACCACGTCCGCACTGCCAGCCAGTTCCAGGTCCGCCAGAAGGTCAACAATCGCTCGGTCGGGCGCCATGCCCAATATCGCGAATGGCTGGCCCCGCTGGTGGAAGCCTTGGGCGGCGACGCCTGGATCGAAGCCGAATATGCCGACCAGAACCAGGCAGGCACCGCCCCCGCCAGCCACCACCACTCCACCCGCCGCAGCGCCTAGCGCCGGCGGTCGAGACGGCATCGCAATTGCCGCCGCATGCGACTTCCCCCTTGCCAGCCAGCGTCACCCTGCTAAGACGCGGGCGGGGCCCATAGCTCAATGGTTAGAGCCGACCGCTCATAACGGTCTGGTTCCAGGTTCGAGTCCTGGTGGGCCCACCAAGATTTGCGGGCGTCTCCGAGCAATCGGTGGCGCCCGCTCTATTTACGGAACGCAAAAGGGAACGCAAATTGCTGTGAATTCTGCGCCAAGCCAAGCCTTTCAGCGCCTCGTTGCAACGCGTCGTCCAGCTGGCGAGAGCGGCAGCGGCACCCGACGAACAGCGATGTCGGCATGCTGACGGTCCGGCGCTTCGTCGGCTTCAAGAAAATTCAGATCTGGCGGGACGAGCTCTAGCGGGGCCTCAAGACCGACCAGATCGCAGATCACGCTCGACATTGGCATTTCGGGCACCTCCATGGCGTTTCACCGGCGGAACATTTTCCGCAAGGCGGGCGTCAGCCGCCAGCAGGACCTCGTTGCCGTGATCTTCCGCGGCTCTGCCTTGAGGGCCGGGCTGGGCCATAGCTGATGGATCATCCTGCGAGCCTAGTTCAGCGCAGCGGATATCGCGGCTGCCGCGTCCACCACGCGTCCATGAATGTCGCGCCGCTGCTCCAGGTTCACCCGGAATAAAGGCGCCGCGGCACTGACGGCACTGACGATTTCCGCATTTACCCAGATTGCGGCCGATACGCTCCACAGGCCTTCGCCTACTTCCTCGAAGCTCTCGGTTACCCCGACCTTGTGCAGGGCATCGAGGGCGTGGTCGGAGAGCAGGTCGGGATTGAACATCTGCCGGTCGATGCCGAACAGGCTGAAATACATCGCGCGATCGGAATGCGACATCTGCGACAGCAGCAGACGCGAGCCGGAGCCCTGATGCAGGGCATTGGCCTGGCCGCGCTCGAAGACCAGCCGGACCGGATGGTTGGACTCCACGCGTTCCACAACATAGCTGAACCAGCCGCTGCGCCGCGTGACAAAGGCCGTCTCGTTGCAGGAATCGCGAATCTGGGTGAGATAGGGCAGGGCTATCTCTCCCAGCGGACCACGAGCAGCGATCGCGGCGCCTGCCAGGCCTCTCGCCAGGTCGGTCACCCGGTAGCTCTTGCCACCGGCGCTATCGAGCAGCCCCACTTCGCGCAGCAGTGCAACATAGCGATAGACCATCGACTGGGTGAGGCCTAGTTGCTGACCGATGTCGCCCACCGTCCACATCGGGTTGGATGGCGTGAACAGCAGCAAGACCTGCAGCAGCTTGCGGCTGCTTTCAGCGCCGGCCACCCGTGCTTTGGTGTCGATTGCTGTCATGTTCCCCCTCCACCGACCTTTTAGCGCAAATTCTACAATGTCGAAAGCCGTCCGGATTAGACCGACGGCATTGCTATGCAATGACCAGAGATTAGCACAAAAATCCATATGGTGGGAAATATATTTTGACATAGCAGGAATTTTCGTTAGGATTTTGACGTGAAGTCGACGGTGCTGCAGTCGCGAAGGGGAGGGATATGGCTGTCAGCAGCTCCGAGCAGATCAGGTTCAATCACGTCGGCATGATGGTGCCCGACATGGATGCGGCCATTGCCTGGTACGCCCTGATGTTTGATGCCCGCGTGCTCGATCGCTGGAGCAATCCCGAGGCCGGCATGGAGTGGACGCACTTGGCGCTGGGCGACCTTGTGATCGAGCTGGTACGCATGCCCGAGCTGGTCATGCAGACCACCCGAACCTACAGCCTGCATCACTTCGCGCTGACCGTCCCCGACTGCGACGCATTCGTCGCCGAGCTTGCAGCCAAGGGAGCGGATGTGATCCGTCCGCCATCCGACTTCGACCGCCACGCCATTCGCTGGGCCTTCGTCAAGGACCTGCTCGGCAATGTCATCGAGATCATCTCGCCCCTTGCGAGACCACCAGCCAACACCTGAACAACTGCAAAACACTATCTTGGAGGAGATAAGATGAAATACCCAACAGTGCTTAAGGCACTTGCTACCGGCCTGCTCTCGACCACGTTCAGCCTGACGGCGTTTGCGGCCTGGGCTGTCGATGCCGTGGACCACATCACCGTGTCGCTGCCCGCGCCGACGCAGAACATCGATCCGACCGGCAGCGTGTCGGCAACCGACCGCGCCTTCTATAGCCTCACCAACGGTACGCTGACGCGCACCCAGATCGATGGCAGCATCGTTCCGGGCCTGGCCGAAAGCATCGCCTTCAACGAGGACTTCACCAAGGCCACGGTGACGCTGCGGCCGGACCTGAAGTTCTCGGACGGCACTCCAATCACCGGAAATGACGTGGCGGCGACGTTCATGCGCCACAAGTCGATCGAGGGCAGCGTCCTTGGAGCGATGATGAACCGCATCACCTCGGTGGACGCGACCGGCGACTTGACCGCCGAATTCACCTTCGCCAACCCGTTCCCGTCTTTCGGCGATTTCGCCAGCAGCGGCGCCTATGGCATCTATCCGGCGGACCGTATCGGCACCGAAGGTTTCTTCGAGGCCCCGGTGACGTCGGGTCCCTACAAGTTCACCACCGGCTGGGCCTCCAACAAGATCGAACTGCTCGCCAACGAAAACTACGGCGGCCCGAAGCCAGCCGCCGCGGCGCTGACGCTCTCGATCGTCGAAGACGCCAACAGCGCCATCAGCCAGTTGCAGGCCGGCCAGCTCGATTATGCCGGCGACCTGCCGCCCAACTTCATTCCGCAGTTGCAGGGTGCCCCCGGCATCACCGTGACCGCCGTGCCGGTCTATGGTTTTTATGACCTGCGCATGTGGAACCAGTCCGGCGTGATGGCTGACGCCAATGTGCGCAAGGCCGTGTCGCTGGCCCTTGATCGCAATGCCATCGTCCGCTCGATCTGGGGCGAGTCGAACCAGCCGCTGGCCGGCTTCTGGCCGCAGTCAATGGCTTGGCATGCCGAAGTCAGCACCGAGCAGGACCTCGAAGGTGCCAAGGCCTTGCTGACTGGCACGGAATGCGAATCCGGCTGCAGCATCCGCATGATGTATTCGGACCAGGAGTTCGCTTTCTCCAGCCAGCTGGCGCTGATTGTGCAGAACCAGCTCAAGGCCGTCGGCATCGATGTTCAGCTAGAGCGTCTCGATGCAGCGACACTGGTGCAGCGCCTGCGGGCCGGCGACTATGACATGGTGCCCGGCGCCATGGCTGCGCCTGCCAATATTCCCGATCCGCTGCTGGCCAACGCCCTGCTCGGCACCGGCGCTCTCAAGGCTGAGTTCACCGGCTACAGCTCGCCCGAAATGGATGCGCTGATTGCTCGCGTCAATGAAAGCGGCCCCGAGGAACGCGCTGCTGCTGCGGCCGAACTGGAGGCCCTGTTTGCGGCCGACGCGCCTTATGCAACGCTGGCGCCCTGGGTGCGTGTCGGGGCAAGCCGTCTGCCTGAAGGCACTGTATCGCTGGTCGGCACCGGCGTCGTGGTGGGAGATTTGACCGAGTGAGCCTGACTGGAACCTGGGGCCGCATCGCAAGTAAGACCGGCCAGGCATTGCTGACCCTTTTTACTGTGGTGGTTCTGGTGTTCCTCCTGGTTCGCCTGATTCCGGGCGACCCGGTTACGACCATTCTCGGTTCGGAAACCAACGCTACCGCCGAGGCCGCGCTCAGACTTGAGCTCGGCCTCGACAAAACCATCCTGGAGCAGTTCGGCGACTATGCCGTCGGCCTGCTCCAGGGCGATCTCGGCCATTCCGCGGTGCAGCGCGCTGATACGGTGGTCAAGATCATCTTAGATTCACTGCCCAATACGCTGGCTATCATCGCTACCGGCATGACCCTCTCCATTGTGGTCGGCATCGGGCTGGGCCTCGCCGCAGCAATGAGCCGGCATCGCTGGGTCGACCTGGCGGTGCGGAGCTGGGCCATGCTGCTTTACGCCACGCCGACCTTCCTGATCGCGCTCATGCTGATCCTGGTGCTGTCGATTCAGCTCGGCTGGTTCCCGGCCGGCGGCTGGGCCGGTTCGTACCCGGACAATTTCTGGTTCCTCGTTCTGCCAGGCATAGCCCTTTCCGGCCATCTGTCGCCGATCATCGCCCGCACCGTGCGGCAGGCCGCCATCAACGTGAGCGGGCAGCTCTTCATGGAGGCTGCCCTGTCGCGGGGCCTGTCGCGCACGACTCTCAACATGCGGCATATCCTGCCCAATTCGGTGCTACCGGTGATCACCCTACTCGGCCTTAGCTTCGGTGGCCTGCTCACCGGCGCCATTATTGTCGAGGCGGTATTCGGACTGCCCGGCCTCGGTTCGGAAATGACCAAGGCCGTGGCCCGCCGCGATTATCCCGTCATCCAGGGCATTGCCCTTGTCTCCGCCTGTGCCGTCATCCTGGGGAACCTCGTGGCCGAAATCGCCTATACCTTCGTCGATCCGCGCGCGAGGAGAGCATGATGCTGACTGGAACGCGCTCGCCGCTGCTGGCGCAAAGCTGGCTGCGCCTGCTGGTCGGTGCTCCGGCCAGCCGCATGGTCGGCCTCGTCGTCTTCGCCCTCGTGGTGCTGATGTGCATCTTCGTGCCGGTCTTGTCGCCCTATGCGCCCAATGACTTCGTCGACATGGCCTTCCTGCCACCCAGCTGGGCGCATCCATTCGGCACCGATGCGGTGGGGCGCGACGTTTTCGTACGCACCTTCGAGGGTGGGCGCATCGACCTGATCGCGGCTGCCATCACCACTGGCTTTGCCGTCACCGTTGGCACGGCGCTCGGTACGCTCGCAGGCTCGGCCCGCACCGGCTGGATCGACACCATCCTGATGCGCATCGTCGACGCCGTCATCGCCTTTCCGCTGCTCATCCTGCTGCTGGCTCTGGTCGTGGTGATCGGCACCGACCGCGCATGGGGGCCGGCCCCGCCGGGACTGACCGCCGCGCTTGTAGCGCTGATGTGCGTGCAGTGGGCCACCTATGCCCGCCTCGCTCGTGGCCAGGCGCTGGCCCTGCGCAATGCCGACTTCGTCCTCGCCTCGCGCGTGGCCGGGCTCAGCCCCGCCAGCATCATCCTGCGTCACATCACGCCCGGCGTCAGCCGTGTCACACTGGCGTATGCCATCGGCGACGTGGTGCTGGTGGTCGTCATCCTGTCGTCGCTGCCATTTCTCGGGGCCGGCGTGCAGCCGCCCGCGGCCGAATGGGGCAGCATCATGTATGAGGGGCGCGGCTTCCTGCGCAACGCCTGGTGGATCACGGTGCTCCCCGGCGCCGTACTCGCCATTACCGGTCTCGCGCTCAGCTTTGTCGCAGATTCCCTGCTCGATACGCGAAAGGCACAGTCATGAACGCATCGGCCCCCGCTTCCGTGCCATTCGTGGCCGTGGACAATCTCAGCGTCCGTCTCGCCGGCCGCGATGTGGTGCGCAATGTCAGCTTCAGCATTCCGGCCGGCGGCGCCTTAGCGCTAGTTGGGGAATCCGGGTCCGGCAAGACTGTGACCTCCCGCGTGCTGACGGGGCTGCTCTCCCGCATCGGCGGTGAGGTCAGCCGCGGCACGGCGAGGTTCGATGGCATCGACCTTGCCCATGCCGACGATGCTACCTGGCGCCGCGTGCGCGGCAGGCGTATTGCCCTGGTGCCCCAGGCGTCGCTGTCGAGCCTCGATCCTGTCATCAATATCGGCAACCAGCTGATCGAGACGATCCGCGAACTCGATCCGGAGGCCAATGCGGGTGCGCGCGCCATCGAGCTGCTGGAGCAGGTTCATTTGCCCAGGCCCGCAGCGCTGATGCGGTCCTATCCCCATGAATTGTCGGGCGGTATGCGGCAGCGGCTGATGATCGCCCTTGCCTTGGCCGGCCGCCCCGAATTCATCATCGCCGATGAACCCACCACGGCACTCGATGTCACCGTACAGCGCGGCGTGCTGCGGCTCATCACCGAGCTGCGGCGCGAAACCGGCATGACCTTGCTGATCATCGCGCATGACTTGGCGGTGGTGCGGATGGTTGCCGAGGACGTCGCCGTCATGCGCGCGGGCGAACTGCTCGAGACCGGTCCGGCCGACACGGTGCTGGGCCGTCCCACGCATGCCTATACCCAGGCGCTGCTCGCAGCACGCCCGGAATCGGCAGCGCCGGGCTCCGCCCTGGCGGTGCTCGACCGCGAGAGCGGTGAACTGCAGCGACGCGAACTGCCCGCCTTGGTCCCCAAGCCCGGACGGGAGCCGCTGATCGCGGCGCAGGAGGTCAGCGTGACCTACCGCGGCGCCACCTCGGCAGCACTGACGCCGGTTAGCCTCACTATTGCGCGCGGTGATGCCGTCGGCATCGTCGGCGAAAGCGGCAGCGGCAAATCGACCCTCGGGCGGGTTCTGGTCGGCGCCCAGCCGCCGAGCACGGGCAGCGTGACCGTCCAGGGACGGGCCTGGGAAAAGGTGCGCGGCACCGACCCCTTGCGCGGCCGCGTGCAGATGATTTTTCAGGACCCCTATGCCTCATTGACGCCGTGGCGGACGCCGCGCCAGATCGTGGCCGAAGTGCTGGCCCGCTGGCGCAAGCTGTCCGGCGCGGCAGCGCTCGAGGCCGCAGGCCAATTGCTGGACGAGGTCGGCCTGCCGTTGCAGGCGATGGACCGGCGGCCGGAAGGCCTCAGCGGCGGGCAGTGCCAGCGTGTTGGCATTGCCCGCGCCCTGGCCAGCGATCCCGAAGTGCTGATCGCCGACGAGCCGACCTCCTCGCTCGATATTTCGGCCCAAGCGCAGATCCTCAACCTGCTGCTGCGGCTGCGTGCGGAGCGGGACCTCGCTCTGGTGCTGATTTCCCATGACCTGGCGGTGATCCGGCACATGACGGATACCGCCCTCGTGATGCGCAATGGCAGCGTCGTGGAGCAGGGGGCTTCCGAGCTGATCTTCACGTCGCCGTCACACAACTACACGCGCGAACTGGTCGCCTCCACTCCCACGCTCGGCCGACAGGCCGCCTGAACTCAAGAACTGGACCAAAGATGTCGATCAAACTCGCGCTGCTTGGCGCCTGGCATGTGCACGCCATTCATCACCTGCAGGACAGCGTGGCCAACCCGGATACGGAGGTCGTGGTGCTCTGGGATGACGACGCCGAGCGCGGCCAGGCTTTCGCCGACAAGCATGGCCTGGTGTTCGAGCCGGACCTGCAGACCATCCTGAGCCGTAGCGACATCGAGGCGGTGATCGTCGACACGGCGACCCGCGACCACCCCGAGATCATCGGGGCGGGCATCAAGGCCGGCAAGCATGTCTTCACCGAAAAACTGCTGGCGATCAGGACCGTCGACGCGGAGGCGTTGGTCGACGCCGCTGCACAGGCCGGTATCGTGCTGCGCGTTTCCTTGCAGCGGCTGATCGAGGCGCCCATCCAGACCGCAAAGCGGCTGGTCGATGCCGGCGCGGTCGGTCGCATCACCGCGACGCGCATCCGCTATGCTCACCACGGCGCTGTCGGGATGCCCTGGATCCCCAAACACTTCTTCAATCGCGATGAAGCGGGGGGCGGGGCCATGATCGACCTGGGCGCCCATCCCATCTACCTAGGCATGCTATTCCACAACGCCCGGCCGCAGAGCGTCCGCTCGGTGGTTGCCCATGTGGCCAATGTCGGGGTCGATGACAATATCGCCAGCGTGCTGACCTATCCCGATGGGGCCATCTCGGTCGCGGAAGCCAGCTTCGTGGCCGGGTTCTTCTCCTATTCGATCGAGATCACCGGCACGCGCGGCACGATCACTATCGGTCCCGCTGATCCCCGGGTAATGCTGCGCCGGGCCGAATCGCCGCAATGGGTCGAACAGGAGCAGGCGCCGGCTTTGGCATCCACCTTTGATCAGTTCATCGCCGATATACGAGCCGGCAAACAGGATCAGGTTCATGCCCGCACCGCAATCGAGCTGACGCGGGTAATCGAGGCGGCCTATCGCTCGGCCGAGACCGGCGCCGAGGTGTCCCTCTAGGCCGCCTGCCTTAGACGAGATGATAGGCTTCCCCGTCGCGGCACCGGCTGAGCACCAATAGTAGCGCCAGCAGTGTCGCGGCGATCAGCCCGAGTACGATCAGGCCGCCGCCCAACGCAATGGCGGCGGAGGACAGTACGAGGCCTCCAGCAAGCTGGATGGCGCCGGCCACGGCCGAGGCCTGGCCGGCATGCTCGGCATGGTTGCGCATGGCGGTGGCGATGGCGAGCGGCTGCATGATGGCCCAGCCGCTGTAGTAGAGGGCGATCGGCACCAGCCACCAGAAGCTGCCCGGCGACCCGGCGAACACGCCCACACACAACGCGGTACCGGAAAGGGAAACCAGGGCACCGGTGCGGATCCTGTTCCACTTTTCCGGCAGCCGGATCGAGACGGCGCCGCCCAGGATGTAGCCCACCGAGCCCAGCGTATAGAGCACCGCCAGATCGGTGCGCGTGCCGCCCAGTTGGGTGGTGACGATGAAGCCGGCTGCGGTGAGCCAGGTGAAGAGACAGCCATAGCCCACCGCCAGCACCAGCGATCCGAGCAGGAACGGCCGGTCGCGCAACAGGGCTCTGACCACCGAGACGGACAGGAAGCGCAACTTCTGAGCGCGGGCCAACGGCGGGTGGCTTTCCGACAGCAAGAGGACGAGCGCCAGCGTTGTTGCCGCGCCGTATACGGAGAGGAACGTAAAGGTTCCGCGCCAGCCAAGGGTGCCGACGATCGCGGCGGCGATGACTGGGGCCAGTAGCGGCGCGATGCCGGAAATTGCCGCAATGGTGGCCATGGAGCGCTGACCGCCACCCTTGGCGGAAAGGTCGCGCACGATCGATCGCATCAGCACGGGGCCGGTGGCACCGGCCAGTCCCTGCAGGGCCCGCATGGTCACCAGCATCTCAAAGCTGGTGCTGATCGCGGCGACGACCGAAGCCAGGGTGAAGAGCACGAAGCCGGCGATTGCCACCGGCTTGCGGCCGTAGCGGTCGGACAGGCCGCCGATGAGCAGATGCGCCACCGCGAGGCCCAGCACGAAGGCCGACATGACCTGGTGCCCGCCCGAGAGGCCGCGCCCATACTCGGCTGCAATATCGGGCAGCGCGACGAGGATGATATCGGTCGCCAGCGGCAGCACCGCGAACATGGTCGCGCACATCAGGATGCCGCGATGTGACAGGACAGGGGTGGCGGCCCACGGGTCGCCCGCCAGCGGAGTGGCCTTTGCATCCATGTCAGCGGCGCGCTGCGCTGGCCTTGGCTGCCTTGAGCAGCACAGGCGAGCGATAGAGTTGATGCAGCACCAGCGCGGCAGCACCGCGAGCCCAGAAGGAATCGTCGCGCTCGGCCAGCACGAAGTCGATCCTGCCCTCCATGGGCGCCCGGGCATTGGCAAACAAGGCCGCCTGCATTGGCTCAAGCCAGATGTCGGCCGCTGCAATATTGGGGCCGGAAAAGACGATGCGCGAGGGATCGATGATACCCGAGAGATTAGCAAGCGCGCGGCCGACATCGGTGCCGAAATCGTGGAATATCCGGCGCAGATCGGGATCGCCGGCCTGGGCCACGGTGATCAGTTCCATGACCTTGCGCTGCCGGATGCGCGGATCGTCACTGACGGGCCCGGTCACGGCTTCACCGGCCTTGCGCAGCAGGGCCAGGAAGCCGACATGGGCCTCGAGGCAGCCGCGCTGGCCGCATTCGCAGAGCGGTCCGCCCTCAGAGATCTTCGTGTGGCTGAGCTCGGTGGCAAATCCGTGGGCCCCCCGATAGATCGCGCCGCCCAGGATGAGGCCAAGACCGACACCATGACCCAGGGTGACGATGGCGCAGTTGGCGATATCCTGCGCGCTGCCGAACATCTGCTCGGCCGTCGCCAGCGGCGTGGTGTGGTTCTCGATCACCACCGGTATGCCTAGCCGGTCCGACAGCAGCGCCGCAAACGGCACGGGCGTACGCGAAAAGGCCGGGCTCCAGTGGCAGATGCCGGCGACGGAATCGACAACCCCCGGCACGCCGGCGCAGACGGCGCTGATATCGCTCAGCTCCAGGCCGCAATCGACCACTGCCCGCCGGACAGCATCCTCAACCACATCGGCCACAACTTCTGGAGCCTGGCGAGCTGAACGGAAATGCAGCACGCTTGACCCCACCACATCACAGACAAAGTCGGTGACCGAGACGGTGATCTGGGTGATAGCGATGCGGACCCCGACGGCATAGGCGGCCTTGGGATTGAGCGACAGCCCCACCCGCGGACGTCCGCGGGCCGCGCTGCCCGGCTCGCCGTTGGGGGCAGCCTTTTTGGCGACGCTCACAAGATCGTGCTGCATCAGCCGGGCGGTGATTTCGGTGACGGTCGAGCGCGACAGCTCCAGCCGTTCCGAAATCTCCACGCGCGAAATGGGACCATGGCGGCGCAACGTGTCGAGCACCAGCCCGACATTGGCGGCGCGGATGGAGTCGGGCTCAGCATCGATCAGCGGCAGATCGACAGTGTCTGCTGCGGCCTTGCGACGGCCCTTCCTGGCGCTCATGTCTGGACTTCACCCATGGTGGACTTCTGTCATGCTGCAGCAGAGGCGTCGAGGGCCAATTCTACCGCCGTCCAGGCCCCGTTCTGCTGGGATGACCGGTCCAGCGCTTCCAGCGCCAGCGCATTGGCGATCGAGGATCGGCCATCGAAAGGGGCCGGCGTTCCATTGCGGACGGTATCGATGAAGCCTTCGATCTGCGCCCGGAAGGACGGCACCGGACCGAAGTCCAGCACTTCCGGATCGGCCGTCAGCGGAGTGTCCCGGTAGTCGGCAACAACCTGGGTGGCGCGGGTCGGATGCGGCATGACGGGAACGCGGACATCGAGGCTTCCCTCGGTGCCCACAATCAGGAAGCGCTGGAACCGGCGCAGGCGCGACGAAAGGGTGAAGCTGGCGATACCGGTCTTGAACTCCATCATGGCACTGAAATAGGTCGCTACGCCCACTGCGGGCTCGATATCAGCCACCGCCGCAACCCGCTGCGGCTCGCCGCCGAAGGCCAGGCGCGACAGGTGAACCATGTAGCATCCGCCATCCAGCAGCACGCCGCCGCCCAGCTCGGCCCGATTGGCGATGGCAGCAGGATCGAAGGCATTGGGCGGCGTCCGCGTCAGCATGCCCTGCACGGCCCGAACGGTGCCGATGCGTCCGTCGGCTATGATCTGGTCAACGGCTTTCCACTGCGGATGATGCCGCACCATGAAGCCTTCCATCACCACGCAATTATGCCGGGTCGCCTCGCTCGCAATACGCCGCGCCTCTGCCGAACTCGGCGCCAGCGGCTTTTCGCATAGCACATGCTTGCCGGCGGCGAGGGCCTTGAGCGTCCATTCGGTATGCATGGTGATCGGCAGGGCGACGTAGATCGCCTCGAGAGTGGGGTCCGCGATCAGTGCCTCATAGGACCCAAGGGCCGTGGGAATGCCCAGCTCCTGCGCTATGGCCGTGGCCTTGTCCTGGCTGCGGGACGCGATAGCGGCGATCTGCACCCCGGCAAACTGCTGCATCTGTGGCACGGCAAGGCGAACGATGCCCCCAGTGCCAAGGATACCGAGACGCAGTCCATCCTGTGATATGCTCATTCTTGTTCCTGTACGAGTAGCGGCCCGAAGTCGGCAGCGATTGGCTAAACTGCCGGTGCGCCGGTATTCGGCATGGAGATCCAGGGCTCTTCGGGCGGACGCTTGCCACCCTCCTGAACCACTTCGATCTGCGTTCCATCGGGGGCAGTGAAAATTGCCACCAGGCCATTCCGCGGCGGCAGGTTTATGGTCAGTCCGCGA
>CBIGSA010000023.1:0-20183 GCA_966192215.1 uncultured Devosia sp. | reverse complement strand
GCTGGCGCGCTGCATTCGAGGAGCACCACCACCACCTCACCAGTCCCCGCCCGACGGCGATCCCGGCTGAGGCCGCGCCATGCATCGGCCCGACCAATCGCCGGAATCGAAAACATTCGTTGGACGCCCGCCCCGCTCCGGCCCATCATTGCTGCATGTCGCAGCATCCCTCCGCCGCCCCGGCGCCCCGCCTCTCCAATAACGGCCCGCCGCTCGATGACGATGCGCCGCCCTGGGGCCGCAATGGCATCGGCAATTTCTTCGAATGGAGCGCCGCCAAGAAGGCCGCCTTCGACGCGCCATACGCCATCTCCGTGATGCGCGCCCGCCGTGCCCAGGCGCTGGGCCTGACCTATGACGAGTATACGCTCGAAATCCTCGAGCGCGGCCGCTTCCTCAATGCCGGCGATGCCGACCGCATCGCCGAAATCAAGCGCCGCCGTCCCATCCGCTACTGAGCCCGCCTTGGCCTCGCCACAGAGCCGTGCCACACCGGTCCGGTCACTGCACGAGACCTGCCATGCGCGCCCTGCCCCTCGCCATCCTCATCGGCCTCGCCGCCGCCCTGCCGGCCCAGGCGCTCACGGTCACCGCCCGCGTCTCGGGCGGCAATATCGCCGTGCATGAGGGACCGGGCTTCCGCTATGCCATTGTCACCCGCCTGTCTGACGGCGCGGAAATTCCCATCGACGCCTGCACGCAGAACGACTCCGACTCCACGCACGGCACCTGGATCGGCGATGCCGGCTACAGCCTGCGCGGCGATGGCGCCACCCAATGGTGCCGCATTCCCGGCACCGGCTGGGTGGATCGCAGCTACATAGTCGGCCGCGGCCTGGTCAACGTCACCCCGCCCGATTTCGCCGGTTCGGGCTGGTAGCCGGAATCGCGCGTTCCCGCACTCGATGCTGACAGTCTGCTAGCCAATTCGCCCCTGGTGCGACCTCACAAAGGCAGCACCCGGGACACCTTCACCTGCCCCAGCGAGAAGCTGCTTTCGATACTGGCCACGCCCTCCACCTGCGTCAGCCGCTCGCGCAGGAACTGCTCGTAAGCCCCCAGATCGGCGCAGACCACCCGCAGAAGGAAGTCGAACTGCCCGGTCATCAGGTAGCACTCCATCACCTCCGGCCAACGCCCGATCGCCGCCGCGAAGGCGTCGAGTTCATGGCTGCGCTGCCGCTCCAGCTTGATCGAGATGAACACCGAAACCGGCAGGCCCACCGCTTTCTGGTCAACCGTCGCGCTATAGCCGGCAATTATGCCCGCCCGCTCCATCTGGCGTATTCTGCGCAGGCAGGGCGAGGCGCTGAGGCCCACCCGGTCGGCAATCGCCTGCACGGTCATCCGCCCATCCTCCTGCAACGCCCGCAGGATTTTCCGGTCAATGGCGCTCAGCTCCATTGTAATGGTTTCCGCCATTTTCCTGCTCCCGATTGCGCAAATCCTGCGCGATATTGCGCATCATGGGCAAAAATAGACGAGAATTGCCACGCCACAAGGCGCAAAGTCATGGCGCTGTATCTGGAGGGGAAGCATGGACCGGATCGCCAGTATCGAGGCGCTGACCAGGAAAGCCCTGTGGCTCTCCAATTGGATGATCCACCACGCCAATCACATCCGCCCCAATATCGATGGCGTCAAGGTCGGCGGCCACCAGGCCAGCTCGGCCTCCATGGCGGCCATCATGGCCGCGCTCTATTTCGGCGTGCTGAAGCCCGAAGATCGCGTTGCGGTCAAGCCCCATGCCGGCCCGGTTTTCCACGCCATCCAGTATCTCTTCGGCAAGCAGAGCCTCGAAAAACTCCAGAATTTCCGGGCCTTTGGCGGCGCCCAGTCCTATCCCAGCCGCACCAAGGATACCGATGACGTCGACATTTCCACCGGCTCGGTCGGCCTGGGCGTCGCCTTCACGGCCTTCGCTTCGCTGATCCAGGACTATGTCCGCGCCAAGCCCTGGGCCGATACATCACGCCCCGAAGGTCGCATGGTCGCCCTGGTCGGCGATGCCGAGCTCGACGAGGGCAATGTCTATGAATGCCTGCTCGAAGGCTGGAAACACGGGCTGCGCAACACCTGGTGGATCATCGACTACAACCGCCAGAGCCTCGACGGCGTCGTCCGCGAAGGCCTCTACGACCGCATCGAAGCCATCTTCCGCGCCTTCGACTGGAATGTGGTGACGCTCAAATATGGCGCCCTGCAACGCGCCGCCTTTGCCGAGCCCGGCGGCGACAAGCTCAAGGCCTGGATCGATGGCGCCCCCAACGCCATTTATTCGGCCCTCATGTTCCGTGGCGGGGCTGCCTGGCGCGAGCGGCTGAGCGACGAAATCGGCGACCAGGGCGACGTCTCTGCCCTCCTCGCCCGCCGCAGCGATGCCGAATTGGCCGAGCTCATGGCCAATCTGGGCGGCCATTGCATCCCGAGCCTCCTCGAACAGTTCGAAGCTACCGGCAGCGACAAGCCCACCGTTTTCATCGCCTATACGGTCAAGGGCTGGGCCACACCCCTGGCCGGCCATAAGGACAATCATGCCGGCCAGATGACATCAGCCCAGATCGACCAGTTGCGCCAAGCCATGAATGTCCGCGAAGGCCACGAATGGGATCGGCTGGAGGGCATGGCGGACCCTGACGGTATCGAGCGCTTCCTCGCCAATGTCCCGTTCAATACTACCGAATCCCGCCGTCATGCGGCACCCTCCGTCGCCACCATCGGCCCGCAATTCGTCGGCGCCGGCCCTACCTCAACCCAGACCGCCTTCGGCAAGATCCTCGACGCCATCGCCAAGACCGACAGCGACCTCGCCCGCCGCATCATCACTACCTCGCCCGACGTCACCGTTTCGACCAATCTGGGCACCTGGGTGAACCGGCGGAACCTCTATGCCAACAGGGAGATGGTCGATGTCTTCCAGAAGGAATCTATCCCCAGTGCCCAAAAGTGGCGCTTTACTCCGGAGGGTCAGCATCTGGAGTTAGGCATAGCCGAGATGAATCTGTTCCTCGTCCTTGGCGCCGCCGGCCTCAGCCATTCGCTCTTCGGCGAACGCCTGCTGCCGATCGGCACGCTCTACGACCCCTTCATTTCGCGCGGCCTCGATGCGCTCAACTATGCCTGCTACCAGGATGCCCGGTTCCTGCTGGTCGCCACGCCATCCGGCGTTTCGCTGGCCGGCGAAGGTGGCGCGCATCAATCCATCGCCTCGCCCCTGATCGGAATGGCGCAGGATGGGCTGGCCAGCTTCGAGCCGGCCTTTGCCGACGAACTTTCCGTCATCATGGATTGGGCCTTCGACTATATGCAGCGTTCGGGCGACGCCCGCCCGGACCTGGCCGACTGGCCCCGCGACGTCACCGGCGGCTCGGTCTATCTGCGCCTCTCCACCCGCAGCATCGAGCAGGTCCCCCGCGAGGTGGACAAGGCTCTGGCTGACGGCATCATTCGCGGCGCCTATTGGCTCAAGCCCCCCACGCCCGAATGCGACGTCGTCATCGCCTATCAGGGCGTCCTCGCCAGCGAGGCCATCACGGCGGCCGGTGCCCTTGGCGGCGACCGGCGCAATGTCGCCGTGCTGGCTGTCACCTCCGCCGACCGCCTCAATGCCGGCTGGCACGCCGCCCAGCGCGCGCGCCTCCATGGCGATCATGCCGCCCGCAGCCATATCGAGACACTTCTGGCCGATATGCCCTATCGCGCCGGTCTCGTGACAGCCATCGATGCCCATCCGGCCACGCTGGGTTGGCTCGGCAGCGTCCTCGGCCATCGCACCATCACGTTGGGCGTCGAGCACTTCGGGCAGACCGGCACGGTCAACGACCTTTACGCCCATTTCGGCATCGATGCCGCCGCCATTGAAAACGCCGCCCGCAGCCTGATGAGTGGCAAGCGATAAGATAATCCGCACCTATCCACAGCAGCGCTTGCCAAGTCCAAATGCATTTGTCAGACATATGTCATTTGACGGATATCGAGGGGAAACCGATCCGTCATCGGCCACCAGAACGACCGGCGCCACCCAAGGCGCCGGCATACGGGAAACGTCCAGAAACTGGCTCTGCAACAAGGAGGGAGCTTTAGATGAACGCATTGCTCAAGATCGCCGGGGTGCTGACCCTGGCGACCGCCATGACCGCCCCGGCTTTGGCACAGACGACCGTCGTCGCGCCCGGCCAGTCCACGACGGGCACCTACATGGACTACATGAAGACGGTCTATGACCGGGCCACGTTTGCCGAACTCCTCCAGGTGCCGATTGCCACCTTCGACAAGGAATTCGAGCTGACGCCCATGGCAGCCGAAAGCTGGAGCCAGTCCGAAGACGGCCTCACCTGGACCTTCAAGCTCCGCCCCGGCCTTGTCTGGTCCGATGGCGAACCGCTGACCGCGGAAGACTATGTCTTCGCCCTGCAGCGCGCCGCCACGTCAGGCTATGATTTCGCCTGGTACTGGGACTTTGCCGGCGGCATCAAGGGCTGGAAGGAAGTGACCGAGGGCACCGCCGACGTTTCGACCCTCGGCCTCAAGGCCGTCGATGACCTGACAATCGAGGTCACCACCGTCGCGCCCAAGCCCTATCTCCCCTCCGTCACCAGCCTCTGGTACCCCGTGCCCAAGCACAAGGTCGACGAGCTCGGCGACGACTGGGCCGTCAATGTCGAGTCCATCGTCTCCTCCGGCCCGTTCGAAATCGAGAGCTGGGAGAAGTCGAACAATTCCGTCGTCTTCACCAAGTCCGATACCTACACCGGCCCCTGGCAGGCCCAGATCGACCGCCTCGAAGTCGACCCGACCCTGGGCGCACCCGAAGTCGGCCTGCCGGCCTTCCTCGCCGGTGACGCCGACTATTCCTTCCTCAATACCGGCCAGGTGCCCGTCGCGACCCAGCGCTATCCCGACGGCATCCGCCAGAACGCGGTCTTCGCCACATCCTACATTTCCTATGACCTCGACTCCGAGCCCTTCAACGACGTCAATGTCCGCCGCGCCTTCTACTATGCCGTGGATCGCAACGAGCTGACCTCGACCGTCCTCAAGGACATCGCCATCCCGGCCGGCTCCATCCTGCCGCCCGGCTATCCTGGCTACAATCCCGACGTCGTCGCCCAGGCGACCTTCGACCCGGAAAAAGCCAAGCAGTTCATGGCCGACGCCGGCTTCCCCAATGGCGAAGGCTTCCCCGAAATCGAGATCTGGTACCGCGAGGAAGGCGGCTATAACGGCGCCATCATCCCGGCCATGGCGCAGTATCTCCAGGCCGAGTTCAAGGAAGTCCTTGGCATCACCATGAATATCCGCGTCCTGCCCGGCGCCGACTGGATGGATGGCCTGCGCAACAAGAAGAACAATATCTTCATCGCACCCTATGAATACGACTATCTCGATCCGTCCAACTTCTACGGCATCTTCTACAATGGCGGCCGCCACGGCTACTTCATCCCGGAATATGACGCCCTCGTCGCCCAGGCCGATTCCGAGAGCGATTGGGATACCCGCTATGGCCTCTATGCCCAGGCCGAGCAGATCATGATCGATCAGGGCCTGATCGTCCCGCTCGTCCATCCGGTCACCACAGCCGTCATTTCCGACCAGCTCGGCGGCGACGCCTCCACGCCCAATGCCCTGGGCTTTACCCCGCTCGATCGCCTGGCACACTACTTCTTCACGCACCTGACGAAGCAGTAATCCCGATCGCGCCTGCGCTTCCCGGCACCTCCCCGGGAAGCGCTAATATTCAGGGCCCACCCATGCCGCTTGTCGACATCCATGACCTCAAGGTGAGCTTCAGCCAGTATGGCGGCGAGGTTCATGCCGTCCGCGGCGTCAGCTTTGCCGTCAAAGAGGGCGAAAGCCTCGGCATTGTCGGGGAATCCGGTTCCGGCAAGTCGGTCAGTTGCATGGCCCTGCTGCGCCTGCTGCCCGCGACCGCCAAGGTCACCGGCACGCTCAGCCTCGACGGCACCGATGTCCTTCGGGCCAACAGGGAAGACCTGGCCCGCCTGCGCGGCCGCTCTGCCGCCATGATCTTCCAGGACCCGATGACGGCTTTCGACCCCGTCTTCACCATCGGGCACCAGATCGCCGAAACCATCCGCGCCCACCGCAAGGTCAGCCAGCGCGAGGCCCTGGCCGAAGCCGAACAGCTTCTGCTTCGCGTCGAAATCAAGAACGCGCGCGATGTCCTCGGTTACTATCCGCACCAGCTGTCCGGCGGCATGCTGCAACGCGCCATGATCGCCATGGCCCTCTCCTGCCGCCCCAAAGTGCTGATTGCCGACGAGCCGACCACCGCGCTCGACGTCACCATCCAGGCGCAGATTCTCCAGCTCATCAAGCAGGTGCAGGCCGAATTCGGCATGGCGCTGATCATGATCACCCACGATCTCGGCGTCATCGCCGAAACCGTCGATCGCGTGCTGGTCATGTTCAATGGCGAGGTGATGGAGGAAGGCCCGGTGCAGCAGATTTTCGACGCGCCGCAACACGATTATACGAAGACCCTGCTCGCCAGCCTCAAGACCAGCTTCGCTCCCTCGGCCGACGAAACCGACACCGCTCCCGCGCTCGAACTGCGCGGTCTCGCCAAGACCTACCGCGTCCGCCGCCGCACCGGCTTTCTCACCTCCTATGGCGATTTCCACGCCGTCCGCCCCGTCGATATCGTGCTGCCGCGCAACCGCATTGTCGGCCTCGTCGGCGAATCCGGCTCCGGCAAAACCACGACCGGCCTCATGGCCATGCGCCTCACCGAGCCCAGCACCGGCCAGATTCTCGTCGATGGCGCTGACATTTCCGGGCTCGACCCGGATGACCTCAAGAGCTTCCGACGCCGCATGCAGATCGTCTTCCAGGATAGCTATTCGGCGCTCGACCCGATGATGACCCTGGCCCAGATCATTGCCGAGCCCCTGCACATCCATGGGCTGGGTACCGCCCGCGAACAGACCGACAAGGCGCTCGACTGGCTCGAACGCGTCGGCCTGCCGCGCAATTTCGGTTCGCGCTATCCGCACGAACTCTCCGGCGGCCAGCGACAGCGCGTTGCCATTGCCCGGGCCCTCATTCTCGGCCCCAGCGTCCTCGTCGCCGACGAGCCCACCTCCGCCCTCGACGTCACCGTCAAAGCGCAGATCATCGGCCTGCTCAAACAGCTCCAGGCCGAAATGGGCCTGTCCATGCTGTTCATTAGCCACGACCTGTCCACGGTCAAATCCCTCACCGACAGTGTCGTCGTCATGTATCGCGGCCGCGTCGTCGAGGAAGCACCCACCGCCCGCATCTTTGCCGAACCCCAGCACCCCTATACCCGGGCCTTGCTCGACGCGATCCCGGCCGCCAATCCCCGCGACAAGCGCCAGCGCACCTTCCTCGCCGCGGCAGAGATCGAGGCGCAAACCCCGCGCTATAGCGTCATCCAGACCGGCATGGCCCCCAGCGCCACCCCGCAACTGGTCACCATCGCCCCGGGCCACCGGGTCGAGGCGATCGTAACGAATTGAGGGCGGACGTTATGCGCATCGTGGCCAAACCCACCCCCGCCCTCAATCCCTCCCCACAAGGGGGAGGGAGGCGCAGGCTGAACATCTCGGGAGCCACCCACCCTCCCCCTCGTGGGGAGGGAAGCGAGATAGGACTTAGCCTCTTGCTAAGCCCGTTATCGAGCAGGGTGGGAGTATCGACCCGCATACTCAATGCCGGAGGTGTTCAATGCTGACCTACATCCTCCGCCGCCTCGTCTCGGTTGCCGTCACCTTCATCGTCGTCTCGCTCATCATCTTCTTCATGATGCATGCCATTCCCGGCGGCCCGTTCGATGCCAATGACATGCCGGTATCCGAGGCTGTGCGCGCCAAGCTCATGGCCCAGCTCGGCCTCGACCAGCCGCTGCATGTGCAATATCTGCGCTACATGTGGGGCGTACTGCATTTCGATTTCGGCGTGCCCTATCAAAGCCCCGGCGAAACCGTGACACAGCTCCTCTCGCGCGCCTGGGTGCCCAGCCTTGTGCTCGGCGGGCTCGGCGTCATCATCGGCGCGCCGCTCGGCATCCTGCTCGGCATGGCCGCCGCGCTCAATCGCAATAGCTGGATCGATTATTTCGCCTCAACCCTGGCCACGCTCGGCCTCACCATCCCGGTCTTCGTCACCTCGATGCTGCTCATCCTGGTCTTCGCCGTCTGGCTCAACTGGCTGCCCGCCAGCGGCTGGGGCAAGCCCGAGCGCTGGATATTGCCCATTGTCGCCTATGCGCTGATCCCGCTGGCCACCTATGCCCGCTATACCCGCTCGGCCATGCTCGACACGCTCAACCGCCCCTTCGTCACCGTCCTCCGCGCCAAGGGCCTCAGCGAGAACCGCATCGTCTTCCAGCATGTGCTGCGCAACTCGGCCATCCCCCTGGTCACCGTCTTCCTGCCCATGTTCATCGGCACGGCCACCGGCTCGATTTTCGTCGAAGCCATGTTCCGCGTACCGGGCCTGGGCGCCTATTTCGTCTCCTCCATCGAAGGCCGCGACTATCCGCTCGAAATGGCGCTGATGCTGATGATTACGTTCATGTACTGCATCGCCTACCTGCTGAGCGACATCGTCTATGCTCTCATCAATCCGCGCATCCGCGTCGGAGGCGAGCCATGATCTCAGAAGCCGTCGCCCCCGCCTACCGCCAGCGCAACCCGCTCTGGTTCGCCTGGCGCCGCTTCACCGGCAACAAGGCGGCCATCGTCGCCGGCGTGGTGCTCGCCTTGCTGATCCTGATGGCGATCTTTGCGCCACTTATCACGCCGGCCCCGCCCGATGCCCAGTTGTTCCTCACCGAGGCCCTGGCCTTCCCTTCGGCCGAACACTGGTTCGGCGTCGATAATCTCGGCCGAGATTTCTACACGCGCATCGTCTATGGCGCCCGCGTCTCGCTGACCATCGGCTTCGCCGCCGCGGCCTTCAGCGTCATCATTGGCATTCCGCTCGGCGCACTCGCCGGCTATTTCGGCGGCAGGACCGATTGGGTCATCATGCGCATCATCGAACTCTTCTCGGTGGTGCCACCACTGCTCGCTGCCATGCTGCTCGGCGCCCTCACCCGCGGCGGCTATTTCACCATCGTGCTCATCGCCGCCCTGTTCGGCTGGGTGCAGGTGTGTCTGCTGGTCCGTGCGCAGGTGAAGGCCTTCCGCGAAAAGGAATTCGTCCGTGCCGCCCAGGCGCTTGGCGCCTCGCCCTGGTACATCATCCGCCGTCACCTCATTCCCAATTCGATCTCCCCCATCATCGTCGGCTTCGTCCTCGCCATTCCGCTGGCAATGATGCTCGAAGCCAGCCTCTCCTTTCTCGGCATCGGCGTGCCCCCGCCCACGCCCACCTGGGGCCAGATGATCAATGAGGGCATCGATTTCATGTTCTTCTACTGGCATCTCGCCGTCTTCCCGACCGCCGCCCTCGCCATCACAGTGCTGGCGACGACGCTCTTCGGCGACGGCCTGCGCGATGCCCTCGATCCGACCCTGAAAGGCCGCTGAAGTGTCCGAAAATCTCGCCCGGCAATTCCTCCTGCGCGAGGATGTCGTCTTCCTCAACCATGGCTCGTTCGGCGCCTGCCCCCGCCCCGTCTTCGCCAAATATCAGGAATGGCAGCTCGAGCTCGAGCGCCAGCCGGTGGAATTCCTCGGCCGCAACCTGACCGAGACCATGCGCGTGCCTCGCATTGCCCTGGCCGAGGAGCTGGGCACCACGCCGGACAATATCGTCGGCCTGACCAATGCCACGCTTGGCCTCAACATCGTCGCCCAGTCGCTCGACCTGAAGCCCGGCGACCAGATCCTCACCACCGATCACGAATATTCCGCTTTGGAAAAGACCTGGGCCTATGTCTGCCGCAAGACCGACGCCGAGATAGTCGTGGTCAAGGTGCCCCTGCCCCTCACCTCCGAGGCCCAGTTCACCGATGCGATCCTCGCCGGCATGACCGAGCGTACCCGCGTCCTCTTCCTCAGCCACATCACCTCGCCCACCGCCCTGCTCTTCCCCATCGAGCGATCCATCGCCGAAGCTCGCAAACGCGGCATCTGGAGCGTCATCGACGGCGCCCATACGCCCGGCCACATCCGGCTCGAACTGGACAGGCTCGGCGCCGATTTCTACGCTGGCAATTGCCACAAATGGCTGATGACCCCCAAGGGCTCGGCCTTCCTCCACGCCCGGCCAGAAGTGCAGCCCCTCATCAATCCGCTGGTCATCAGCCACGGCTGGACCGACAAGTCCAAGGAACCCGGCGCTAAGGGCGCCTTCGGCAACTCCCCCTTTATCGATGAACTCGAAATGCAGGGCACCCGCGATCCCGCCCCCTGGCTCACCGTTCCCGCCGCGCTCGACTATCGCCGGGAAAACGACTGGGCCTCGGTCGCCGCGCATTGCCAGGCCCTGGCGCAGGATACCGCCCGGCGCCTCGCCGAGCGCACCGGCCTCGCCCCGCTCAGCACGCCCGAATTCTGCGCCCCGCAAATGGTCGCCATGCCCCTGCCCGATTGCGATACCGACGCGCTCAAGCTGGCGCTCTACGACAAGTATCGCATCGAAATTCCGGTCTTCCGCTGGCAGGACACCTGCATCATCAGGCTCTCGGTGCAGGGCTACAATTCTCGCCCGCAGATGGATCTGCTGATCGAAGCCCTCACCGATCTGCTCGGCCTCGCCGCCCCTGCGGGACACCGCGTCTCATCGCGAGGCTGACAAACGGCGCAAACTGTGGTGTGTGTGGCTCCACCCATCCATGCCGAGGAGCATAGGCGCCGTGAGACAGAGCGCATTGAGCTATCTGGAACCGCTTGAAACCCGCACTCGCGGCGTGGCGGTGCTCGATGCCTTGGCCGACATGGTCGAGCGCTCCGGCCTCAAGATCGGCGATCGCCTGCCACCGGAAGTCTCGTTGGCCGCCACGCTCGGCGTCGGCCGCTCCACCATCCGGGAAGCCCTCAACCGCTGGGAGGGGCTCGGCATCATCCGCCGCCGACGCGGCGACGGCACCTATCTTTCCGCCCGCGTCCAGGCCTCGCGCGGCCTCGTGCCCACCATGGTCCGGCTCGAAGGCGAAGCCCTGCTCCGCCTTATGGAAATCCGCCGCACGCTGGAAAACGACGTCGTCCGCAAGGCGACCATCAACGCCACCACGGCCCAGCGCCAGGACATCTCCCGCCTCTGCGATCTGCTGCTGGCCGAGGTCGATGCCGGCCGCCCCTGGCGCAAGGCCGATCACGCCTTCCACGGCGCCGTCTATGATGCCTCGGGCAACCCCATGTATGGCCAGCTTCTGGTCAATCTCGACCACGCGTTGGAACGCGGCGGCTCATCCCCCTTAGCCGCCGACAATTTCGGGCTGGACTCCTTCCCCATCCACCGCGACCTGGCCGACGCCATCCTGGCCAGCGATGCCGAGGCCGCCGTTGCCGCCATCAACCGCATCCTCGATACGGTGGAACGCGAAGTAAAGGCCATCATCGACGGTGGGAAGGCGAGCTAGCACGAGCTCTGTGCTCATGGTCGGCACTGACCAGTCAGAGCCAGCCGCTCAATTCCCGCCGCACCACAGTCTCGATCATGTCCATGCCGCCGGGGCTGTCATTGAGGCATGGAATATAGGCAAACTTCTCGCCGCCGGCCTCCATGAAGCTGTCCCGCCCCTGCATGGCGATCTCTTCCAGTGTCTCGATGCAGTCCGCTGAAAAGGCTGGCGCCAGGATGGCCACCTTCTTGACACCCCGGCTCGGAAGCGCCGCCAGCGTTACATCGGTATAGGGTTCCAGCCATTTCGTGGGCCCGAACCGGCTCTGGAACGTCACCATGATCCGGTCCTTGTCCCAGCCCAGGTATTCGCGCACCAGCCGTGTCGTCTTGAGGCATTGGCAATGATAGGGATCGCCACGCTCGAGATACTCCACCGGCATGCCGTGGTAGCTGGTGATCACCAGATCCGGCTCAAAATCCAGCGCCGCCACGCCGTCGCGGATCGAATTCCCGAGCGCCTCGACATAAGCAGGGTCGTCGAAATAGGCCGGTGTGGTGCGCACGGCGGGCTGCCAGCGCATGTCGCGCAGCGCATCGAACGCCTTGTCATTGGCCGTCGCCGTCGTCGTCGCCGAATATTGCGGATAGAGCGGAACGAGCAGGATTTTCTGGCACCCCGCCGCTTGCATCTTTTCCAGCACGCTGCGCGTCGAGGGATTGCCATAGCGCATCGCGAAATCGACCACGATGTTCTCGTGCCCGGCCAGCCGCTGCGCCAGCGCTTCGGTCTGGTCCCGCGTGATCACCCGCAACGGGCTTTCATTCTTTTCCTTGTCCCAGATCTGCGCATAGGCATGGCCGCTCTTCTGCGGCCGGAAGCTCAGGATCACCAGGTTCAGGATGGGCCACCACAGCCATTTCGGCGTCTCGATGACGCGCGGATCGCTGAGAAATTCCTTGAGATAGCGCCGTACACTCCAATAATCCGTTCCGTCGGGCGTACCCAGATTGAGCAGCAGCACGCCCACCTTGGGCGGCTTGACGAAGGGGTGATCGGACGGCAGGGAGTCGGACATGAAGCGCCAGTTTGGAAGGGTTCTAGGCTGCGCGCACCATAGCGGCTTCCCCGCCATCCGCAAGGCGGCGATGGGTCGCGCTAAAGGCTGGCTATCAGGAGGAGCACGCCAAATGCCAACACCAGCGCCGCCCCCAGCAGTTCCAGCCACCATACGACAGCCGCTGTCACCGGATTTTCCACCCCGCCAATCCGGCCCGCCAGGCCCTTGGCCGTCACCGCGATCGTCGCCAGCGCGGCCACCGTGATCGCCGTGCCGGCGCCCATCAGGAAAACCGCCGCGATGCCTGCCGGCAGCAGGCCCTGCGACAAGGCAAAGACCAGCACAACCAGTGCTCCCGAACAGGGCCGCAGCCCCACCGCCAGCACCACGCCCAATTGTTCGCGCAGGCTCCCGCCCGCCGCCTCCCGCGTCACCACATGCGCATGGCCATCGTGGTCATGGTCGTGCCCGTGATGGTGATCATGATCGTGATGATCGTGCCCATGCAGATGCTCATGCGCCTTGTGGGCCATGTCCTCGTGGTGATGCGCGCCCCAGCCGAATACCTTGCGCATCACCAGCCACAGGCCCAGCAGCGCCACCAGGGCGTAGGAGGCGATGCCGATCCAGTTGGCCGCATCGCCCATGGCAAGGCTGGTCATGCCCAAAACGCCCGCCGCGATCAGGACGAACACCACGGCCACCAGCGATTGGAGCATGGCCGACAGCACACTGAGCAGCACCCCGCGCCGCAACTGCGTCTCGTTGGCCAGCACATAGGACGAGATCACCACCTTGCCATGCCCCGGCCCGGCAGCATGGAATATGCCATAGAGGAAGCTCAGCCCGCCCAGCACCCAGAACGCCGTCCAGTCGGTCCGCAGCGCATCCAGCGATGCCGTCATGGCACCGTAGAAGGCGCGCTGCTGGTCCTGCAGCCAGCCGAAAAACCCGGTTCGCGGGAGGTTCAGCCCCGGCTCGGGCGGCGGCCCGCCAAAGGGCATTGCCGGGCGGGCTTCGGCCACCTGGTTCGCCGCCTCCAGCGCACTGGCCGGCGCCGCCACTGCCACGTCGCCGCAGGTGACCACGATCAGCCCTTGCGTACCGCGCATCGCCGCTGCCAGGTCCGGCGGCAGTTCCAGCACTTCCGGCCCCAGTGCATAAAGCCGCTGCTCGACCTCGGGATCCATCGGCTTGGGCGGTTCCAGCACGGCCGCGCAACTTGCCGGCGCGTTTTCCAGCGTCACATCGCTGACATCGGCAAAGCTGATGGCGACGTAATATTCCGGATCATAGACCGCCAGCTCGAACCGCCCATTCACCGGCATCGGCGTCACGGCATCGGCCGAATAACTCAGCGTCACCCGCCCATCCTGGTAGACCATGCGCTGGTCGCCCCGGGGCGTGAACGCCATCAGCGCATCGCCCTCGCCGGCATAGGTATAAAAGCCATAATCGGCCAGGCCGACCATATTCTCGTCGGCCAGGCCCTGCATTTCCTCCGGGCTGGTCTCCCGGTCGCCATTGGTATCCAGCCCCTGCACCATCCAGGCCGAGAAGGCGCTGTCGAACGTCCAGGCATGCCTGAGACCCGTCACGGCACCATTGGCGTCGAACGCCACGGTCACCTTGGCATCGATGAAAATATGCGGATGCGCCAGCGCAGGTGTGGCAAGCGCCAGCAGAATGGAAACGACGCCGATCACGCGACGCCAGACGAAACCGAGACTCAATTCTTGCCCCTAGCTGACAGGATGGTTCTGGAACCACTCGACCAGATGGTCGATCAGCGCCCGCACCTTACCCGCCAGATGCCGCCGATGCGGATAAACCGCCTGCAGCGTCTGGCCGGTCGGCAGGTAGTCGGCCAGCACCGGCACAAGTTCGCCGCTGACCACCGCCGGGTCCGCCAGATAGGACGGCAATACGACAAATCCGAGACCCATGATCGCCGCTGTGCGCGCTGCCAGCGGAGAATTGACCCGCAGCGGCCCGCTGACCGGCACCGAAATCGTCTTGCCGTCCTCGATGAAGCGCCAGTTTGACTGGCCCTGCAGGTTCACATCGATAATGCAGGGCAGATGCCGCAGGTCTTCAGGATGCTTGGGCACGCCATGCTGCTTGAGCAGGCCTGGCGCTGCCCCCACCACCACATGCATGTCGGCAATCTTGCGCGCGATCAGCGAGGAATCGGCCAGCGTCGAAATGCGCAGGGCGACGTCGATCCCCTCATCGACCAGGTCGACATAGCGATCCTCAAGCCGCAGGTCGAGCGCCACCTTGGGATACTTCGCCAAGTATTCGTAGATGGCCGGCGCCAGCGTGGACTCGCCGAAATTGCGCGGTGCCGACACCCGCAGCAAGCCGCGCGGCTCAGCGGTCTGATCGGTGATCGTCGCATCGAGATCGTCGAGCTGCTGCAACAGCGCGCTGGCCTCGCGATAATAAGCTTCGCCCGCCTCGGTCAGGCTGAGCTTGCGCGTGGTGCGGTTCATCAGCCGCACGCCCAGATAGTCCTCGAGATCGGTCACATATTTGCTGAGCAGCGCCTTGGAGCGCCCATGCTGCCGTGCGGCGGAGGAAAAACCACCGGAATCAAAGACCTGGACGAAAGCACGGATACGGGCAAGGTCCTGGGTCATGGCGTTCCGTTCACGAGATCATCGTAATCGACGCATAACTCATCTGCGCTGGGTGAACAATAACAGGCCTTGGTCCGTCCACGATTAACGATAGGATGGGAAGGCCAATCGACGCGCCGCAGGAGTTCGGACTATTTTCCCGCTCATGTCCAGACCTTCATCCCGATCAACGCTTTACCGGCTCATCGAGGCCGGGCAGCTCGCGCATAAGGCGCTGTTGCTGCCGCTGCTGGAGCGTGGGCTGGAGCCCGGCGACGACGCCATCCTGTTCGAACTGGGCCGGTCGGGCACCACAGAAGCTGAGCTTGCGGCCGAACTCGGCCTCAGCGGCGAGGCCCTGGACAATCGCCTGAGCCGCCTGTTCGAGCGCGACCTGGTCACCCGCCAGGCCGTCGGTCCCGAACTGGCGCCCGGCGTGGCCCTTACCGAGCGCGGCCGCCGCATCCGCAACAGCCTTGCCGATCACTGGACCCAGCTCGAAGAGGCCCTCATGGGCGAGCTCAAGCCCAAACAGCGCAAGAAACTGGCCGATCGCCTCAAGCGCTTCGTCGACCTGCTCCATATCTGATCGCTCTCTGAAAGCCTCATTCAGGTCCGGTTCATCCGCCAGGGTGTTTTCTATCGTTCAAAGGCATTTAGGTGCCTCAAGAACGAAGGAGATCGACAATGGCTCTGAGCAAGAAACTCATGGCTGGCGGCCTCGCGGCACTGGCGCTTCTGGCGACGACTGCGACCGCCTTCGCAGCACCGGCCTATGCGACTGGCAATGTGAACGTCCGCAGCGGCCCCGGCACGGGCTATGCCCGCGTCGACGTCCTCTACCGCGGCCAGGAAGTTGACGTGCAATATTGCCGCGGCAGCTGGTGCTTCGTGGAAAAGCGCGGCCCCGATGGCTGGGTCTCGGCCAATTACCTGAGCCGCAGCGGCGGTTGGCATGACGATGACGATTGGGATCGCCCGCCGCACTGGAATCCGCGCCCGCCACGGCCCCCGCACTGGGACCCCTATCCGCCGCGCCCGCCGCACTGGAACCCGCGCCCGCCTCGCCCATGGCCGACCTATCCGGGCAATAGTGGTGGCAGCGTCTGCTTCAACGGCCCCAACGGCTACTTCTGCATCGGCAATTAAGCCAACAAGCGCCGCCCTCCGGGGCGGCGTTCTGCTTTCACGGCAGGCAACTCCCCGGCCCCTGGTCCGTTGTCCCAACCAACCAGAGAAAGGGATTGTATCATGGCCACCGCCGCCACTACCGAAGACAAGAAGCCCGCTCGCAGCAAAGCCGCGACGGGCAAGAACGCGACCAAGCCCGCCAGCGCATCTGCCGCCGCCCGCAAGAAGGCGCCCGCCCGAACCACTGCTGCGACCAAATCCGTTAAGGGGGCAGCCGGCACCACAACCAAGCGCGCCAAGCCGGTCAATCGCCAGTCCCGTGATTCCAGCATGACTGGCAAGGAACACGACGATCACGCCGCGCGGATCTGGGAACTGGCCAAACGCATCGGCATCGCGATGTTCGTGACCTGGGACGGCAAGGAGCAGCGTGCCCGTCCGCTGGCCGCCACCGTCGAGAAGGACGAGGGTGCCATCTATTTCCTGACCGACATCAATGGGGAAAAGGACGACCAGATCGCCGAATTTCCCCATGTCAGCGTCAGCTTCGCCGATCACAAATCCAGCAAATATGTCGCCTTGAGCGGCAAGGCGACCATCAGCAATGACCGGGCGCGCATCAAGGAACTCTGGAGCCCCTTCGCCAAGGCCTGGTGGGACAGCCCTGAGGACCCGGCCATTCGGGTGATCAGGATGGTGCCCAATGATGCCGAACTCTGGGACAGCCCGGGTCGCATCGTGACCACAATTTCCATGCTCACCGCCGTCGTCACCGGCCGTAGCCCGAAGATCGGCGAAAACGCCAAGGTGGTGCTGTAGCCACCCGGTGGGGCGCGAGTTCTATTCGTGCCCCGGCGTCAGCTCTTCCCGCACCACCGGCACGCGCTTGACCCGCTCGCGCGCCATAACCACCAGCCCCGCCCCCACGATAATGGCGGCACCGATCAGCGAGATCGGGTCGATCCAGTGCCCGAAGACAACGGCGCTGAGCAGAATCGCCCAGGGCAGCGAGAAATAGTTGAACGGCTGCACCACGCTGGCCGGCGCCATCGACAGCGCATAGACCATCACGCCATGCCCGGCACAGGTCGTGACCATGATGGCCACGACCATCAGGAAATCGCCCCACCCCATCGGCTGCCAGAAGAAGATGCCCACCGCACCTGACAGCACCAGGCCTACACTCGCCGTATAGACCATGCTCGTCGCCGCGCTGTCATGCTGGCTGACCTTGCGGGTGATGACGATATAGATCGAATAGAGCGTGGCCGAAGCCAATGCGAAGGCCACGCCCCAGTCCAGCGGCAACCCACCCGGCCGCACGATCACCAGCGCGCCGGCAAAGCCCACGCCCACCGCCACGAAGCGGAACACACCGACTTTCTCCCCGAGTATGGGAATGGCGAACAGCGTCACCAGCAGCGGATAGACCACCGTAATGGCCTGCAATTCGCCCAGCGGCACCGTGCGCAGGGCCAGCGCGAAAAACCAGATATCGGCCATGAGCAGCACGCCGCGCAGCGTCTGCAGAACCGGTACTTTCGAGCTGAGGGCCTGCCGCAGGGGCGCCTGCCGCATCACCAGCACCAGCGCGAAGGCGGCGAAGCCCCAATAGCGCATCATGGTGATCTGGAACGGCGAATAGGTCTGCACCAATATCTTGGACAGCGCATCCTGTATGCCGAACACCCCGATCGTGATGAGCGTCAGGATAATGGCGCGGCCGACATTGTCGGTGCGGATATCGGCGGCTTGCGAAGACATGGTGGCTGCAATCGGCTGGATATGAAAACGCCCCGGCCTCATGTGCCGGAGCGTTCGAAGCGCTATCGTAAAGCTCAGGCCTTGGCCATAGATGACTTGATGAGGCCGGCAATGGCGGTGAGAATGCCGCCGCTGACCAGGCCCGTGGCGCCCTGACCCGCCAGGGCGCCCAGGTCGAGCCCGCCTGCCGTGCCTGCGGCACCGGCAGCAGCCCCGACCAAACCATCGAGTCCGGGAATCATGCCGGCCAGCCACGTCCCGGCAACGCCGCCAATCGCTCCGACAATGGAATTGCCGGCCGTGCCGAGGTTGAGCTGCTTGGCGATTTGTCCGATGACATTGCCGCCGACACCGCCGCCGACAAGCTGGACCAGAATAGGCACGATGACTTCCATTTGCTTCCCCCTCAAGGAAATGCCCCGCGCGGCCACCTGCCTCACGGTGACGTGACAAGCCTACGCCCGAATATCGGTCAACAAAAGGACAAGGCTGCTGTCCGAACTTGTCAGCAGACCCCAGCAAATCTGCCGTTGCCGACGCATTGAACCGCCCCCCCAAAGCGGCCTATGGTCCGCGCACAAGGTCCCGCACGCTTCTCATGTCGAATCGCCCTAACCCAATTCCGGCCTCATCAGTCGCCCTCGTCACCGGCGCCAGCGACCGTATCGGCGCTGCCATTGCCCTGGCTTTGGCCGATGCCGGCCATGCCGTCGTCATCCACTATCGCGCCAATGCCGAGGGTGCTCGCGCCGTGCGCGACGCCATCCGCCGCAAGGGCGGCCGCGCCGACCTGGTCAAGGCCGATCTCGCCAAACGCGCCCAGCGCCGCACCCTCATTGCCAGGGCCGCCGCCTGCTTCGGTCCGCTGACCGTCCTGGTCAACAATGCCTCGACCTTCGAGCCCGACAGCGCCCGCGATGTCGACGAGGCCCTGTGGGACACACACTTCGCCGTCCATGCCGAAGCGCCAGTCTTCCTCTCCCGCGACTTTGCCGCCCAGCTTCCATCCGGCGCAGCGGGCAATATCGTCAACATCATCGACGAGCGCGTGCTGCATTTGACGCCGGCCTATTTCAGCTACACCCTGTCCAAGTCAGTGCTGTGGAGCGCCACGCGCACCCTGGCGCAAACCCTGGCGCCCGCCATCCGCGTCAATGCCATCGGCCCCGGCCCGGTCCTGCCCCATGCGCGGCAGGACAATGCCGCCTTCAACGCCCATATCAATGCTCTGTTGCTCAACGACCATGCCGGACCACAAGCCATCGCCGATGGTGTATTGATGTTGCTCAACACGCCTTCCATGACCGGTCAGATGCTGGCCCTCGATGGCGGGCAGCACCTCGAATATCCGGCGCGCCGCGCGCCCACGCCACGCTCATGACCGACGACGCAACTCCACCACCGCCCAGCGGCCACGAAGTCATTCGTGCCTTCGTCCGCACGCTGCCCTCGGCGCCGGGCGTCTATCGCATGCTCGATGCGGAAGGCGAGGTCATGTATGTGGGCAAGGCCCGCAACCTCAAGGCGCGCGTCACCAACTATACCCGCCCCGACACGCTCGAAGTCCGCCTCCAGCGCATGATCGCCTCCACGGTCAGCATGGAATTCGTGCGCACCGAGACCGAGTCCGAAGCGCTCCTGCTCGAAGCCAACATGATCAAGCGGCTCAAGCCCCGCTTCAACGTGCTGCTGCGCGACGACAAGAGCTTCCCCTATATCCTGATCGCCACCGATCACGAGGCGCCCGAGCTCACCAAGCATCGCGGCACGCGCCGCCGGCAGGGCCATTATTTCGGGCCCTTCGCTTCGGCCACCGCCGTTGGACGCACCATTGCCAGCCTGCAGAAGGCCTTCCTCCTCCGCAACTGCTCGGATAGCTTCTACGCCGCCCGCACCCGCCCCTGCCTGCAATTCCAGATCAAGCGCTGCGCCGCCCCCTGCACGCGCGAAATCAGCCTCGAAGGCTATGCCGGCCTGGTCGAAGACGCCCGGCAATTCCTCTCCGGCAAGTCGCGCAGCGTGCAGGAGCACCTGCAGCGCGACATGAACCAGGCCGCCGAACAGCTCGATTTCGAACGGGCCGCCCTGCTGCGCGACCGCCTCTCGGCCC